>JAFEIL010000001.1 GCA_017495105.1 Emticicia sp. | reverse complement strand
TTCTTCTGGTTCAGAGTAAGTTTGATTGAAAGATAATGGTTTACTACTCATAAAAAACTCCACGATGGGTGTTTCGCTAACGAACACATACATTAAACTAAGCAAAAGCAATCCAAAAGTAGGATAAAAGAAACGTAAAGTTTTGCTAATGAGCAATTTACGCTTCATCTTCTTCCAGTCTTCTGGTGATTTATCAGGACTAAAACCTTCAAGTTTTTCTCTTACAAACCGATGAAATTGTTGTTCTTCTTGCATAATTTATAGCATTTTTTGGAGCTTCTCACGAAGCAATCCATTTGCCAAAGAAAGATTGGCACGAGATGTACTTTCTGCCATTTTGAGCATTTCGCCGATTTCTTTATGCGAATAGCCCTCAATGGCATAAAGGTTAAAAACTAATCTATAATTGGTAGGCAAACTTTGCACAGCCAACATTATATCTTCTGATGATAATTTGGAATAAATCGATGCGTCGCCAAAATTTGGTTCAATAATGTTTTCAGAAAGTTGCGTAGTTTGGTTTTTGATATTTTTTCTGAAATGGTCAATCGCAACATTAATCATAATGCGTCTGAGCCAAGGTTTTATGCGGTCGATATTTTCAACTTTAGGCAGACTTTTAAAAACCTTCAAAAAACCATCATTCATTATCTCTAAAGCATCGTCACGGTTTTCGCAATAGCTCAAACATACCGACAAAGCAAAGCCTTGAAAATGCTCATAAAATTTTTTCATGGCACTTTCTTTGCCTTTTAGGCAGCCTTCTATTACTTCCATCAACCTATTTGAGTTCAATAGTTGCTTTCGATTTAATGTGTTTAAGTAAATTTCTGAGGTTGCTGCAATCACGAAAAATTTACGTTTAGATGGATGTTTTTATCTAAGACGTAAGTTTTCCGTTGAAACGCTGTTAAATTTATAAATTTCCTCTCAAAGTAACAATAAAATTACGCCCCGCATTACTGATACCAGAGGCGAAATTGCGGTAGTTTTTATCAAAAATATTCTCGCAAGCTGCTTGAATTTGGATTTTTTTACTCATCTGAAATGAACTTCTAAAATTTAAAGTCCACCATGAAGGCATCCCTTCAGCGGTTGCATATTGTTGATTATCTTCACCGTCGGGGTTATAATTAGCGATTTTTTTCCACCCATTGTATAGACTAAATACTTCGATTTGAAACTTATTTTTATTGACTTTCAAGGCAGTACGTCCAAACATCGGTGGAATATGGTCGAGTGGCGTATTTTTATTGTCTTTGATTTTGCCTTTGGTATTATTCAAAGTACTTGAAAAAATAAAATCAGGTGTTAATTTGGCATAAACTGCTAGGTTCCAGCCATTTATTTGAGCTTCTCGCACATTCTGACTGGCTACGACCGTACTTTTTATACCCAAATAATCAACTGTACTTTGTCCATTCAGCGTAAAAGGGGCAGTAATAATGGCATTTTTGAATTGTGTATAAAAGTAAGTTGCCTCAATTGTCAGGACTTTACCGATTTGTTGATTAATTGAAGCCTCATAATTATAGGTATACTCGGGCTTTATTTCTGGGTTTGGAACAACCAAAGTGCCTGCTTTTGAATCAAAAACTTTAGTCATATCGTCAATATTTGGACTTCTAAAACCACTAGAAAACAAAGTACTTAGCTTAGTTTTATGGGTAGGTCGTGCTACAATACCTAAATTTCCCGATAGTGCGTTAGGACTTTGTTTGGCCTCACTGTAAGGAAAAGGAAAAAAAGTTTTGTCTATAAATTTAGCGTTCAAATTAATGGAATTATAACGCAAGCCACCATTGATATATAACTTCTGCGAAATATTTAGTTGGTCTGTCAAGTAAAATGCCAACGATTGCATTGTGTTTTTCCCATCTGGATAACGTGTATTTGAAGGACTAAATAAGCCGGTGCTAATATTAAGATTGGTTGCAGTTGACTTTACATCATTAAATGTTAACTCTGACCCATACTGAACAGTGTTAGCTTTGATAACTTTCTGAAAATCAGCATTTAATGTAAATACTTTTACATTTTCAACTTGACTTTTTTTGTTTACGTTATTAAAGTTTCGAGAAATTCTACTTTCTTCAATGTCTTGAAAAGCTGCCGTAATCATAGCCTTATCATAAATTTTAGCATCTGAAAGGTCTAAATGATATGCTGCCAAAAAACGCTTTTCGGGACCATAATACCATTCCGAAAATCTTGGATTTGTTCCAGAAACCTCGGTTAATCGGTCATATCTCGGTACATCAGTTGTATTTGAATATTGTAAATTTACGACGTGCTTAACTTTAACAGACTGCTGATACATGAATTTTTGCAAAATATCATATTGCGAGTAAGCACTTCCTACCTGTTTGTTATAATCTGTGTTGGTTGTTTTCGTATCTTTTCCATTAATATGTTCGGCATAAAATAGTCTTTTACCAAAATCTGGAAATTTATCAGTGCGTTTATCGCCTTGTATTAAATCTCCAAAATCAGAGTACGTGATGCTTGTGAGCGAACCAAACTTTTTAAAACCTAAATTTATGTCTACATGAGCAGTCTTTTCGTTCCAAGCTGATGAATATCGAGTATAAGCCGATGCTGAAATTTTATTTAGCGTTGGGTTTTTACTTCTGAAACTCATCACACCGCCGAGTGCATCGCTACCATAAATTACCGAACTTGGGCCAAATAAAATCTCTGCTCTGTCGAGCATGCTTTGATCAATCCGTAGTACATTTTGTAGATGCCCAGCACGATAAATGGCATTATTCATTCTGATACCATCAACTACTACTAAAACTCTACTTGATTCAAAACCTCTCAAAACGGGGCTTCCGCCGCCACCTTGACTTTTTTGCACAAAAACATTGCCCGAATTGATTAATAAATCGCCTGTATTTGGTGTGTTTTGAAAAGCAATCTGATTTTTTGAAATCAAACTTATCTGATTTGGAACGGTGCCTCTTTGGGCTTCAAATTTACTCCCAGAAACGACCACCTCGTTGAGCGAAATGTTTTTTTCGGTCGAGTCGATTTGGGCGAATACCCCGAAAGGTAAAAGCATTAATACATATATGTATTTCATAATTAGTTTATTTTTTAACACAGATAACT
>JAFEIL010000407.1 GCA_017495105.1 Emticicia sp. | reverse complement strand
TACTTGAACTGCTGTAATCAAATACTAACTTTATATCTGTGTTTTTCTTACCTTCAAACATTGACTTTAATTCAGTAGATGAAAGGTTTTTGATTGAACTTTCCAAATTACTAATAATTGCTACTCCATCTAAGGCCATTTTTGCTGGCAAATAAGGAATATTATTATTGGTGTAAACAACTTTTTCACCAGCGGTTGCTTCACGAGTTACGATTGCAATATTTACCGAATCATTCATCATTAATCTCATTGCTTTTTGCTCGGGCATATAAATTACATTAATCTTCGCCTTTGGATAATGTGCATTGTATGCCATAATTTCAGCATCGACAATTGGTTGTAATGATTCATCGGCGGCAATTGTAATTTCACCTTCATTCGGTAAATCTTGCTTTTCATGTGAAATGCATTGAGATAAAACGATTGCAGTAAATACTGCCATAAATATCTTTTTCATTATAAATTCCAGTTTTAAAATAAAATGCAGATAATACTTTTTTGCAAACACTTATTTAGATTATTTGCTAAATATATAAACATAAATTTATTCAAATAATTCCATATTTTACAAAAAAACTTTTTAAACTGCAATATATGAATTAAAAAATCTGCTACAAAGCTACAAATAGAAAAGCCACTTCCAAACACGGAAGTGGCCTTTAATATAAGACTCAATCTATATCTAAGAATTACTTTTGTAGGCATTGTATGCACCCCATCCTCTAAAAATTCCATAAATAATAATTAAAAAACTCATTATCATGGCAACTCCATCAGAAACTGGCAACACTGAACGCCTCATAAAAACATAAATTCCCATTACAATATATGAAATGGCAGTAAATGCCCTAATATAAATTGTGATTTGACTAAAGCCTTTTGGTCTTTGATTCTGTAACATTATTCAAGAACGAATGAGATTGGCATTGTAAAGAATACCCTTACGTTACGTCCATTTTGTTTACCAGGATTCCATTTTGGCATTGATTTCAATACACGTTGTGCTTCTTCGTCACAACCAAAACCGATTCCTTTCAAAATTTGAACATCACCTAAACTACCATCTTTCTCAACAACGAATTTCGCAAAAACTTTACCTGAGACGTTGGCTCTTTGAGCAGCGGATGGGTATTTCAAGTTTTTACCGATAAAACCATACATTTCTTTGATTCCACCTGGAAACTCAGGTTGTTGCTCAACAGTTGTAAAGATTTCATCTTCTTTTGGTTGCTCAATCTCAACGGCTTTCGGGGCCTCTACAACTGGAGGAGCGGCTGCTACCTCATCAGATTCGATACCTTCCTTAGTTTCGTTTGAGATTACCGCTTTTTCGATTTGTTCGGCTGGCGGTGGTGGCTCTTCATTTTTAACCTCTTCATCTGGCTTAGGCTCAGGTGGTAGGAACTTGATTGTTTGGACTTCTGGTGGTTTTTGCTCTGGTGGCGGTGGTGGTGGAAGTTCTAAAGGCTTGTCTTCTACTTTCTCCTCTTTCAACTTTGTTAAGTCAATTTCAACCGCAACTTCTTTTTTTGCTTTTGGTTGGATTGACGCATAAAGCATCGGAGCACCTATTGCCCCCAAAAACGCCACAGTCCCATACAAAAGAGAACGATTTACCGTTTTTTTGTATGCCTTTCTTAGATCATACGCTCCGTAGGCCTTGTTACGGGTCTCGAACACCATGTCATCTAAGGTAACTTCGACATTATTTTTAGGGTCCATGTTTATTTAATTTTAATCATTAGTTTATGTTATAAAACACAGACTAATGAATACGCTTAATTATTTTTTTGGAACAGCGATTTTCTGCTTGTAAATATCCAACTCACCTGTAGTTGGGTCAACAATTGCATAAAGCTCTGATTTTGTGATTGACATTTCATCCAAAATATCTACAGTATTCTTATAAGTTGCATCATCGGTAGGCTTGATAACAATAGTAAACTTCTCTGGAGAAGTTGCATTTACCTTACCTTTTAATATTGCTGTACGAATACCTTCTTTTGAATAATCTGATTCTATCATTAACTCTGGTGTGAGCGTTTTCGCAGATTTCTGATGATAGAAAATGCGATTGTCCTTGCCCATTAAGATAGAAATGGTATTAGACTCCTTCATTTCAGAAGTTTCAATAGGCTCGTCATCCTTAGGTTTTTCGGGCATATTCAACTTCATCATGTTGGGCTTACTAAACGTTGTGGTGAAAACAAAGAATGTAATCAGTAAGAAACCCAAGTCAACCATTGGAGTCATATCGACTCTTGCAGATTGTTTTTTTGCCCGGACTTTACCATCACCTTTGCCACCACCACTGGAGGTGTCTATTTCTGCCATTGCATTACAATGTTTAGATTGTTTTAACTAAATTTTGGTTGAACTCAATTAGGGGCACCTTCAACACCAGTGATTAACTGAAACTTATTGATGTCTCTCTTACCAAGTTCATTAAGTACTTGCTTTACCGCTGGGTAGCTGGTAGCAGCATCGCCTCTGATGGCTAATTTTGCTGATGTGTTTACTTCTTTGAGATAAGTAGAAACCCAATCACCTAGTTCACTTTTAGTACTATCATTCGGGATACCTGCCATTTTTACATTTAATTGGTCTTCTGGAGGCAAATTTAAATATTGCTTTAAACCTGCAATACTGATTCCGAAATCTGCTAATTTCTCAAAACTTTTAAGGTCTCCATTATTAACAGAAACTCCATATTTTTGAGCCATTCTTTGAAACAATTCTCCACGTTCTTTTGCGTTTGAAATACCGAAATAATATTTACCTGTTGGGTCAATACTAATCGTTGCCACGCCTGTTTCGGGAATTTTTGTTTGCGAAATTGACGAAGGGGTCTCAATTGTTACTGATTCTTGACCTTTAAACTGGGTGGTCATGATAAAGAAAGACAATAACAAAAATGCCACGTCGCACATCGCTGTCATATCCATGACAGGACCTTTTCGTTTTGGTTTTATTGCTGGCATAACTCCTTGATAATTTAGATTTTATAAAATTAACGTTTACTGATTTAGATTATTGTCTAAATATATAATACCTGTCTCTTTATACACATAT
>JAFEIL010000265.1 GCA_017495105.1 Emticicia sp. | reverse complement strand
CACTTATTACTACGCCTGCAACTCCTCCAACTACCTTCCAAATTTCTGCTCTACGAAAGTGATATTGCCACGAAAGACGTTTTTGTGGTGCAACTACCAAGATTTTTGGACTAAGTTTGCGTCCAATACCAAAATCGTCTATCGATAAATGGGGGAAATAGGTTTCGATAAATTTAGGTGCTTGCGATTCATCCAAAACAAAAAAACCACCCCATGGGCGACTTTGGTCTTGTTTATCAATATTAAAGCCTAAATTAGTTATTACTTTTTCTACTGCTTCAAAAACTGCTGTTTTTTCTATTTCGGCTGAAAAATTCATGTGATTGTGTAAGAAAGAAATTTTAAATGAATTATTTTTGTATGCAAAAATAGTGTTTTGTTCGATGATTCATTATCTTTTCTTCGATTTACTAAAAAATTAAAAAATTTGTTGGTTTTTTGCTAAGCCTCAATGTTTGTCAATACAAAGTACCAGTAAAAAAAATACATAAGTATTATGATAAAAGTTGAGAAAATAGATTCATTTACTGGGCATCGAGATTGTGTATATGCTTTAGAAAAGTCTGATGAGGTACATCGTTTTTTCTCAGCAGCAGGCGATGGTTTTGTGGTAAAATGGAATTTACAAAAACCCGATGTTGGAGAAATGATAGCCAAAGTTGGGCATTCAGTCTATGCTATGGCATATTTGCCAAGCAAAAATCATCTTTGGATTCTCGAAAACTTTGAAGGTATTCATGTTATTGATATTACTACCAAGCAAGAAATTAGAACCTTGAAATTGGTCTCCACCAATTATTTTGATTTGCAAATTTATAATAATATGGCATTCATTGCGGGCGGAGATGGTGTTATTACAATTATTGAAACCGAAAGTTTTAGTTTTGTTAAGCACATTAAAGCGTCCGAAATGAGCGTAAGATGTTTAGCTATCAATCCCATTGAACGAGAGTTTGCTGCAGGTTTTAGTGATAATTCTATCAAAATTTTTGATTTACAAACATTTGAGCTTAAAAAAGTAATTGCTGCACATCAAAACTCAGTTTTTTCATTAAAATATTCGCCAAATTTCAAGTATTTGCTATCAGGAAGTAGAGATGCTCGATTAAAAATTTGGGATGTTGAAGCAGGATATGTTTTAGAAAAAGAAATTGTAGCACATACTTTTGCGATTAATTATATTGATTTTAGCCCTAACTCTAATTATTTTGCAACCTGTAGTATGGACAAATCAGTGAAAATTTGGGATTCCGAAAGTTTTAAATTATTGAAAGTAATCGACCGTGCAAGACACGCAGGGCATGGAACATCGGTTAATAAATTGCTTTGGACAAAATATGATAATCAGATTGTGTCAGCCAGCGACGACCGTACCATTTCGGTTTGGAAAATTGACTTCTAAAATTAATTAATGGCATTGCTTTTGAATAAATGTATTAAATTATAAGTATTAAACATACTTTTTTTGTTACTTTTGCTTATTAACTTATATTTATTAAATTTTTGATTGAAAATATTTTTTTTAGACATTTCCACAATTAAAAAGGGCATCAACCCATTGACCCATCAGCAAAAAACGTTTCAGAATTCCCTAAAACATTTTTAACAATGAAGATTACACCCCTCGAAATACGTCAACATGAATTCGAAAAAACTTTTAGAGGCTATAACATCGAAGAAGTAGAAAGTTTTTTAGTTAATCTTTCTCAGGAATGGGAACGAGTACTAAATGAAAGTAAAATGCTAAGAATGCAACTTGAGATAGCTGAAAAAGAAGCTAATAAGTTGCGTGAAATAGAAATGACGCTGTATAAAACGTTAAAAACTGCTGAAGATACCAGTACAATGATCACTGATCAAGCGAATCAGCAGGCCGATAAGCATATTCAAGAGACGAAATTGCATAACGAAAAGTTGTTGATAGATGCTCAACAAAAAGCTAATGGAATTATCAGACAAGCTGAAGAACAAGCAAGGTATATCAAAGAAGAGGTTTTGGGGGATGTGAAAGTGTTGGAACGTGATTTCCGAGCGATGGATCATTACAAAACTAACCTTTTGGTGCAAATGCGTAGCCTTTCCACATCTACACTTGAGCATGTTCAGCGTTTTGAAGATAAATTTGATAAAGAAGGTGTAAATGCTAAGTTTAGAGAAGCTACTTCAATGCTGTCAGTTGAGGAGGATCCTGAAATAAAGGTAAAATCTGCTGTTGATTCTTTTGAAGATATATTAAATGAAGAAGTTCCAGAAATTATAGATTCTGTTGCATTTATTGAAGAAGAGGTTGTAGCTGATATTCCAAGCCTCACAACCGAAACTGGTCAAGAAGTGCAGAATATTGCAAAAATTTCACCAGTTGTGGAAGTTGTTTATGAAGTAGGGTTTCAGTTACCATTGGTTCAAAAAAAGCCAATCGTTGAAGAAATAGAAGACCTAATTGAAGAAGAACCTGGTCAAATAATAAAAAAATCATCATCATCAGTCAATGATTTCATCGAGCCACAATCAGATGTTGAGCAAGATATTGTAAGTAGAAGTAATTCTCCAAAGTCTGATGAATTAGACATAATTGAAGGGATAGGGCCAAAAATAGCCATTATACTCAATGATTCGGATATTTTTACTTTCCGTGATTTGGCAATTACTCCAGTTTACAAAATTCAAGAAATTTTAGAAAAGGCTGGTCCACAGTTTGCACGTCACGACCCAAGTACTTGGACTCAACAAGCTAAACTTGCTGCTGAAGGCCGTTGGAACGACTTGGAAGCTTTAAAAATTTATTTGGTTGGCGGACGTGAACCAAAGAAAGATGAGTTTTTAGAAATTGAAGTACCAATAATTGAAACACCTTCTCAAGTTCAATCGATTACTGTTAAAGAAGAGATTATATTTTCGCCAAAAACAGAGCCGATTATTATTGAAGAATCAAAAGCTGTTGTTCAAGTAAGTGAAGAAATTGAAGAGACTATTCCATCTTTTACACAAGCACCTCTTATACCAATTGATAATAATCTAGATTCAATTACGGAAGAAATGCTTGAAAAGGTGAATAAAGTAAAGGCTGCAATCAGAAAAGCAATGGTAGAAAAGAATGAAACGCCTATAAAAGATAATAC
>JAFEIL010000262.1 GCA_017495105.1 Emticicia sp. | reverse complement strand
ATATATTTTCGCAGTAATTTTTTCCGATTTGATAGTTTTTTGTATTTCATGAAAGAAAAAAATTCTGAAAACTAATATTTAATCATTCTTTAATCCATTCATTGCTTATGACTCTCGACGAAACCGACAAAAAAATTCTCAGATTACTTCAAGAAGATGCCCATCTGACTTTGAAAGATATTGCTAAACAAATAAATCTTTCGCTCACACCAGTACATGACCGTGTGAAAAGATTACAACAAGAAGGAATCATTGAGAAATACGTAACGATTTTGAATAAAAAGAAGCTGGGTCAAAACCTGACGGTTTATTGCCAAGTAACTTTGATTAAGCAAACCCATGATACCTCCGAAGGTTTCAATCAATCAATTTTAAATTTGCCAGAAGTGATTGAATGTAATTTTGTCTCAGGTAGTTTTGATTACATGCTCAAAATAATTGTACCTGACATGGAAAGTTACCACCAATTCCACCAGCAGAAATTATCAGTACTATCGGGAGTTTCATTGATACATAGCTTTTTTGTAATGTCGGAGGTGAAAAGCACAACCGTTTTGCCGATTTAGAGAGAATTTTAACCATTGCTGTAGAGACAGGGCATGCCATGTCTCTACGTGACATATTAAATCAACACGCAAATCTAAATCCAATTCCGTGTACGTTTTCAATTTTAATAGAAGAATCTTCGGCGAGCATTTTTCTTAGACGAGTCACAAAAACATCAAGACTACGACCTAAAAAATAATCATCACGCCCCCAAATTGCCGTTAGGATTTCATCGCGTTTGATAACTTGATTTTTGCGTTCACATAAAAACTTCAATACTTCGGCTTCACGATGCGTAAGTTGCTCAGTTTTTGTATTTGATTTCAAACTAAGTTGCTGATAATCAAACTCATAAACACCAACTTTCCAAGTAGAAGAACCTTGTATTTGTTCTTTTGAAACATCTTTACGTTTCAAGAATATTTTTATTCTAAGACACAATTCTTCTATACTGAAAGGCTTTGTTACATAATCGTCACCGCCAATTTTCAATCCCGTAATTCGGTCTTCTTGCATTATTTTGGCAGTAAGAAATATGATTGGTACTTGCAAATTCTGCTTTCTGATTTTCTCGGCCAACGAAAAGCCATCTAATTCAGGAAGCATCACATCAAGCAAACATAAGTCGTATTTATCTTTGCTAAAACTCTTCCAAGCTTCTTTCCCATCTTGAAAATGTGCAATATCGTAGCCTTCGAGTTCGAGATTATCTTTTGTCACAAACCCGAGGTTTGGGTCATCTTCAACGTATAATATTTTGGGCATTATTTTATAATTATTAGGAAACTGTTTATTTGGTTATTGGAAAATGCGATATAGATAACTACGAAGAAAGATTTTTATATATTAGTTAAGTAAAGGGACAATATTAAACGATAAATACATATTCTATAAGTCATTGATAGCGAGAATTTTATACCTGCGGAGAACCGTCACTTGTCTCGAATCGCTGTGGCGAACCATCTCATGCCTTTTCTCTCAGTACTTAATAAGTATCGCAACGGTTCAAAAAATATAAAACTGTAATTTTCGAGTAACCCGTTTAACAATAACCATAACAGATTTACAAGAAACCAATTTCCCAGTAACCAAATCAACCATTAACTAAACCTCTTGCTTCATTATGACTCTAAAAGTCGTCCCTTCCCCTACTTCACTCTCCACCTTTATTTGCCATTTGTGTGCTTTTACGATTTGATTAACATAACTCAAACCCAAGCCAAAACCCTTTACATTATGCAAATTACCCGTCGGAACTCTATAAAACTTATTAAATATTTTGGCTATATTTTCTTTAGGAATACCAATACCTTTATCAGCTACTGAAAACACCAACTTATCATCTACATTTTCTGTACGAATCGTTATCCTCGGCGGTTTAGACGAGTATTTTATGGCATTTGCAAGCAGGTTTCTTATCAAACTCACCAATTGCGTGCGGTCAGCAAAAATACTTGATTTTGTAGCATTTAACTCTACTTTTAGGCAATCTTCCAATTCAGCTTGCACGCCCTCAGTTACCTCATTTATCAAACTGTGAAGCTCTTGCAGTTGAATATCCAATTCCATTTTACCTCTTTCCAAACGAGCTGTGTTTAACACAGTTTCAACTTGCGTCTTTAAGCGATTATTTTCTTGACGAATAATCTGCACGTATTTTTTCAAACGTTCTGGCTGCTCAATTATTTTTGGTTGACTCAAAACATCTGTTGCTATGCGTATTGTTGAAATAGGTGTTTGAAACTCGTGCGTCATATTATTCACGAAATCTCTTTGTACTTCGCTTAGACGTTTTTGACGTAAAATCACAAACATTGCATAGCCAAAAAAAACAGTTACTACCAACGTAATGAGCGAAGAAATCAACCAAATATCGAGCCTACTTGCCAAATAACTAGTCTTACTCGGAAACCTCACCCCAAAATAATTGATATATTTATCGGTTTTGGGTAAAGGTTTTGAAGAAATACTTCCGGTTTCGAAATCAGCGTCAATATAAGCACCATACACAATATTTTCACTTTCACAGTCATAAATACCGAACTCAAAGGGCGTGTTTAGATTTTGCTTCTTGAATTCTTCCTTTAGATAATGCTCCAATACATCGGCATCGAGCGGAACTCTGAGATTTGAAACATAATAATCTGATGAAAGCTGCGTAACAGGATTATCGAATTTAGAGAGTTTATATATCGTAGAGATTCTGTTCGCTACACTTCGTAGCGAAATCATGACGGTTTGTCTAAATTGTTGTTCTTTTAAGTCGAAAGCACGTTTTACCCAGTAGGCTTGCACAGCAATAATTCCCGAAATCGAAAGCGTACCGAGTAAAACCAGGAGCCTAATTGTATTTCTATTCAAAACGGGACAGTTTTTTGGTAAAAATAAGCAAATCTTAATTCATAACAAAAAAAAAGTATTGTTTGTAAAATTCTTATTGAACGAATAAGAAATTGTCAGTATTTATTTCCTCTAAAAACCATGACTTTTCTTTGAAAAAGCAAATTTTATCTCTTATTTTGCTTAAACAATATTTAAAATTGTATTTTTGACACTTATTAATTAACCCTAAGCAATATGCAAAAACTACAAACACTGGACTATCTAGTTTTTCTATTTTATTTTATCGTCGTGGCAGGCTACGGCTTCTGGATTTACAACAAGAAAAAATCTACCGAAACCTCTACCAAAGACTTTTTCTTGGCCGAAGGCTCGCTTACTTGGTGGGCAATTGGAGCCTCGTTGATTGCATCAAATATCTCGGCCGAGCAAATGATCGGTATGTCGGGTAATGGTTTTTCCATGGGTTTGGGCATTTCGACTTATGAGTGGATGGCGGCCGCTACATTGATTATCGTTGCGGTTTTCTTCATGCCAATTTATTTAAAAAATAATATTTCTACAATGCCCCAGTTTTTGAGCCAACGCTACAACAAAACTGTGAGTTTGATTATGGCAATCTTTTGGTTATTACTCTATATCATGGTAAATCTTACCTCTATTTTGTATTTGGGGGCTTTAGCGGTTTCGGGTATTTCGGGCTTAGATTTCTATACTTGCATGATATTTCTGGCGATTTTTGCCATTATTATTACGATTGGTGGTATGAAAGTAATTGGTTTCACCGATGTAATTCAAGTGTTTTTCTTAGTAATCGGCGGTTTAGCTGCTACATATTTAGCAGTAACTTTGGTTTCTGACAAGTACGGAATGGAAGGTTTGGCAAACGGTTTTAAATTAATGACTCAAAACCATGATGACCACTTTCACATGATTTATCCGAAAGGAAATCCGCATTATATGTCTCTTCCAGGTTTGACTGTTCTTTTTGGGGGAATGTGGATTGTAAACCTCAACTATTGGGGTTGTAATCAATACATTACGCAACGTGCTTTGGGTGCAGACCTCAACACAGCTCGTAATGGTTTGTTGTTTGCAGCGTTCTTAAAATTATTGATGCCTGTAATCGTTACTTTGCCTGGTATTGCGGCTTATGCTTTATATCAAAAAGGAATGTTTCAACAAGAAATGTTGGGCGTAGATGGCACTTTTAATCAAGATAGAGCTTATCCTGTTTTATTAAATCTTTTACCGATGGGCTTGAAAGGACTTTCGTTTGCGGCTCTTACGGCGGCGGTTGTGGCATCGTTGGCGGGTAAAGCAAATAGTATTTCTACGATTTTTACACTTGATGTTTTCCGCCCTTATTTTGCCAAAGAAATGAGTGAAAAACAACTGGTTGTGGTTGGCAGAATCGTAATCGTAGTTGCCATGTTTTTGGCAATTTTAATTTCTCCATTCATGGGGATTGAGAAAAAAGGTGGTTTTCAATTTATTCAAGAAATGACTGGTTTGCTTTCACCTGGTATTTTTGCAGCCTTTATTATGGGCTTTTTCTGGAAAAAAACAAACTCAGCAGGTGCATTCTTTGCAATTGTAGGTGGTTTCTTGATTGCCCTATCGATGCACAATAATTGGCTCCCAGGAACCGATTGGAGTGCAATGCCTTTCCTCGACCGTATGGGTTGGGTATTTGTAATTTGCGTTGTAGTAATGTTTATACTTAGTTTGGTTTTACCAGATGAGAATAAAGGACTCGAAATTGACGCTTCAATGTTTAAAACTACAACTGGTTTTGCCATTGGAGCAACCATTGTAATCATTACAATTATTTCGCTTTACACTTATTTCTGGTAAGATTTCAAGCTAAAATAGTATAAATAAAAACATTATGAAAAGGTACTTCAAGAAATTGCAGTACCTTTTTTATTTATCAGCTTATTTTGAAGCGAATTGCTTACTTTTGCAAACTTTAAAAACATTAACAATAATTCCCCTTTAGGGGCAGGATGCGTAATCAAAGGGAGTTTTATGAAAATTGCTGCAATAGATATTGGTTCAAATGCCGCCCGAATGCAAATTTCGTCGGTTTTGACCAACAAAAATAAAATTAGCTTCAAAAAGGTTGAATACGTGCGTTTTGCTCTTCGTTTGGGTATGGATGTATTCAATGGAGGAAGTATTTCACATGCAAGTGAAGCCCGTATCAAAAAACTATTGCAGGCCTATCAACTTTTGATGGAACTCCACGAAGTTGATGCTTACATGATTTGTGCCACAAGTGCGATGCGAGAAGCCGTAAACGGTGCAAGCATCGTAGAACGAATCCATAATGAACTCGGCATGGAAATCCATTTGATTGAAGGCGAACAAGAAGCCGAATTAATTAATAATGTAATTGTAACTTTGCTTGATGGTGACCGCACATATTTGCATATTGATGTGGGTGGCGGTAGTACAGAACTAAATATTTATAAAGGTCAGCAAAAAATTGCAGCAAAATCGTTTAAAATAGGTTCGGTTCGTCTTCTTGAACATCAAGAAGCACCCGATGTTTGGAAAAAAATGCAAACTTGGGTAAACATTAATATTCCAAACCATGAAAATGTAATCGCAGTAGGTACAGGCGGGAATATCTCGAAACTTTTCAATATGATTGAAGGAAAAAAAGAGAATAAAGCCAACTTAAAAGACCTCGAAAAGATGCGTAATTACATTGAAAAATTTAGTTTAGAGGAACGCATGAATAAACTCCAACTCAATGCCGACCGAGCTGATGTGATTGTTCCAGCCTCAGATATTTATATTTCGGTAATGAAATGGGCTGGTGCTAACGAAATTATTGTACCTGATTTGGGCTTGAAAGATGGTATTCTGATGCTAGTTTATGAGACTTTGATGAATGAGGAGTAGGGATTTGAAATTTATTGAAATTTCTTAACACGGACATTTTCATCTGAGGCAACGATAAAATTATCTTGACTTATCAAAGTAAAATAATTATCAAAAAGATTTTTTAGGGCATTTATTCTACCGATAAGTGAATTATCTTGCAAGCGAAGTAATACTAATCCTTTGCAGGGAAGGTCATTTTTAAACACCAATTCACCAAAATCTTTGTCATTAGTTATAATAATTCTTTCCTCTTTATTTGCTATACTCAACACAGTTGTATCATCAATACTTGTCGCTTCTTGTAAGACGCAAAAAGTATCATAACCTTTATTTTTAAGCCAATTTGAAATTGAAGGTTCTAAATTTTCATCAACAATAAACTTCATGTAGTTTGGGGCATATAAAATTCATCGGCAACTACTCGGCTCGCAAACTGAATACACGCCCTTATATCTTCAACTGTTAGGTTGGGATAAGCTTCAAGGATATTATCATAGGTTTCATTTGCCCCAAGCAGTTCGAGGATGTTTTGAACAGTTATTCTTGTACCCTTTATAATTGGCTTGCCCAACATTATTTTAGGGTTTATCTCTATTCGGTTGATTAGATTATCCATAATGATTGTTTTTTTCTTACAAACATACTCATTTACCTACACTTTGATACTTTTCCTGCCAGTATTTTGCTTCTATTTCGTGTTTTTCTTTTTCGGCTTGCATCAATTTATTTTCTAATTGTAGTTTTTCTATTTGGTGTTGAAGGTCTTTGTTATCGTAATTATTATTTTGACTATTTGAGTTTTTACTTCCAGCATTTACTTGTGGTGAATTACATTGATCAAAAAAATTAGAGACCGAATCTCCTAATGCCTAAATATCTTCTGTTGAAACGCCTAATACTTCTGCAATTTTATCTAAACGAATTTTTAAAACCCTCGATTTATTTCGTTCAATATCGCCATAGGCCAATCTTGATACTCCAACCATATCTGCCATATTTTCTTGCGAGAAGCCTTACATAGTTCGTAAAATTCTGATTTTATCGCCTGTTTTCATAGTTTAAACAAAATGTATAGTGTTTGCGTAGCAAAATGTATAGTGAATTAAAATTAGTACAAAAAAATGAATTTCTAAATTGCGAACCAAAAAAATAATTCTAAATCTTAAAAAAAACATGGCATTAGAACTAAGAAAAGTATCTGCGGGAGAAAGAATAAATCTATCCAAATAACAAGCTGGACTAAAAAAATTTAAAATTGGACTTAGTTGGGATGTAAAAGAAGGTGTAGAAGCTGACCTTGATGCATCATTATTAATTCTTGACGATAACGAAAAAATGATTGCAGAAAGTAGCATTCTTTTCTACAACTCACCCAAAAATACTCAAGGCAAACCCTCTCTCTATAACGATGCAATTGTACATTCAGGAGACGAAAGGTCTGGTGCAGCAGAAGGGGATGACGAAACCATATCAGTTGACCTTTCAAAATCACCTGCTGATGTTAAAATTATGCTTGCAGTAATCACCATTTATGGAGAAAATCAAAGCTCTCCTGTAACTTTTGGACGAGTAAAAAATGCAGCAGTTAAACTTTATAATGGAGACACAAATCAAGCACTTTATCAATTCGATTTAACAGAAGATGCTTCAAGAGGAACTGCTGTGGAAATGGCTCGAATCTATTTAAAAGATGGAGAATGGCGTTTTACTACTCTTGGAGATATTGTTGGAACATCTGCCAACGGTCTATCTGACATTGTAAACAAATATAAAAAGTAATATTTGATATGCTGAACTTAACTAAAGGAGATAAACTCGACCTCATTAAAAATGATGGTTCTCAACTTTCAAACTTTTGTGTTGGTCTTAATTGGGGAGCAATTGTCCGTACTGGTATGTTCGGCTTTGGTTCAAATAAGGAGGGTGTTGATTTAGATGCAAGTACCGCTCTATTTGCTTCGAATAATCAAGTTGTAGATGTAATTTATTTTGGAAAACTAATATCATCTGACGGTGCTGTGAAACACAGTGGGGATGATTTAATTGGAGATACCGATGGTGAGGACGGCTTAGACAATGAAATCATTACTGTTAATCTGAATCTTCTAAATCCTGGTGTTGATAAAATCGTATTCATGCTTAACAGCTACAAAGGACAAGATTTTGCAACTATTCCATTTGCCAATATTCGCTTGTATGAAGGTACGCCAGACAGAGTACAGTCTGTTTTTGCCAAATTTGACATTGCGAAAGACCCGAAGTTTGCGGGTAATGTATCAATGGTAATGGGTAAACTTTACAAGAGAAACAACCAATGGAAATTTGAAACAATTGGCGAACCCACTCGTGATACACGCTTACAAGATACAATCAGTACGGTTATGCAAAGATTTTTATAAAAATATACCAAACGCGATATGAATACAAATTTAACTGCTTTGAAAAACAGCATTTTAGCTGATGGTTCAATAGATGATAGCGAAGTAATCAAATTGCGTGAAATCTTATTATCAGATGGAAAAGTTGATAAAGAAGAAGCTGGCTTCCTTTTTAATTTAAATAATTCAGTGTCAAATAGTTCAAATGCACAGTCATGGGAAATATTCTTTGTAGAAGCTATTTGTGACTATCTGTTAAACGATGAAGATTCTCCAAATATTATAGACGAGCAAGAATCGTTATGGTTATTGGAAAAATTGCAAGGTGATGGGAAAGTTGATACCATTGAGAAAGTTTTATTACAAAACCTTCTAATAAAAGCAACATCTATACCCGAAACATTAAAAGTATTCATTCAATCAAATATTTAGACTAAAGGCGAGAAAAGCATGATATGTATTTTCTCGCTTTTTAACATCATTTCTTAATGGAACAAATAACAAAATATTTTTCAGATTTTTTTGGTGCATTTCCCAGTGCTTGGCTTTGGATAACAAGCCATCCAACTGAATCCTTTACTGCAATTATGATAATTATGTTACTTGAAGTACTACTTTCAGTAGATAATGCAGCAGTTTTGGCAACAATGGTAAGGGATTTACCAAAAGACCAACAAGGTAGAGCCTTGAAATATGGTATCGTTGGTGCATATTTTTTTAGAGGAGTTTGCTTAATTTTTGCAGCTTTGATACTCAACATTTGGTGGTTGAAGCCTTTTGGTGGATTATACTTGGTTTATTTAACCTATGACTATTTCAAATCAAAAGCTACTCCCGAAAATGAAGATGATACACTAAACAAAAGCGAAAATTGGTTTTATAAAGCGACAATCGGCTTGTTTGGGCAATTTTGGGCAACCGTTGCCTTAGTTGAAGTAATGGATTTAGCTTTTTCGATTGATAATGTTTTTGCAGCAGTTAGCATCAATCCTAATGTTATCTTGGTTGTTGCAGGGGTATTTGTTGGTATTCTCGCTATGCGTTTTGTAGCTCAATGGTTTGTGAAGTTATTAGATAAATATCCATTTTTAGAAAGTATTGCTTTTGTGGTTATTGGTATTTTAGGAATCAAATTAGGACTCTCACTGTATACGCACTATTTTCAAAATAGCTGGTTAGCTAATATGACTGATTCAGAAGTAAATAAAGAGAATGCCGAGCATTTTGATATTTATGTTTCTGTATTCACATTCGCTCTTTTTTATTTACCTATTTTATCCTCTATGTTATTTAATTTTCCTAAAAAACAAAAGCTCTAAAAATGAATTTTAATCATAATTATAATGACAGAAACATCGAAGCAACTCAACAACGAAGAGTTGAAATGATGCGTCAAGCACGTGAAAAAAGGTTTTATGCGAAATGGTGCATGAGAATTGGGGTACCTGGTCTTCTTTTTGGGATTGGCTTCTTCTTGATTCCTTTGAGTTGGTATTTCAAGTTCCAAGCCAGTAAACTAGAAACAACTTATCAAGAATAGATGATTTCAACAGAAAAACAAACTTGGAAAAGTTTACATTGAAGTTGATGCTTTGAAAAGATGCTAAAAAATATCTAAAATAATCGGTTCATTTGCCATAGTAGTTGACCCAATAGATAATAATATTAAGATATTTTATCAAAAATATGGTTTTTCCCAGATAGTAACAACATGTTTTTGCCAATAAAAACAATAGAGCAGCTTTTCAACAGATAAACTATACCAACAAAAAAGCTCAACGATTTCCATCATTGAGCTTTTTTGTGAATAAGAATTTACCTATTCAACATTTTAATATAAATGAACGTAATCTACAAATTCATAAAACATGATAAAACGATAATCAGCCCTGATAAAGAAAAACCAGCCAAATATTATTTTTTGAGATAGCCTCGTTTCTTAATTCTTAAAATGGGAGTTACGCAAGAACAAGTGTATCACACTTTGTCTGTACCTTTGAAAAATAGTCTCTTTGTGTAACTACTATTAAAATTTTTCTCTATTTTTAAATAGTTCAATAACTGCATCTAAATCGGGCTTTCGATTATCTAAATAGTCATTGAAATAATCAAAATCTTCCCAATAACTTTCATATTCATCCGAAATTTCAGCCTCACCAGTTTTTATATCTTCATAGAAAAAGTTTTTAACACGCTCTTTTTGTTCAGCATCAAGTTTTGTAAAATCTTCTGCTTTGTATAAAAACTTGGCTATTTCATCAAGCATTTGGTATGTAAAAAAGTTGGCTTTTTCAGCAAATGTGGTTGAAAAACGGAATCTTTCGGGCGTAAATTCACCAGCAACTACTGCATTTATAGCATCTACATAAGATTCTAAGAATATAAAATGTAAACATTCATTGTCAATAAATTGCTCAATTAGAAGAAGAATCGTTTTCTCAAATCCTACAGTATTTACTTCATTCTTAGGGAGTAATTTGATAAATTTATCGTTCAACTCTTTTATAAAAGAATCTTTATCGGATTTATAAATTTTCAACAGTTCATCAGCATCTTCAACTCTATTATTTATTTCCATCAAAAGAAGAAAATGAACACCAAAAAAGGTCTTTGCTCCTTCATCAATCAAAGCCATTGTTTCGATAAACTTTTCCTGTAACCCTTCTTCATTTAATGATTGTAAATAATCTAACTCTTCCATTTCTTCTTCAAAATCATCATCGTCGTCGTCATCGTCGTAATCGAAAGCATTAGCATAGTTGTAGTTGCCTTTACCTACGTTTGCATCTAAAATCATTAAGTTTTTAACAATATTATCATTTTCGCCTGGCAAATAGAATGGTTTGCCATCTTTTCCAAATTCAATTTCGATGTATTCAAGTTCCTCTATATCATCTAAAATATATTCTGAAACCTTAAACTCTTTATGAGGAGAAAAACCTAAATTTTCGGCATATTCTATTGCACCATAAACCAAATTTTGGGCGTAAGTTGGGTCTATTTCTTGTTCATTAATTTCGTAGGGGAGTTTGGAAAAAACCATGTCTTCCAATTCCTCTTCATCATCAAACTCACGGTAAAAAGTATCTTTCAGCCCTAAGCAAAACAAATCTATAAGAAAAAAACCAACAACTAATTTTCCGCCTGTTTTTTGTCTGGTAACAATTATTTGTTTGATGCCAGACACATTGTCTCCAATTAACCAACATTTATAAATTGGTAATTTTCTTGCACGGTCTATGATGTAGTTTTTAAGAGAAATCGGTTTTAAAGTAAGTATTTTTTTTGTTTTTTTTGCCATTGTTATTGTTTTAAAATTATTCTTTACATTTTCCCTTCTGTAATATTTTGTGGGGTCTTTATTTACAATTCATAGCTATTTTACCCTTGTTTTTTCGGCGAACAGGATACGGTCGCCGCCCGATTCGCCCCACAAAACATTACAGTAACAATTTATTTGCGATTTAGCTTGAAAGTTTATAAAAATCAGCTTGAAATCAAAACAAAAATCATCAAAATGCAACTAAAAAAGGCTCAAAGTTTTCCATCATTAAGCTTTTTTGTATAATCTCACCAATTTTCAACATCTTCGAGCAAACTCACATCAATTCGCCAATTGGCTAAATCTTTTTCGTAGGCAGCTTGGGTTTTTATAAGCCTCAGCGTGTGTGGCGAACCTTTTTTGATGGTTTCCATTCGTAGGTCAATCGTTACACTTCCAACAGCACTTTCCATCTCCGAACGCTCTGCTTGTACTTTTGTATAATCAAAAAATTGCTGTGTAGGCGATTCTATAAAATCCTTTAAAATTGCCCATACTTTTTTATGATATTCACGGTATTGAGGCATACTTCTTGACCAATCGGCGGGTGGTTGTGGCTTATTATTTATCCTTTGCACTAAATCTACTTTACCCGCTTCCAATAACTGTTTTGCCAACTCTGATTTTTTGTAAGAATCAGTTGAAAGAATTTCACCTATCAATACTTCATTTACATAACTTCTTGTAAGCACTTGAGTAAAAGCTGATGATGTGTCATTGAGCCATGCCTCATCTGTGGGTTTCAGCATGCTTAATAACAATACATTTCTCAAAACCTTTTTTGATTTTGCTTCTTTCTCAACCAATTTCAGTTCGCTTAAATATACTGAAATTTGTTTGAATTGATTCGAAACAAACGCCTTACTATCAGCATTTTCACTAAAATTTAGCCTTAATAAAACTTCAAAAATATGATTAGTAACTGATTTTTTTTGTCTTTTTGCTACTGTTTCAAAAACTTCTTCAAAATGATGAATCGGGTAAGTTTCAAGCAGTTGTATCCAAGTGTCAATCCTAATCATTTTAAAAATTTGCACTAAAATCTGTTTTCCTTTTTTTATAAAATATTGCTCATCATTAAGGTTGATTAAGAGTTGTACAAATGGCGTAAAATCTACTTTCTCATCATTATTCGAAAATCCTTCTTCTACCAATTTTTTTATAATTGTTATTTCAGATGGTTTTATCTCGCTCCACTGTTGGTTATAATATTCAATCCATTCAAGTTTATTAGCCGTTGAAAGGCTTATCAACATATCATATTGGTATTTTTTAGGCCAGAAAATTACTGCTCCATAATGATACCAATATCGCATTTCCATGCCGGCATTGCCAGTATAACCTTCGGCTTGCTTTTCTTCGGGTTCACCCTCATTGAGTATGATTTCGGAAATAAGGTCTTCTTTTTCAAACGAAATATTACGTAAAGGCGGAATGCCTTCTTCCATCCAATGTTCAATTTCGAGCGATTCATCATACACTTCGCCCATTGTTCCATTTTCGGCTAGCTCATCATCGTTATCAAATTCATCATCATAATAACTTCTTCTACGCCCATATCTTGATGAATTATTGTACTCTACCTCCAATTCGCCCGACTGATAAGAAGTAACAAGCCCTAATTTAGCATAAAACCCGGCATTTTCGGCAGCTTGAAGTAAGGCTTCCGCTTTCGGTCGGTCATTGAGTTTGAGAGCCTGCATCGTAAAATTAGAAGGCGTATATTGATGCCCCAACAATACAATTTTAGGAATATCTTTGTCTTCTTCGCAGGTTTTTATGATTTTTACCAAACGCTCTATGTGGCCGCTCAAGTGGCTGAGTTGTATTTTTTCGTTACTTTTGGCTTGTACTAAATTATAAACCAAACAAACCCGATAACCCGATGTGATAGGTTTTATTTCATGTTCGCAGTCGGCATAAAATGCTGCATAAGGAATTTTGTATTGGCTTGATGGTTCAGAAAAATCAACAATTTCTTCTCGTCCGTCGAATCTTACACAAAGTTCTCCGCCGGTATGTTTGGAAGGCAAACCTATGATGAGTGTACCAAACATTCCTTTTTCTTTCTCAGAATCTTTATGAGCCAAGAAAAAACCTCCTTCCTCGTAAATCAATAATTTGTAAAGATTTGCAGAAACCGAATGTTTTTCGATACCCAAATCGGGTTTTACTTTCTCAATGATACTGGCTATAAATTGTTTCCATTCAGGATTCGTAAATGTAATTTCGGAGGCATCAATTTCCCACGCACTTCGCACAGTAGGGTCGAGTACAGTTTGACTTCCTTTACCAAATGGTGCTTTATGAGCTACTTTTATGATGTCTTTTATCTGTATAGCATTGATTGGAAAACCAATTTCATCAATCCCATTAATTTCTAAACCCGAAAAAAGAAAGGGTTTTATATCATTACTTATAAAAGAACCGCTTCCTTTTATTTCACTCAAAATATTGAACAATTGATTGTTAATATCTTTCATATCTTTTTTTATTTTTTCTTCCTAAAGCCCTCCAAAAATCCATTAATTTTCTCTAAATCAGCTTCGACTGGAATATCATCTGATTGAGCAATAAAGGCGATATATTGTTCAATTTCCTTAAAACTGGTAGGTTTTGGTGTTATATTCCCTTTCCCTGCTACACAAACAGGATAATTTGGGTTCTTTTTATCTTTGTCTTTAATGGCTTCACACTTGATTCTAAATTTCCAAGCATACAGCGGCATATTACTATTGACCGCCTCTCCTACTGCCGTAAAAACTTCGCTCAATTTTATCTTTGAGTCATCATAAAGCCCTGAAGGAATCTTTTTTTGAGACTCAGGAGTGTACCAACCATTGAAAAGAGAACTTTTTCCGAACTTTTTGCCATCAATAATAAAATAATAGCCCATGTCCGAACCGCCATCTAACCAACCAAAAGAGGCTCGAATGAACTTCATTAAATCTCTAAATTTTAGCTTGGGTTCTACTTCTATTGTTCTCGAAACTTCGGGTTTTAAGCCTTGAACCGAAATTTTCAATTCAAAAACTTTTCCTGAAATACTCAAACGATTCATCTGTTTTTGAAAATTTTCATTGCCCGAAATCAACGAATTCATAAAAGTAGAAATATCTAAATCGCCGCCACCATTTCCACTAAAAAGTACATCTCTCATCATATTTGCCTCAGTCATTGTCCGACCAAACTCAATATCATGGTTTGCTTTTTTGAGGTTAAATTTTTCGGGATTATAAGTTTCGCCGAGCCATTCTCGAAATTCTTTTGCTTCTTGACTTTTCGGATTTTTTACTGCTTCAACTAATTCAAAATAACCAGGAAGACCTCCACAATCTTCGGGAGGACAATTTCTCTCTCCATTAATACAAGCAGGTTTTGAATCTTGGGCAGTTTCGGTAATTGCTTCCAAACGAATGGAATGTTCCCAACTATCACCAAAATCATACTCATAAAACATTAAATCACCTACTTTTTTGAAAATATTGTATAATGTAGCGAAAGTGAGCCACTAAATGTAGGCAAAGAGAGCCATGTGT
>JAFEIL010000270.1 GCA_017495105.1 Emticicia sp. | reverse complement strand
CTTCAATTTGTGATATATAATGCAACTCCACTAATTTAATATACCAGAGGGCAAATGAATGATGTTTTTGAAGCAAGGCTTGTATTCCAACATATTCAATGGAAAACATTTCACTATCCTCAATAAGTTGAATACTTTCTTGAGCGGGTTCTTGTTTTACAAAACTAGTAGTGTCCGTTATTATTTGCGCGTCTAAACTAAACCAAGTATTGGTCTCTTTTCCTTGGTCATTGGTGTAAAAGTATCTTACGGCACCTTGTGTCATAAACCAAAGGTGTTTACAAGGTTTGCCCGGCTTGAGTAAAAAATAGTTTTTTGGGTATTCCAAATGTTGAAAATGTCCCAAAACGTCTTCCAATACTTGTTCAGGTAATAAATAAATGGATTGAATTATGTCTTCTAAAGTTATTTTCATTTCGTTTGTCGATATTACGCATAACGTTTTGCGGCTTTGCGAAGTGGCGGATTTCAAGGCACAAATGTTCAATTTTGCACTAAAGTTCATTAGAATTACTGCTGTTGATTTTAGCACTACACCCGCCATTTTGCAAAACCGCTGTTAGCCGATCGCCCTTTTGTTTTCAAGGTTTAGTTCTGTTTTATATTCTGTTTTGGGTTCTTCAACAAGGAATAATTCAAGTTCTTTTTTGTCGTTAAAACCTCCAATTTTTTGTTTGTAATTTGCTGAAATTTTAGGGTTCTCTATTTCGATTTTTCGGTTTTTGCTTATTGTCAAAAATTCTTCTTCTTGGTCAATTCCTAAATATCGTCTGTTTGCCAAATTAGCGGCTATTCCTGTTGTTGAACTTCCTGCAAATGGATCTAAAATCCAAGCATTTGGCTTTGTTGAAGCCAAAATAAGTCTTGTTAAAACTGACAAAGGTTTTTGTGTTGGGTGTTTTCCGCAAGATTTTTCCCAAGGTGCAATTGCTGGCAATTTCCAAACATCTTTCATTTGTTTGTCGCCATTAAGTTTTTTCATTAATTCATAATTGAAATAATGAGGAACTTTTTCGCTTTTTCTTGCCCAAATAATTTGCTCTGTCGAATATGTGAAATATCTACACGAAAAATTTGGTGGTGGATTTGACTTTTCCCAAGTGATTACGTTAAGGATTTTGAAACCTAATTCGTTCAGAATTTGTCCAACCGAAAAAATATTGTGCATTGTTCCGCTAATCCAAATTGTGGCATCATCTTTCATTTTGTCACGAACTAATGAAAGCCATTTTCGATTGAAGTCGTTTATATATTCAAATCCTTCGGATTTGTCCCATTTTCCTTTGTTTACACTTACAATTTTTCCGCTTTGAATTGAAAGACCATTGTTTGATAAAAAATATGGTGGATCTGCAAAAACCATATCAAACTTGTGGTCAAATTGAGACAAAAGATCCATTGTATCTCCGTGAAGAAGATAGAAATTTTTGTCTTCGGATTTGAAAAAAGGATTAATCAATTGTAACTATCAATAACACCATCAAGATAACCTTTTGCATAAGCAGCGTGCGGACTTTTATGTCTTTGAGCTTGTGCCTGGCTTTCGTCTAACGAATTTAATAAATCTCCAAGATTTATTTGTTCATCAAGATTAATTCCTGCATTATATCCTAATTCATAAGCACAAGCAGCACACTTATGTCGTCCTTTTCCTCCTTGATCTGTAGGAAGTGAGTTCATTATCGTTCGAACACCTGAATGATTTTTATTACAAGCCATAATTTATTTTTTTTAAAAATTTAAAATTCCTTCTTTTTGTATTTTGGTTATAAAATCTTCAAGTGTTATCAAATTGTATAAACTTGGAATGATGTTATAAGCTTCTTCTAATTTGTTCTTTGCACTAAACCAACCTTGTCCATCAGTTATCCAAACAAATTCATAATTAGGATATTGATTTATTTTAGGTGCAACATCAGAATAAGATCTTGCGGTTTCGTTTAATTTTGAACCACCACTATTATAGTAATTGGTTTCTATTAAATAGGTTTTTACTTTGGTCTTGATGACAAAATCAAAACGTTTTACATCAGCACCTAAACTTATTATTTCTGGAAAGATTGTATTATTTACTTCCTTTTTGTAAAAAACTTCTGCCTTGTCAAAAATTAACGAAACAGCTTTCGACATATTGTCGCCACCTCTGTTTTTTCTTGCGTTTGTGTCTAAACCAACTTCAATTCCGAAAACGTAATCAACAAGATTTGTAACATCTTTATTTCTGAATAGTTCCGATAAACCTGTTTCATCAATGTATTCCAAAATTCCTTCAGGCGAAGTAAAGTAAGTGTCAAGCAAAACAATTTTTCCACTATTGTTGAATGTTTTCGCTTTTTTATTTTTGCGAATAGCAATCAAAATATCCAAAACCTCAAAAACATTTGGGTTTTCTTGGTAAAGTTCATTTACAGCTTCTTTTAAGTTTTCTTTTCCAATCAGATAATTTAATTGATTGAGTTTAATAGAAATTTTGTTTACGTTGCTTTTAATTTTTTTGAAGTCTGTAAAATAGTCGAGCGTTGCGTTTGTTTCTGAAAATTGTGATAGGAAATGTTTAAATTGCTCTGACATATTCTTGACTATTTGTTTGATTTGTAATTAGTAACTCTGTTAATTTTCCTCTTTTCTCTGGATTAGCATTTATGCTTCTTCTTGCATCAACTCGTTGAATGTTGAAGTCAGAGTATAAGTCGTCAAAGAAATTGTCATTAATATTTTTTCCTTTAACGTCTGAATTACTTAAAATCCAAGTGTGATTTAATGCGTCCAATTTTGAACAAAAATCTTTTAATCGAACTTGTTCGCTGTCGTTAAATTCGTCTTTTGCGTATGAATTGAAACTTGAAGTTTCATTTAAAGGTTTGTAAGGCGGATCAAAGTAGAATAATGAATTTTTGTCTGCGTAATTTAATGTTTGCTCAAAATCTCCGTTGAGAATTTCAACTTTTTGAAGAGCATTACTTACTGCAAAAATATTTTCTTTGTCGCAAATAGTTGGTTTTTTATAACCGCCCATCGGAACATTGTACAAATTCTTGCTATTCACTCTATACAGACCATTGAAACAAGTACGATTAAGAAAAATAAACAAAGCGGCTTGTCCGCTTTGTTCTTCTTTTCTTG
>JAFEIL010000122.1 GCA_017495105.1 Emticicia sp. | reverse complement strand
GTAACTACCGTATGATAAATATATTTGTAGTTAGAATAAATAGTTGCGTCTATTTCTTAAATTTGGAGATTATACGCAACGGTTGCGTATGTATACTCGTTATAGCCAATTTTAAAATGACACTATTCGACAAAATATTCGGCAGACAAAAGTTCGACCTTGAAATTAAGGTGCCTACAAGTATTGAGATAGTTCATATGGACGATAAGGTTCGTTTTCGTGGGACAAAAGACGATATTTCGAAATTTGCGAAAGAGTTTTACAGACTTAAAGAACTTAGTGACGGACAACTTTGCAAATTAGACAAATACACGCTAAAAGTTTCAGACTACATAACCCCTCACAGAGAAAAAGAAAATTGGATAGAACTCCCAAATCACGCTTGGGGAATTATGGGAAGTAAATTTAATGAAGTTTCATATGAGTATGAAGACAACCCGTTTGACTTTAATGACTGTGGTTATACAGACAAAAATCCGTTTGACATCGGAGTTGAAGTGACAGACTTGCCATTACGATTTATGGAATTTAATGAAGATGGAACTTATCAGACAAAGACAATTCAACGATGAGAAAAACTGGCTATAACAGCACATTTGCAATAGGCGGGGGTTCGTGCTCCGCAGACACATTTGTGGTTAATCAAAGTTTGGTTCTCCGTATCAACATTTGTGCTAAAAAGCCCGCCCATCGCAAATCTGCAAAACGTTAGCGGTCATTGTAACGAACCACTCAAACAGAATATAAAGACTAAAAAAAGAAAAATACTAAATGAGAAAAATAATAGTTGTAGCAGGTGCGACAGGAAATTTAGGCGGTAAAATTGTAAAGGCATTATTAGCCTTAGATGTCGAAGTGCGAGCAATCGTACGTTTAGAAACCGACATTAAAAAAATAAAAAACTTAGAACAAAAAGGTGTCAAAGTCTTTCAAGTGGACACAAGCAATAGATCAGAAATTTCAAAACATTGTATAGGAGCACATTGTCTCGTATCAGCGTTGGCGGGTTTAAGAGAAACGGTAATTGACACTCAAAAAATATTTTTAGACGCTGCTGTTCAAGCAAATGTTCCAAGATTTATTCCAAGCGACTATTCAAGTGATTTTACAAACTTGATAGAAGGACAAAATCGAAATTTAGATTTTAGGAAAAAGTTTCACGAGTATATTGACAAAACACCTATCAAAGCCACAACTATATTCAATGGTCCTTTTATGGATTTATTAACGACAGATATGCCTTTAATACTTTTCAAACAAAAATGGATTTTATGTTGGGGTAATGCAAATCAAATTTTAGAATTTACAACTACTGATAATGTTGCTGAATTTACAGCTGCTGCTGCCGTTGATGATAATACACCAAGATATTTAAGAATTGCTGGGGATAAACTAACGTGCAACAACTTCGTAAAATTGCTTTCAGAAATCACAAATAAAAAATACAAAATATTCAGACCAGGAGGCATTGGGCTTTTAAATTTTCTTATCAAGATAACAAGATTTTTTTCACCTTCAGAAAATGAACTTTACCCAGCTTGGCAAGGAATGCAATATATGAGAGACCTAATGGAAGGACGAATTATTTTTCAAAAATATGATAACGACAGATATGCATATATCAAGTGGACTTCTGTAAAAGAATTTCTGGTTAACGAAAAAGTAGATCTTAAATAAACAACTTGACAAACAGAAGAAAACAACGAACCGCTTTGGTTCACAGAATCAGCAATAATGGTAAAATAACCCGCCTATCGCAAAGCCGCAAAACGTTTTAAACAAGCCTAAAAGACAATAGTGCAACAATAAACGATAGAAAAACGCCCCAAAATGACCACCCCAAATTGGCACATTTGCAAGTCGAACAAACCCAACACACAAACCCAAGCTTGCAAAAGAGCCAATTTTGCCAACGCTCCTACAACATTACGTTACTAAAATATTATCTTTACCAACTATATTGTTTAGCGAAAAGACTTAAATAGATAATGAACATAGCCCTGATAGAAAATAACTTACAACAGCTCGTAAATACTTTCGAAAAAGAGAGTTTCATTTATGATTTATTGTTGGCGTACGGACAACCTAAAGCAACTATAAAACGCATCAAAGACGGTGGACTGAACCTTTCTAAAGTTGACGGTGAAATTGCTTGGAAAAAGAAATTATTTTATAAAGCTATTGAAGGCGAAGACTTGCATGAAATCATTGCCGACCTAACGGCAAATAATAAAGCCGTAAAACACGACCCTCGTTTTGTAGTAGTGACCGATTATAAAAATCTTTTGGCCGTTGACACCAAAACACAAGACACTTTAGATATTGCTATTCTTGAAATAGCAAAACACTTTGATTTCTTTTTGCCGTGGGCAGGCATGGAAAAAGCCCAAGTACAGTACGAAAACCCTGCCGATGTAAAAGCCGCCGAACGAATGGCAAGGCTCTATGACGAAATAACCAAAGACAACCGTAGCGACGGCTCGGCTGTAGAAAGCAAAGAAGAAGTACACAACCTCAATGTGTTTCTTTCTCGCTTGTTGTTTTGCTTTTTTGCGGAAGATACAGGTATTTTCGAGAAAGGAATTTTTACGAATAGCATCAGTAGCCATACACAAGCTGATGGTAGCGATATGCACACCTATTTGGATAGGTTGTTTGAAGCACTAAATACCTCCGACCAACAGCGGTCAGTGAGCGTAGCCGAACTGCCAGCTTATTTATTGGTATTTCCTTACGTAAACGGTGGTTTATTCCGAAATGCCACGGAACGCCGCCCGCACCATGCACCGATTTTTAGCCGACGTAGCCGACAAATTCTGATTGAGTCGGGTGAGCTTGATTGGTCGGCCATTAACCCTGATATTTTTGGCTCTATGATTCAGGCTGTTATTACGCCTGAGCATAGGGGAGGACTGGGTATGCACTATACCTCAGTGCCGAATATTATGAAGGTAATTGAGCCACTGTTTCTTGACGAACTCTACCAAGAGTTTGAAAGTGCGAAAGGTAATCTCAAAAAACTCAATGACTTACTGAAACGAATCTGGAATATCAAAATTTTTGACCCTGCCTGCGGTAGTGGTAATTTTCTGATTATTGCGTATAAAGAGCTACGTAAACTCGAAATGGCGATTTTTAAGGAAATTGACAAAGTGACCAAAACTTACGGTACCCAATATTCGGGCATACATTTGGGCAATTTTTATGGCATTGAGCTCGATGATTTTGCCCACGAAGTAGCTATTCTCTCATTGTGGCTTGCCGAACACCAAATGAATCAATCGTTTTTTAAGGAGTTTGGTCGTACTCGCCCCGCTTTGCCACTTAAAGAAACGGGTAATATCGTACACGGAAACGCCTGCCGTGTGGATTGGGAAAGCGTTTGCCCAAAAAATGACGCTTCGACTCCGCTCAGCGAGCAAGACGAAATTTTTATTCTTGGAAATCCGCCTTATTTGGGGAGCAGTATGCAAACTGCCGAACAAAAAGACGATATGGCTTTGGTTTTTAAAGGCCTAAAAGATTACAAAAACTTAGATTACATAGCAGCTTGGTTTTTGAAAGGTGCAAATTTTATACAAAACCAAAATGCCCAATTTGCCTTTGTAAGTACCAATTCTATTTGCCAAGGCGAGCAAGTGGCTATGCTTTGGCCACCAATTTTCAATAAGAATCTTGAAATAGGTTTTGCTCATACTTCTTTCAAATGGGCAAATAATGCTAAAGCGAATGCAGGTGTAACAGTGATAATTGTTGGTTTAAGGAATAGCTTTAATAAAAATCAAAAAGTATTATTTGTTGAAAATAGAAAGATTTTTGCGAGTAGTATAAACGCTTATTTGTCAAATGGAAAAGATATTATCATTGAAAAAAGGAGCACTCCTCTATCAATAATTCCAAATATGATTTATGGTAATAAACCTGTTGATGGAGGTAATCTATTGTTGACTCCTAACGAAAAAGAAGAATTACTGAAACAATATCCTACAAGCATAAAATTCTTAAAAAAAATATTAGGGTCTGAAGAACTTATAAATGGAAAAGATAGATGGTGTCTTTGGATTAATGATGATTCTTTAATTGAAGCAGAATCAATTCCTCCAATCAAAGAAAGAATTGGACGTGTTAAGGCTATGAGATTAATGAGTAAAGATAGCGGGGCAAATAAAATGGCCGAAAAACCACATCAATTCAGAGAAATGTATTCTGCTAAAAATCAATTACTTGCTATCCCATCTGTATCTTCTGAAAATAGGCCTTATATCCCGATAGGTTTTCTAAATCAAGATACAGTCATTAGTAATCTTGCTTTTGCTATTTATGAATCCCCAATATGGTTATTTACGCTTCTCACCTCTCGTATGCACATGACTTGGGTTCGTTGTGTTGCTGGAAACTTAGAAACTCGTATTCGTTATTCAAATACACTTTGCTACAACACCTTCCCTTTCCCCCCAATTTCCGAGCGACAAAAGCAAGAACTGGAGCAAAGTGTTTACAGGATTTTGGAAGAACGAGAAGCCCACTCCGAAAAGACCCTCGCCCAACTCTACGACCCCGATAAAATGCCCGAAGGCTTGCGAGAAGCCCACCACCAAAACGATTTGGCAGTTGAGCGATGCTACCGCTCCAAACCCTTTGAAAGCGATGAAGAACGCCTCGAATATTTGTTTAAACTCTACGAACTTATGATTGCCGAAGAGAAAACACGAGGAACGTTGTTTGAAATGGAAAAGAAAGAAAAGAAGAAAAAGAAATGAACGAGATTTTAGATAAACTACTGAGTCTAAGTGCCGAAAGTGAGGTCGTTGAATTTAAAGAAGCCAAAACCCAATATGATAAAAACAAATTGGGAGAATATTTCTCTGCTCTCAGCAATGAAGCCAATCTGAAAGGTTTAGCCTGTGCATGGTTGGTTTTGGGCGTTAAAAATGACCGTATGGTTGTAGGAACAAGCATCAGCGAAGCACAAATCAACGATTATAAACTTGAAATGGCCAGCTTCACTTCGCCACGCTTATCTTTTGATGAAGTGTATCGAGTCGAAACCGAAAGCAAAACCGTGATACTTTGTAAAATACCTGCCGCACCCGAAGGTATGCCTGTATCGTGGAAAGGCTTTCATTATGGCCGAGACGGTGAAAGTATCGGAGCCTTAAACCTTAGAGAACAGGACCTGATTCGCTTACAGGGAAAACATCAGGATTGGTCGGTACAGATTATCAAAGAGGCAACCATTGAAGCTCTCGATGCTACTGCGATAGCCAAAGCGAAAGAAAAATTTAAAGAAAAAAAAGTAGGCACTCATCTATACGATGAAGTTGATAAATGGGATACGGCTACGTTTTTAGACAAAGCCAAAATAACGCTTGATGGCAAAATTACCAATGCTGCTATCATACTTTTAGGCAAGCCCGAATCAGTTCATTTTATATCCCCTGCGGTTTGCCAAATTACGTGGAAATTAGAATCAGGTGAAGAAAAAGCGTATCAACATTTTGAACCACCACTTTTCCTGACGGTCAATGATGTTTTAGCACGAATAAGAAATGTGAGGTTCAAGTTTTTTCCTAATAATCAATTAATCGCCACCGAGGTTCTGAAATATGACCCAGAGGTAATTTTAGAAGCACTAAATAATTGTATTGCTCACCAAGATTATGAAATGCAGTCGAGAATAATTTTAACTGAAAAATCAGGAAAACTTATTTTTGATAGTGCAGGTAGTTTTTTTGAAGGAAGTGCGGATGATTATACCTTGGGCGAAAAGACCCCTAAAAAATACCGTAACAAATGGCTAGTTGAAGCCATGCTAAACCTAAATATGATAGACAGTCTGGGTTATGGTATCCATAAAATGTATAAAAGTCAAAAACAGCGATTTTTTCCGTTACCAGACTATACACATTCCACAAGCAATAGTGTTGTTTTAGAGATATATGGCCATAGTATCGACGAAAAATATGCAAAACTATTGATTGAACGAAAGGACGATTTGAGCTTAACGGAGGTGATTTTGCTTGATAAAATTCAAAAAAACATCGCTATTATAGACGATGCCGCAAAGTTATTGAAAAACAAAGGTTTGATAGAGGGACGAAAACCCAATTATTATGTTTCTATTGCAGTTGCTAAAGCCACAGGTGAAAAAACAGAATATATAAAACAAAGAGGAATTGATGATGGATATTGCCAAAAAATGATTGTACAATATTTACAAAAATTCGGAGAAGGCAAAAGAGAAGCTTTTGAAAAATTACTTTTAGATAAACTTCCAGATGTTTTAGATATTGATCAAAAGCGAAACAAAATAAAAAATAATTTACAATCACTTAAAAATCAAGGAGTTATAACCTCGATTGGTAAGATTTGGAAAATGTCTAAAACCGAATAATTAGACATTTTTTAGACGTTTTTTAGACATTTTTTAGACATTTAGATAAATAATATGCCCGATATAGTCCATGTAACCTATGCCCAAACAGGGCAAAGTTCACGTATTAAGCATTAAAAATAAATGAACGAGATTTTTAAAGATACCGAATATAAAAACTGGCTGAGCGACCTCAAAACAAAGATACGCTCAAGCCAACTGAAAGCCGCCATCGCGGTAAACAGTGCATTGATAGAGTTTTACTGGGATTTGGGCAAAATGATTGCCGAAAAAGAGAACGTGTGGGGCAGTAAATTGATAGAACAAGTTGCGAAAGATTTGAAAAATGAATTTCCTGACATACAAGGATTATCCAACTCTAATCTTAAATACTGCAAGAGATTTTATAACTTTTATCAATCTTCAATTACCTTGCAGGTTGTTGGACAAATTGGTCAACAACCTGTTGACCAATTACAAAATGTTGAAAATCAACCAGTTAAATTATTGAAACAAGCTGTTGCACTAATTCCTTGGGGGCATAATATTCTGATTTTTACAAAGGCTCAATCTATTGCCGAAGCCCATTTTTATATTCAAAAAACCATCGAAAATGGTTGGAGCAGAGATATACTGAATTTGCAAATCAAAAGCGATTTATACAATCGCCAAGGCAAAGCTATTACTAATTTCAAATTAACCTTGCCCAATAACAGCTCTGACCTCGCTCATCAAATCCTGAAAGACCCCTATAATTTTGATTTCTTGACATTAACCGAAAACTACAAGGAACGAGAATTAGAAAACGCCTTAGTAGATAACGTAACCAAGTTTTTATTAGAACTTGGCACTGGCTTTGCCTACGTAGGTAAGCAAGTGCCGATGATGGTAGGAGGACAAGAATATTTTATCGACCTGCTTTTTTATCACCTAAAACTCCGAGCATTTATTGTGATAGAGCTAAAAGCTACGAGCTTTATACCCGAATATGCAGGTAAATTGAGTTTTTACTTATCAGCATCCAATGATTTATTGAAACACCCAACCGATAATCCAACAATTGGCCTATTGATTTGTAAGGATAAAAACGATGTCATTGCCGAATATGCTCTAAAAGACATCAATCAGCCAATGGGTGTTTCGGAGTATCAGCTCACAAAATTATTTCCAAACGACCTCAAAAGTAGTTTGCCCTCAATCGAGGAGATAGAAAATGAATTAAAAAACATCGAATAATATGCCCGATATAGTCCATGTAACCTATGCCCAAACGGGGCAAAGTTCACGCACCAATCCTTATGGTATGCGTGAAATGCAAGAAAAAGCCTATCAGTATCGTGATGCTCAGTACTTACTGTTGAAAGCTCCGCCCGCATCGGGCAAAAGTAGGGCATTGATGTTTATTGCTCTTGATAAATTGGTGCATCAAGGCATTAAAAAAGTAATTGTTGCCGTTCCTGAAAAATCAATCGGTGGTTCATTCAGCAAAACTTTATTGAAAGACGGTGGTTTTTTTGCCAATTGGGAACCAAACGATAATTATAACCTTTGCACGCCTGGCAACGACGGCAGCAGCAGCAAAGTAAAATCATTCAAAAACTTTTTGGCAAATGATGAAAAGATTCTGATTTGTACACATGCCACCTTGCGGTTTGCCTTTGAAGAAGTGGAAGAAAAGGCTTTTAATAATGTTCTGTTGGCCATTGACGAGTTTCATCATGTTTCTGCTGATGTCGATAGCCGTCTGGGCGAATTATTGCGTAGCATAATGGCACGCTCAACGGCACATATAATGGCAATGACAGGTTCGTATTTCAGAGGCGATACAGTACCAGTGCTAAAACCCGAAGACGAAGCCAAATTTGACAAAGTAACTTACAATTATTATGAGCAACTCAACGGCTATCAATACCTCAAATCTTTGGGAATCGGCTATCATTTTTATCAAGGAAAATATACTTCAGCTATTCTTGATATACTCGATACTGATAAAAAAACGATTTTACATATTCCGAATGTAAATTCGGGCGAAAGTACCAAAGATAAGAATAAAGAAGTAGGAACGATTTTAGATGCCATTGGCGAGATTCTGAAAATTGACTCCGAAACAGGTGTAATTCATATAAAAAGACACTCAGATGGTAAAAACTTGAAAGTAGCCGATTTGGTGAACGACACGGCAAAAGACCGAGATAAAATTCAAGATTATTTGCGAGATATCAAGTCAGTTGATGATATGGACTTGATTATTGCTTTGGGCATGGCAAAAGAGGGCTTTGACTGGCCTTACTGCGAACACGCCCTAACGGTGGGTTATAGAGGTTCGTTGACCGAGATTATTCAAATCATTGGTCGCTGTACCCGTGATAGCAACAATAAAACCCATGCACAATTTACAAACCTAATTGCTCAACCCGATGCCACCGATGATTTGGTAAAACTATCGGTCAATAATATGCTCAAAGCCATCACGGCATCATTGCTGATGGAACAAGTACTTGCCCCAAATTTTAAGTTTAAAACCAAACTATCGGACGATGATAAAGCAGAAGCAGGCGAGATAAAAATCAGGGGTTTTCGCACGCCATCATCGAAGCGAGTAAAAGATATTGTTGAAACAGATTTAAACGATTTGAAGGCAACGATTCTGCAAGACCCATCCATGTTGCGGGCGATGCCAGGCAATATTGACCCAGAAGTAATCAATAAAGTGCTGATACCGAAGATAATTCAAGAAAAGTATCCAACACTCAACCCTGATGAAATAGAGGAAGTGCGACAATACGTAGTGCTTGATTCGGTAGTGAAAAACACACTGATGCTTGATGTGAAAGAACTACAAAAGAGCATACAAAAAGATGAAACCATCATTCAAGCACTTGCAGAAAGCCTACCGCAATACCAGATAAATAATGAGTTGATTCCAAAAATTATAAAAAATATCTACCCCGATTTAACGAACGATGAAGCCAATTCATTTAGTAAAATGGTGGTAGATATGCCCCGAAACGCAGATGGAATGCCCGAAGCCGATAAACGTTTTATCAGAATGGCAGGGCAATTCGTAAATATTGATGATTTGCACATTGATTTAATCGATACCATTAATCCGTTCCAAAAAGCGTTTGAGATTTTATCAAAAGATGTTACTACCAAAGTCTTGAAAGTCATACAAGAAGCCATAGAAGTTTCAAGAATCAAGATGGACTTTGAAGAAGCCAAGATTCTATGGCCAAAAATCATAAATTTTAAGAAAGCTTACGACCGAGTGCCAAGCCTTCAATCTACCGACCCACTCGAACGACGCATGGCAGAGTGTATTATTTATTTAAAAGAAGAAAATCGTAAACGTGCCAATGGATAAGCAAAGCGTACTCGACGAAATATTCAGCAATGATCCTTTTGGCTTACTAAGCGTAAAGTCAGCAAATACATCACGCAATGCTGACGAACGCCTTTTAACTTCATTTGAAGAACTGAACACTTTTTTTGAGAAACATAATCGAGAACCACAGCAGGGTAGTGGTGTGCAAGAACACGTGTTATATGCAAGATTAAAGTCGCTCAGAGAGAGTCCAACAAAGATGGAAATGCTCAAAAGCCATGATAGATTTGGGCTTTTGATTTATGAAGAAAAAGAAATCAATTCGCTGGATGATATTCTTGATGATGATATGTTAGGCTTGCTCAATGATGATTCGGAAGGACTTTTCGACCTAAAACACGTAAAAGACATTGACGAAAGAGCCAGTACAGATTTTGTGGCAAGACGAAAACCATGCAAAGATTTCGACCAATTCGAGCAATCACTAAAAGATGTACAGAAAGATTTAGGCAATGGTAAAAGAAAATTGGTAGAATTTAAGATGGGCAATCTACGTGAAAACACTTTTTATGTGCACAATGGCGTGCTGTTTTTATTAAAAGAAATCAATATTTCGAAAAAAGACCATTATAGAGAAGATGGGACACGAGTAAGAGAAGATGGGAGAACGAGGTGCATATTTGAAAACGGCACAGAGTCTAATATGCTAAAGCGTTCGGTCGAAAAATTACTATATGCAAATGGCAAAACCGTAAGCGAAAATGCTGATAGAGTAGCTAATACATTCAAAGAGAAATTTAGCGATATAAATGAAAACGACCAAGAATCGGGCTATATTTATATACTGAAATCAAAGAGCGACAAACCCGAAATTAAAGAGATTGTAAATCTTTACAAAATTGGTTTTTCAACTGTCGAAGTCGAAGAACGCATAAAAAATGCTAGTCAAGAGCCAACTTACTTAATGTCAGATGTCAGAATCATTATGACCTTTAAATGCTTTAATATGAATACTTATAAACTGGAGCAACTGCTACATACATTTTTCGGAAAAGCCTGTCTAAGCATTGATATTTTTGATAAAAACGGTAATAGACACACACCGAGAGAATGGTTTATTGCTCCTTTGACAATTATTGAACAAGCAATTCACCACATCATTTCGGGCGACATTATTTATTATAAATACGATTCAACAAAGGAGGAAATAATAGAAAGATGATAGGTGTAAGCATATTTTCAAGCTACAAAATCCCAAGTACAGACCAAAGTTTGCAAAAGAATATGCTTTTCCAACCGCACTGTAAAACCGACAGACAAGCAGCCGAGCAAGCAAAGACAATGATAAATAAAGAAGTTATTGTTAAAGCTAATGTAGTAGGAGCATGGCTTTTTGATAAAGACGGCAACAAGACGTTTTTAATCAATTTGGACAAACGTTACCCGCAGTCGCCTTTGAGGGTTGTATTGTACGACAAAGCCAATAAGGACTTGAACTTGCAATATGAGTTGCAGGAAAAGGATATTGTTGTAAAAGGTACTGTTACACTTTACAATGACAGACTGCAGATAATTGTGAGCGATGTTAGAAATTTGAAGATATTGAAGTAAGTTTTTGATACGAATATTCTTAAATAGTTTTTAAACCATTAATTTTTTTAATATGAAAAAGATACTGTTTTTTATATTGCTATTATTATCTAATGAATTGTATTCTCAGTCAGCTGAAGATTACTATTACAGTGGAGTTGAAAAACTTGCTAATGACAACATTGGAGCATTATCCGACTTCACAAAAGCTTTAAAGATTGACCCTAACAATGCAGATGTATACTTTATAAGAGGCCGTACTAAATGGATGTTAGATGACAATATTGGAGCAATATCCGACTTCACAAAAACTATAGAGATTAATCCTAAATATTCATTGGCATATTTTGAAAGAGGTATTTGTAAAGGTACATTAGAAGACCACAGAGGGGCAATAGCTGATTTTACAAAAGCTATAGAGTTTGACCCTAAAAATGCAAAGGCATATTTTTACAGAGGATTTAATAAATTGGGCCTAGCTACAGGAGTTAATAACATAAACCAATCTCTAAATGATAGTGCATGTTTAGATTTATCTAAAGCTGGAGAGTTAGGAGATTCCGGAGCTTACGATGTTATAAAAAAATTTTGTAAATAGATGAAGTTCAAGAAACATTACATAAGAAAAATACTGATTTGACTTTACTATTTAGACCTCAAATAAAAAATTAGTCTTGTAATTTATCTTGTTCCTGAGACCGTCACTGAAATTTGTGATAATTATATCGGGCGACAGGTTAAAGAGATTGACATGAGTTTTATGTTACTTTTTGTCATGGGTGGTGTTATGCTTATGCGTTATATCGGACGTGAGAACTACGACCCAGATTTGCGGATGATTGGCGGCTTGATGATGATTGTGATGTTATTTACGAGGAGTTTCTTTAGGATTAGTAAACGGAAGGGGTTGTGAGTGCCGTATTATATATAAAATTGTTTTGAAATGATTAGTTGTGGCTATTTCGTAGTTTTGAAAATTTTAGAGCCAAAAAAAGGCTGACAAACGTCAGCCCTTTTTTTATTTCTTATAAAAACCTTGACATTAATTCAGTCCATGATTTATAGGCTTTTTGATACTCTTTTTCACTATTAGCAAGCCTTTGTAAATCGAGTTGATATTCTTTATTACCTACAAAATCAGTACTTTTTGCATTATTATATCCCATCGCACCCAAGTATAAAGAAAGCATATCGTAATAACGTTCACGAGACGGAGCATGAACATCGACCATTGAGCGAGAACTTACATTAGCATCCGTATCGTACCAACCAAGTATGCCAGCAAATATTGATTTATAATATTCAGGTTTTTCATTTGCTAAAAAAAGCATTGACATAACTGATAATTCATCTACGGCATTTTCTTCTTTTCCTGTGATATTTAGCTGATAATTATGTACTAAATAATGCCCCATTTCGTGAAACAATATTTGTAGCGTTACGCCTTGTACTGCTTGTGTGTAGGAAGTACCTCTAAAGTTTAGCATTACCTTATCAGCGTTTTGCTTGATGATAGAGTAGCTTATTCTGATACAATTGCATGAAGGGTCGAAATGAGCATTGAATTTTGTATCATCGTTATCTACGAAGATGATATATAGAGGTGCGTCTAAAGTAAGCGTCTTTTCAATAAAACTTTCTACATCTTTCAGAAATGGATTAAGCATTAGGTACCGATAAACATTATCGCTGCTTGGAAAGCTACTCCTCATATTAAAATTAATACTTGATTTAGCTTCAAACCATGCCTTTGGTTTGCGTTGCTGGGGTGCTTGCTGCTGTGTTTGCGGTTGTTGTTGTTGGGTTTTATTTATTGCTGCACTTGTTTGAATAAGAAAATCCATTACCTTATCTGCTTTTGTTTGGGCTGATAAATTGATTGTGCTGAAAATTAAGCCTAAAGCAAAAATTGAATTTTTCATTTGAAGTTTTTTTGTTCTATAATTACAATTATAGGCATTTTATTTAACAAGCCATTTCATAAAATGGCTTGTTTGTTGCTATAATAAAACATTTTTAATTTTCGGCTTTAAAAATAACTCGATTACCTAATTTGTCAATCATATTAAATTCAACCTTTTTTCTGCCATTCTCTATATAAAATTTGCCAACTTTAGTATTGCCAATATATAATGAACAACTATTTGGCGTAATGTCTTTCATTTCAAGAAATGATGGATTTAAGCCATATTTACTTTGGCCATTATAAACAATACTTAGCGTTGATTCTATATAATTATAATCATAGTATTGATTGAGAGCTCCTCTTGGCGTTGGCGTTATGTAATTTACTACCTGAACATCCATGTAAAAAACTCCAGTATAACCTGCAGCAGGAAAAGTGTTGATTTGCTCGTTTTGTTGTAGGTAGGTTAATTGATAATAGCCTTTTAAATCTTCTAATTTAAGATTTGGTACTACTACTTCTTCTTTTTTTGTACAAGACAACTGTATCAAAGATGCAAAACATAATACTAAAAAAAATGATTTTTTCATTTTGTATGATTAAAGGTTAAAAAATTAAGACTGATTTTTTTAAAAAAGTAACAGTCTTATTTTTTCTCCAATCAGGGTCTTCGCAAGAGACTCTGAATTTTTTGTAATTGAATTAGTTATGATTGGCGGCTTGATGATGATTGTGATGTTATTTACACGTAGTTTCTTTAGAATTAGTAAACGGAAGGGGTTGTGAGTTATTCTTGCCAGTTTAGTTCATTGTTTGTTTTTACAATGAAATTCTTGATTTTTTTAAGATTAATAGAGTACCAGCCTTCAATATTTTGTTCATCATCTGCCAAAAGAGTATATATTTCTAAACCTTTTTCGTGGATTTTTATTGAGGGTGTATTTTCTCCAAATTCATTTCTCAGTAAAGCCATAATTTTCTCATTATCAATCGTTGTTTTATGAATCCAAATCCATGTAGTTAATCTTGGTTGTTCGTTAAAGCTTAAACCAGCACCCACCCAAAGTCCATTTATATACTCCTTTTGAACTATCAAATCTCCATAACCTAAAATTCTTTTAAATACATCTGGCTCATTAAATTTCTCCGAAATTTCTTTTGTAAAAGCCTTTTTAAAGATGATTTTGTATTCATTGAATTTTGCCAAAATTTCTTTTGTGCTACTTAAATGAATTAAGTCTTCTGATTTGAATTTTATTTCCGAACCTAAATTATTGGTAATCATAAAATTTAAAAAATTGTTTATTATTGAATCATTTTCGTTGTTTTCTTTCAAAAAATCATAAACTGCCAGCCATCTTATTTGTTGAAAATTTGTCAAGTTATAACTTCCTTCAATGTATCGAGTACACAGAATAAGATGACCGTCATTATGTTTATCAAGAATTTTGTGGTAGTTTTTTAATTGCTCATCATTTTCGGGAGAATTGACTTTATTTTCAATAAAAATGAGAGTAGCCTCATTTTTAATTTCAATGTCAATATACTTTCCCAAATGATAAACTTGTGATTCAATATCAAAATTGCTTCCAGAAATTTTCAAAATTGAATTCACAAACTTATCTAATAAGGTTCTATCTTTTTTTAGGATGCCAACCAATACCTCTGTTGTGAAGTTTTCTAATGGTGTGTTTTTCTGATTAGAATTTTTATATAGCTTTAATAATCTCTGTAGCATTTAAGTATTTATTAAATTTTTAAATTATGTATCGTTTCAGATAATCATTATTTAAAATACTTTAAGTATCAAGAATAAATTATTCAATAATATTTTGTAACTTTCGCCAAAAAAATC
>JAFEIL010000393.1 GCA_017495105.1 Emticicia sp. | reverse complement strand
GTTTTTATTGTCATTTTCAGCCTGAAATTTTCAATCAGCCAATGCTCAATGTGGATGTAGAAAAAGATTTTCCGTTTTTTCAAATTACAGCCGAACCATTGATTGAGGTTCAAGAAACAGGCCGAGTTACGAATCTTTTAGAAATCCTACTTTCGGAGCGAACCCGAAACGAATCGCATCGTGCCGAAATCATTGCTTTGTACTTGACTACACTTTTTAATGAAATCAAGTTTTTGGATAGTCAATCGAAAAAAATGACTAATAATGCGGCTTCAAATCTTACGCAACGCTACAAAATTTTATTATCAGAACAGATTTATAATAAAAAGACCGTCATCGAATTTGCCGAAATTTTGGCGGTATCACCCAATCATTTACAAAAATGTGTAAAAACGACAACTGGCAAATCTGCCCACGAACTTTTAGAAGAGATGCGAGTTTTAGAAGCAAAAGTTTTGCTTAAACAGACACCCATGCGTATTGCCGAGGTTGCGTTTAAGATTGGTGGCTTTGAGCCAAGCGATTTTTCTAGATTTTTTAAATCTAAGACAGGAATTTCGCCAAAAGAATACAGGAGCATGCAAAATTGATTGTTATTGCCTATTTTATTCATTATTTTACCTATTTAAAAATCTTTTTATTGTTCAATTTTGTATTGAAATAAGTCAATCAAGTTTTGGATTATAAAATGCAAGAAATAAAATCTCCCACCACGTCAATTCAATTAGAAATAAGAGACGAAATCCTGCTGGTGGCCATCAATCGCCCTGAAAAACGAAATGCCTTCAATGACGATTTGATTTTGGGTTTAGAAAAAGTCTTTGAGAATATTCCTTCGCAGGTTCGTTGTGCAATCATTTATGGTTTAGGAAAACACTTTTCGGCAGGACTCGACCTTTCGGAGCTGAAAGAACAAGATGCCATTCAAGGGCTTCATCATTCTCGAATGTGGCATCGTGTACTAGAAAAAGTGCAATTTGGAACTGTGCCGGTTGTGGCAGTTTTGCACGGAGCAGTTGTAGGAGGCGGTCTCGAATTGGCTTCAGCTTGCCATATTAGAGTAGCCGAAATGAGTACTTTTTATGCACTTCCCGAAGGTCAACGAGGAATTTTTGTAGGTGGCGGAGCATCGGTGCGAATTCCAAAATTGATTGGTATTGCTCGCATGACCGATATGATGCTCACAGGAAGGGTGTATAAAGCTGAAGAAGGTGAACGAATAGGCATGGCTCAATATCTCGTTGAAGAGGGGCAAGGACTCGAAAAGGGTATTGAATTAGCAAAAAAGATAGCCTCAAATGCTGGCATGACCAATTATGCACTCATGCACATATTACCAAAAATCGTTGATTCGGGGCAAAATGAAGGCTTATTGATTGAAAGTTTAACCGCAGCAATCGCTCAAAATGCTCCCGAAGCCAAAGAAAGATTAAAAGATTTTCTAGAAGGAAGAGCCAAAAAAGTAGGAGAATAAACAGTTTTTTAGCAATAAATTATCCAACATAAAGCATCCAACATTCATTATCTTAAAGGAATGTATAAAAACACCCAATTCGGCCCTACTAAAACGAGTAAAAAACAACTCGAAAATGCCATTGTTCATTTCAAAAACGAGCAATTATTGGCCGATTTTCCAACTAAAATCACCGATAAATTAGTACATTGGGCAAAAGTAAAACCGAACCATACTTTTATCGGTAGAAGAAATCCAACGACGAGAGATTGGCATAAATTATCTTATGCCGAAACCCTCGAAAAAGTGAAAAGTATTGCCCAGTATTTGTTAAATCTCGAATTTACACCTAATGAAACCGTCGTGATTTTATCAGAAAATAGCCTCGAACATGCACTTTTGGCCTTGGCTTCGGTGCATATTGGGATTACTTATACCTCGATTTCACCGCCGTATTCATTAGTTTCTAATGATTTTGGTAAACTCAAGCATTGTCTAGAATTGATGACTCCGAAAGTCATTTTTGCTCAAAGTGGAAAAGTTTATCAGAAAGCCATCGAGTTTGCCAAGACACTTTTTCCTGAAACCATTGTCGTTACTGCCGATGGTGAAGATGGTGTGTATTTTCAAGAAATACTTTATACTAAAGCTTCGGCCGATGTAAATATTGCCTCTGCAAAAGTAAATGCCGATACGATTGCCAAAGTTTTATTTACATCTGGCTCTACTGGCTTACCTAAAGGTGTAATGAATCATCACGGAATGTGGTGTGCCAATTTACAGCAGATTACGCAGGTGCTTCCGTTTATGCAGCTACATCCGCCCGTTTTTATTGACTGGCTTCCGTGGAATCATACTTTTGGTAGTAATCATAATTTTGGACTCGCTCTTTTCAACGGCGGAACAATTTTGATTGATGATGGTAAACCAACACCCAACGGCATCGAAGAAACCGTTCAGAATCTCCGAGAGGTTTCTCCGACTGCCTATTTCAATGTGCCAAAAGGTTTCGAAATGTTGATTCCATATCTTGAAAAAGAACCTGTTTTACGAGAAAATTTCTTCAAAAATCTTAATATTTTGTTTTATGCTGGGGCGAGTTTGGCTCAGCCAATTTGGAATCGATTGGAAGATTTAGCAGTAGAAACGATTGGTGTAAAAATTCCGATTATAACTGGTTTGGGCTGTACTGAATCGGGGCCATCTGCGATGTTTGCTAATTGGGGCGGTGCATTTTCTGGACTTTTGGGGGTGCCTGTGGCTGGAATGGATGTAAAACTCGTACCCGATGGCGATAAAATGGAGGCTCGCTACAAAGCTCCCAATGTAACCAAAGGTTACTGGCGAAACGATGAAGCAACCAAAAATGCTTTTGATGAAGATGGTTATTATAAAACAGGGGATGCCGTAAAATTTTTAGATGAAAACAACCCCGACAAAGGTTTGGTTTTTGATGGAAGAATTGCTGAAGATTTCAAACTCTCGACAGGAACTTGGGTAAACGTGGGAGTTTTGAAGGCAAAAGTTATTTCAACTGGCTCGCCAATTATTCAAGATGTTGTGCTTGCTGGCTTGGATAAAGAATATATTGGTGCAATTTTATTTTTAAATGCTGATGCTTGTAGAAAATTAGCTAATTTAAGTGTCGAAATTTCTAATAAAGAAACATTTTTGCATAAAGAAGTAGGAGATTTTATCAATAATTGGTTGACTGAATTTAATAAAACCTCAATGGGTAGTTCGACGGTCATTAAAAAATATGTTATTTCTCTCGAACCACCATCAATTGATTTAGGTGAAATAACCGATAAAGGTTCATTAAACCAAAGAGCAGTGTTGAAACATAGAGTTGATTTGGTAAATAAAATGTACAGCCCTCTAACCCCCGAAGGGGGAACATAAAACTCAATCGTACTATTGGCTGGTAGATGAAAATAAACTTTATATTTTTACAATTTATTAATTCCCACATCGGGGGAAAGGGGGCGTTATGAAAATAGAAAACAACACATTCTTAATCACAGGCGGAGCTTCGGGCTTAGGTTTCGCAACTGCTAGAATGATTATTGAAAATGGCGGCAATGCCGTTTTACTCGATGTAAACGAAGAATTAGGAATAACCGCAAATACCAATTTAGGGGCAAAATCAAAGTTTATAAAAACTGATGTAACCAACGAAGAACAAGTGCAAAGTGCTGTTAATCAAGCTATTGAAACATTCAAGAGTATTGAAGGAATCATTAATTGTGCCGGAGTTGGCCCTGCCAAAAGAGTAGTTGGTAAAGACGGCCCGCATTCGCTTGATTTCTTTCAAAAAGTAATCAGCATAAATCTTATTGGCACTTTTAATACCCTTCGATTGGTAGCAGATAGAATGCAAAACAATGAGCCGAATACTAAAGGAGAGAGAGGAATTGTAATTAATACTGCCTCGGTTGCAGCCTTTGATGGACAAATCGGACAGGCGGCTTATTCGGCATCTAAAGGAGGAATTGTTGCTATGACGTTACCAATTGCCCGTGAATTTGCCCGAATGGGTATCAGAGTAATGGCAATTGCTCCCGGCATTTTTGAAACACCATTGTTGGCATCCTTACCGCAAGAAGCCCAAGATTCTTTGGGAAAACAGGTGCCATTTCCACCACGACTAGGCAGTCCGTCTGAGTTTGCCGACTTAGTAAAACAAATCATCGAAAATACCATGCTCAATGGCGAAGTCATTCGCCTTGATGGAGCAATTAGAATGGGAGCGAAGTAAAAGCTCCCAAGCCCCCAGAGGGGGATAAGTCGTACACTGATAAATAAATTTCAATTTAATACCCCCTCTGGGGGCTTGGGGGCTTTATGATAGATATAAATAAAATTACCGCAATAGACGTACACACGCATGCAGAGGTGTCGTGTTGCCAGCCGCATGATGATTATCGTCCAGAATTGGATGAAGCATTTGCCAAATATTTCAAGTCGGATAAACGCCCAACGATTCAAGAAACAGCCGATTTTTATCGAGATAATAATTTGGCTTTTGTCATGTTTACCGTTGATTCAGAGCATAATGTTGGCAAACGACGCATTCCGAATATTGAGGTTGCTGAGGCAGCTCTAAAAAACGATGATGTGATGATTGCCTTTGCGAGCATCGACCCGCACAAAGGCCGAATGGGAGCAAGAGAAGCCCGTGATTTGATAGAAAATTATGGCGTAAAAGGATTCAAATTTCATCCAACGGTACAAGGTTTTTATCCTTACGATAAAATGGCATATCATCTTTACGAAGTAATTGCCGAATACAAATTACCGATGCTCTTTCATTCGGGGCATTCGGGTTTTGGCTCTGGAGTGCGTGGTGGAGGTGGTTTGCGTTTAGAATATTCAAATCCAATGCACCTCGATGACGTAGCAATTGATTTTCCCGACTGTCCAATTATTATTGCTCATCCTTCTTGGCCGTGGCAAGATGAAGCCCTTTCGGTAGCAATGCATAAGCCTAACGTTTATATTGATTTGAGTGGCTGGTCACCAAAATATTTCCCGAAACAACTCATTCAATATGCCAATACAATGCTCAAAAACAGGGTTCTTTTTGGTACTGATTTTCCATTGATTACTCCCGAAAGATGGATGAAAGATTTTGAAGAAGCTGGTTTCAAGGAAGAAGTAAAGCCCTTAATTCTGAAAGAAAATGCTATCAGAATGCTGGGATTGAAGTAAAAGTGTAGAATACATAATTAAACTGTTATTTTCTGATTGTTTTTGCCTATTTATTTTCCTATTTTGCCTAGTAAAATCAAGGTATAATGCAGAAATTTGTTAAAAAGTTATAATTATATTTGATGAAAATTATTATTATCGGTGGTGGAATTGGTGGATTGACTTCTGCATTGAGCCTTCATAAAGCTGGATTCGAGGTTAAAGTGTTTGAATCGGTCAAAGAAATTAAACCTTTGGGCGTGGGTATCAACACACTTCCGCATAGTGTTCGAGTATTAACAAATTTGGGTTTACAAGAGAAAATCGCTCAAAATGCTATTGAAACGAGCGATTTAGTTTATTTTAATAAATTCGGTCAACAATTTTGGACAGAGCCACGTGGACGCTTTGCTGGATACAAATGGCCACAATTTTCGGTACATCGTGGAGTTTTGCAGATGTTGCTTTTTGATGAGGTTGTAGAAACATTGGGTAAAGAGGCAATTCTGAAAAACCACCATTTAAGTCATTTTGAGCAAAATAATAGCCAAGTAATTGCTCATTTTATAGATAAAGACACCAACGAAAAAATATTAGAAGAAGCTGCCGATTTGCTGATAGGTGCCGATGGCATCAATTCGGTCGTGCGTCAGCAACTTTATCCAAACGAAGGCTCCCCAGTTTATTCAGAAAATATTCTTTATCGTGGAACAACTACTATGAAACCGTTCTTAGACGGTACATCCATGGCAATGATTGGCAGTTTACGTCAAAAAATGGTGGTTTACCCAATTGGTCAACCTGATGCTAATGGCAACTCATTAATCAATTGGGTAGGGAATATTAAAGAAGGGAAGTCGAGACTTACAGCTCGTGATTGGAATCGAGAAGCCGACAAAGCAAGATTAGTAGAATTGTATAAAGAATGGAGATTTGATTGGCTTGATGTGCCAACGATGATTGATGGAGCAAAAGTTGTTTACGAATTTCCGATGTCGGATCGAAATCCTTTGGATAAATGGACTTTCGGGCGAGTAACACTACTCGGTGATGCCGCTCACCCGATGTATCCGATTGGCTCAAATGGTGCTTCACAAGCCATACTTGATGCCGATTGCTTGACCGAATGTTTGAAAAATACAAGTAATCCTTTGCAGGCACTTATCAAATATGATAAAGAAAGAGTGCCAGCAACTGCAAAAGTGGTCTTACAAAACCGAGCCAAAGGCCCCGACGAGATAATGGATATGATGGAAGATTGGTTTCCGAAAGGCTTTACGAAAGATGAAATTCCGTATGAAGAACTGGCAAAAGTAATGGATAATTACAAAAAAGTAGCCGGCTTTGATATGCATACCCTTAACCAAAAAAACTAAGAAATGAAACACTCATTAAATCGCAGAAATGCGATGTGGATTTTCGCTTTAGAAAAAATATGTTCTAATCGGCATTTTCAAAGAAATCTGCGTTCAATTATTTGCATTACTTTTTGCCTATTAAATATGAATTTATTCGCCCAAAGTTCACCCGAAGCACCAAGTTTAGAGTTTGTTTGTGAATTAAAAGTTAGGCTAAAAGCACCATATATTGTTGGAGAAACGCCGCACGGTATGCGTAGAATCATTCCAATTATAGGTGGAAGTTTTGAAGGACCAAAAATTAAAGGTGAGATTTTGGATGGCGGAGGCGATTGGCAAATTGTGAGAAAAGATGGCGTGGCCGAACTGGAAGCACATTATCAAATCAAAACCGATGATGGTGTAACGATTTATATCAAAAATATTGGCTTGCGTGTAGCTACGCCCGAAGTTGCAGCTCGAATCGGAAGAGGAGAAGTTGTTTCGCCATCAGATTACTATTTTCGTGCGATACCAAAATTTGAAGCACCACAAGGCAAATACGAATGGATGAATAATGCCATTTTTATTTGTAAAGGCATTAGAAATCCAGACAATGTCACAATTCAAGTTTGGAAAGTTTTATAAATGATTACTTGCTAAGCCTCTTTTATTCAACCATATACACCTAATAAACAATGACTTTCAACCCCAAAACCCTCATCGATAAAAATCCGATGACAGGTCTGCAGTATTCTACCATTCTTATTTGTTTTTTAATGAATATGCTTGATGGTATGGACGTACTCGTGATTTCTTACACAGCTCCCGCCATTACTAAAGCGTGGGATATTTCTCCACAGGCTTTGGGTACAGTTTTTAGTGCTGGGTTATTTGGAATGACTATCGGAACGCTTTTTTTAGCTCCTTTTGCCGACAAAATCGGTCGGAAATCCATCATTCTCATTAGTGGCATCATTATGGGTGTTTGTATTTATCTTACTTCTTATGCCGCTTCAATTACTGAGTTGTTGATTTATCGTTTTGTAAGTGGACTTGGCATTGGCAGTATGTTGGCAAGTACAGCTTCTCTTGCTTCTGAATACACTCCCAACAAAACCCGTGATTTTTGGGTGAGTTTTGTAATTTCGGGTTATCCAATTGGAGCGGTAGTAGCAGGTTTGGTGGCTGCTAAAGTAATTCCGACTGAAGGTTGGCAACAAATGTTTCGTATTGCGGGCATTGCTTCTATGTTTTCTGTTCCATTGATTCTATTTTTTCTTTCAGAATCAATCGATTTTTATTTACGAACTCAACCCAAAAATGCCCTCGAAAAACTAAATAAGATTTTGGCCAAAATGAATATTCAGCCTTTAGAATCTTTGCCAATAATTGATAAAATTAAGTCAAAATTGCCCGTTGACCAATTGCTTAAAACTGACTTCAAAAAACCAACGCTCCAGCTTTGGGCTGCCTTATTCATGGCATTTGCTGCTTTGTATTTCCTTACAAGTTGGATTCCAAAATTAGCAAAAGATGCAGGACTTTCGATGGAATTGGCGATTTATGCAGGAACAGTCTTTAATATCGGGGCGTTTTTTGGAATTATTACACAAGGATATTTTTCGAGCAAATATGGTTTAAAGAAAACTTTAGGCGTAATCTTGGTGCTAACTGGCGTTTTAATGGCATCGTTTGGACTTTTTGTTGGCTCAGATGTCATTTTGCTTATTTTGGCACTATTAGGCTTTGGTATTCAAGGCGGTTTCGTGGGGCTTTATGCACTTTCAGCTAGATTATACCCAACCGAATTTCGCACAACTGGTGTGGGTTGGGCAATGGGAGCTGGACGTTTGGGTGGAATTGTTGGCCCAATGATTGGCGGATTATTGATTGGAGCAGGTTTAGGAATCGCCACCAACTTTCTCATTTTTGCAGTTCCAGCACTTTTATCGGGTTTAATTACTGCAAAAATAGATTCAAAAGAAATAAGTTAAAGAAAATAATTTCAATGGCGAAGGTTAATATGTCAACCTCTGGGATTTAAATTAACTTTCTCTTTTAATTGCAATAATCGTTTAATCCCTTCGGGAATTAAGCTATTCTAATAATCCTAAAAGGATGCTATCAAGCTAAAACCTGAAGAGATGAAATAATGTTTTTTTGCCAAATATTTTTTGTATTTAATTCATAAAATAGTCACATAAAATGTCAAATTTTAGAGCCGACCACGTAGGTAGTTTACTACGTACAACAGAAGTAAAAGAGAATCGTTTCAAGTGGAAAAAAGGAGAAATTTCCGCTGAAGAACTTAGAGTCATAGAAGATGCAGGGATTGCCGAAACAGTAAAAAGATTGGAAGCAACAGGCATGAAAGCTATCACTGATGGAGAGTTTCGCCGTGATTATTTTCACCTCGATTTCTTGAAAGAATTGGCCGGTGTCAGTGTAACTGGCGGTATAGATGCTAATCCCAATGCCAAAGCCGCCGAAGATGGTTTTACACCACCGATTTTGAGTGTTACAGGTAAACTCAAGCACGTAAAAGACATTCAAGTAGCCGATTTCAATTATCTAAAAACGGTTGTTTCGCAAACGCCAAAAGTTTCGATTCCGTCACCAACGATGATTCACTTTCGTGGTGGCCGTAAATCAATTGATATTAATTCGTATCCTGATATGGACGAATTCTTTGCCGATTTAGCTGCCGCTTACCGTGAAGAAATTGCTCATTTATATGATGCAGGCTTGCGTTATTTACAACTTGATGATACAAACTTGGCTTACCTCTGCGACCCTAAAATGCGTGCCGCTGCCCAAGCAAGAGGCGAAGACCCTAACGAGCTCCCACGTACTTATGCCGCTCTTATCAATTCAGTTATTGATAATCGCCCTGCTGATTTGATGGTAGGTATTCATCTTTGCCGTGGAAATTACCGCAGTACGTGGTTTGCTGAAGGTGGCTATGAGCCAGTGGCCGAAATCCTTTTCAACGATATAAATGTTGACCGTTATTTGCTTGAATACGACGATGAGCGTTCGGGCGATTTTGCTCCACTTCGCTTCATGCCAAATAATAAAAAAGTGGTTTTGGGCATTATTTCATCAAAAAAACGTGAACTCGAAAATATTGATGACCTCTGCAAACGCATCGATGAAGCTGCTCAATACATGCCAATCGAAAATCTCTGCGTGAGTCCTCAATGTGGGTTTTCATCGACGCACCATGGCAATGATATGACCCACGACGACCAATGGCGTAAACTTGATTTGACGGTAAATACGGCTCTAAAAGTTTGGGGAGAAGCATAAAAATGTGGGTCGAATCTCCAGATTCGACCTGCGTACTAACCTATTATTATAAAACTTAATTTATAGCTATTCACCATGAAAAAAGTCTTAATCCTATTATTTATCACGAAAGCAATTTTTGCCCAAAATATCGCTAAAACTGATACAGGAAGCATAAATGGAGTAAAATACCGAATTCTTTTTCCCGAAAACTGGAAAGGTAAATTGGTGATGTATGCACATGGCTATGAATTTATGGGGGCAAAACCATCGCAAAGCCAGAACCCAGAATTTCCAAAAAGAATGACTCCATTTTTAGAAAGAGGTTTTGCCGTAGCGGCTTCAGACTATGCTTTTCAAGGCTTTGCTTTGGCACAGGGCGTTGATGATACCGAAGCACTTCGCAAATATTTTATTCAAAATTATGGTAAACCTGATTCCACATTCATGGTTGGGCATTCGATGGGTGGCGGTATAACGCTTGCTATAATGGAGAATTTTAGCCAAAACTATAATGCAGGAATGCCGCTTTGTCCGTTGTCAAGTCGTCCGTATTTGCAATGTCGAAAAGAGTTTGATATTTATGCGACTTTCAATGGGCTTTTCCCGAATATCGTAACTTCACTGAAAGATATTTTTGATTTATCGAAGCCTTATCAAGCATCCGATTCTCGCAAGATGATGGCAAGATCAATGGAAATCAAAAAAGCCATCATTGCCAAAGATTCAACACTGGGCGTGGCTTTTGCCAAGCGTTTTGACTTAAAATTCGATGATTTGCCATTTTCTTTGTTTTTCAACGAAAATGTTTTGAGAGATTTAGCACGAAAAACTGACGGAAATCCATTTGATAATACCAATACGGTTTATATTGGTTTTCCCGATAATCTTTTGGTCAATAAAGTAGCCGAAAGAATGTCAGCAACTTCAAAACCTGACATTTTTAATAAATATGACCGTACAGGAAATATTGACAAGCCGATTTTGTTGATGCACACCATTTATGACCAACTGATTCCTGTAAATTATGGCGTGACGAATTTCGAAAACATGGTACAACTACAAGGCAAAAATCAATTTTTTACAGTAAAACACACCAACGGACAAGGGCATTGCGTATTTACGGCCAAACAAACAGGCAAAGCATTTGATGAACTCAGAAACTGGACGAAATCGGGAACAAAAGCGACGGCTGGTTTTATAGAATAGTTCAAGTTTTTGTAATTCCTAAAAATTCGTAATCGCAACGGTCATTCAACATTTGTAATTTCTTGACTACACTTATATAAATTTCTACTTAGAAAATGGCGGCTTCGGTCGCCTTTTCTATTATATTTTCTTGAATTCGCTCGGTGAAACACCCGTTTGTTTCTTGAAAAGTCGAGTAAAATAGGCAGGGTCTTTGAAATTGAGTAAATACGAAACCTCCGAAATTGAATAATTTGTGTTAAGCAAATACTTTTTGGCTTCTACAATCAGATAATCCTGTACAATTTGTAAGGCAGATTTCTGTACCAAAGCATTGCAGATTCGATTAAGGTGCACGGTCGTGATATTCAATTCTTTGGCGTATTCGCTGATAGGTTTGGTTTCTTGTATCGTTTGTTTGATATGCTTCTTAAATGCCTGAAAATACATCAAAGTACGGTTGTCTGATGCCGAAATAGTGTTTTTTAGTGAAAAACTAAAACGATAAATACCGATAAAAAATAAGGTAAACAACGACTGAACTATGGTTTGTTTTTCTAAATTTTCCTCGTACATCTCTTTTAAAATCAGACTTTTATAGTTTTTTATTTGTTCAAAATTGCTTAGGTCATTATCAAACTGGAGGTATTTCAGATGATTGAGTTCGAGCAGAATTTTAGGTGAGTTTTTGAAAAGTGTTTCTAGGAAATTTTCCGAAAAAGTTAAAACTTCACCTACGATATTCGGCTCAAAAGCAAAACCATGCAGGGTATTGGTCGGAATTATAATTAAGGAAGGTCCTTCGATAGAAACTTCATTTTGTTCCGAAAACAAAACTCCACCTCCCGATTCAATCATAAAAATTTGGCATAAATCTGCATGAAGGTGTTCGTTTATTTCCCAATCATACATTTTACTCCTTACTTCGAGCGACTCATGATGAATAAAATCAGGCAAAAGCGGATAATGATTATCGCCATAAAGTCCTTTGAAATTTAGAATCTGTTTCGAATTATTCATGTTTAATTTTTACAATTATCGTTTCGTTGATTGGTTCAGGTTTATGCTATAAAAATTTTTGTTTTAGCAACTTTTGTTATAAATGTATATAATTTGTATGATATTTTAAATTAAAATTTCATCGTAAATTGCAATAATTGGCTTCTTTTTTATAGTTTGTTGATAATCGGTCATTTATTCGTAATTCGTCAATCGAATGATTCGTCAATTATATTTATGTTTAAATTGTGCAAGTCTTATTTTGATTAATCCAAGATTAAGTTTGATAATTATAATACTTTTGTAAACTAAAAACAGCTATTCGATACCTTTAATTATTATGCAAATGAATAATATCACATATAACCAATTCGACCGTGAAGTACATCCACCGTACTTAGCCCCGGAATACAAATCAACGATTCTAAGAGCTCCAACCAAACCTTTAATTTTTCTAAAACAATCGCTTTCTGAACTAACAGGACTAGTTTTTGGTGATTTCAACTTAGGGGAATTTGATAATGACCTAACCAAAAACTCAATAAAAAATGGTGAACCATTGGGCGAAAGAATCGTAGTTCACGGCAAGGTGATGAATGAAAATGGACAGCCAATACCGCATACTTTAATAGAAATTTGGCAAGCCAATTCATGTGGCCGCTACATACATAAAGTTGACCAACACGATGCCCCTCTCGATCCGAATTTCTTGGGTGCTGGGCGTTGTATGACCGATAAAGACGGAAATTACAAGTTTTATACCATCAAACCGGGGGCATATCCTTGGGGAAATCACTACAACGCTTGGCGTCCAAACCACATACATTTTTCGTTGTTTGGGGCAAATATTACCAATCGTTTGGTTACTCAAATGTATTTTCCAGGTGACCCGCTCTTGCAGCATGACCCTATTTTCTTATGCATTCCACCAAAAGGTCGTGACCTATTAATCTCAAAATTTGATTTAGATGCTACCGAGCCAAATTTTGCCCTTGGCTATCGCTTCGATTTTGTATTACGAGGCCACAACGCAACTCCTTTTGAAAAGATTTAAAAAAATACCCCTATTCCTTAAAGGGGAACAAAAATAAGATTTATGGAAAATATTTTGAATGAAGTTACTTCAAGCTCAACTTTAGGGGCAGTACTTCAAACTCCCTCACAAACAGTAGGACCATATTTTGCTTATGGTCTTACGTCTGAGCAATATTTATATGATTTTAAGCAATTGATTGGAAATCAGATGGTTAGCCCAATTGAGCACGAAGAAGCAATCACAATCATGGGGAGAGTTTTCGATGGTAATGGCGATGTGATTCCCGATGCTATGATAGAAATTTGGCAAAATGATGGTGAAAATCAACTTTTTGGACGTTTTGGTACAGGAACTGACCCTCAGAATCGCTTTATTTTTAGCACAATCAAGCCAAAATCAGTTGATGGACAAGCTCCGTATCTTTCAGTAATTATCTTTATGCGTGGGCAGATGATACATTCTTATACCCGTATTTATTTTTCTGACGAAGCCCAACTAAATGCAACTGACGAAGTGCTAAATGCCGTTCCTGACGAACGAAAAAATACGCTCATTGCCGAGAAAAAAGGCATAAATATATTTGAATTCAATATCAATATGCAAGGCGAAAAAGAAACTATTTTTTTTGAAATTTAATTTGAATGACGAAGTACGAATTTTTCGAATGACGAATGCATCATTTCAAATTCGTAATTCGTAAATCATAACTCATAAATGTCTCTATACTCCGATTATTTTTATTCCAAAACCATCAATGAGCTTTTTTCTGACAAACAGACAATAGTACAAATGTTACGTTTTGAAGGAGTCTTGGCACTTGCCCAAGCCGAAAATGGTGTTGTTTCTCCTCAAGCTGCTCGAGTCATTGAGAGTTGCTGTCAAGTCGATTTTATTGATATTGATAAACTCAAATCAGAAATAAAGTTGGGTGGAAATGCCGCTATTCCTTTAGTCAAGCAGCTTACTAGAATTGTTAAGAATAATGATGTGGAGGCATCGAAATACGTGCATTTTGGAGCAACCAGCCAAGATGTGGTAGATACAGCTACGGTTTTGCAGATGCAGCAATATTGGTATTGGTTAAACGATAAATTAGTCGAATTATCAGGCTTATTGGTAGAAATAACAAAAAAACACCGTAATACTTTAATGATTGGCCGGACACTGCTTCAACAAGCCCGACCAATTACGTTTGGTCTTAAAACTTCGGGTTGGCTTCAAAGTATCGAGCGAAGCAAAGAACGAATGAAAAGCACACAAAAACGGGTTTTGGTCATTCAATTAGGTGGTGCAGTAGGTAGTGGAAATGTCAATTTATCGAAATCAGTTCAACAAAGTTTGGCAGATTTGTTAGACTTAGAGCCTTCTTTTTCGTGGCAATCGAACCGAGATAACTTAGTTGAAGCTGCATCGGTTTTTGGAATATTAAATCAATCTCTCGGAAAAATAGCCAAAGATGTATCTCTTATGATGCAAACCGAAGTTGCTGAAGTATTTGAAGGGGCGGCAGAAGGTAAAGGTGGTTCAAGTACGATGCCTCACAAGCGAAACCCTGTTAGTTGTGCTGCTATTTTGGCCAATGCAAACCGAATCCCGAATTTAGTCGCTACATTATTAGCGTCTATGCCTCAAGAACACGAGCGTTCAGCAGGTTTGTGGCACTCAGAATGGGAAGTTTTGACCGAAATATTATTGCTTACCGCAGGTAGTATCGAGAAAAGCATCGAATTAATAGCAAGCTTAGAAGTAGATGAAAAACAAATGCTTCAAAACCTTGAATTGACTAAAGGCTTAATTTATGCTGAAAATATTTCGTTGGCTTTAGCCAAAAAAATAGGCAAAATCAATGCCCATGAATTGGTCGAAAAAGCTTGTAAGTCAGCTCTTTCGCACCAAAAACATTTAAAGGAAATCCTCAAAGAAATGAATATCGATTTGCCAAATTTAGAAGAATTATTTAAAGCACAAAATTCGATAGGCAATAGTCTGGAGATAATTGATGAAATATTAAAAATCTATAGTCGTGATTGAGTTTTGTAGAGACAGGGCATGCCCAGTCTCTATTATATAGGTT
>JAFEIL010000059.1 GCA_017495105.1 Emticicia sp. | reverse complement strand
GCCTAAGACATTAAAAAGCATGAATTTGTAGAAATTCATTTTTACAATTCCTGCCAAAATTGGTGAAAACGTACGAATCACTGGTAAAAAACGAGCAATAACGAGTGTTTGACTACCGTATTTTTCAAAATATTTACGAGTATTTTCGATATATTTTTTCTTGAAAAATAGCGAATCAGGTCGGGTTTGAATACCATCACCGAAATGCCGGCCAATGATATATCCTAAAAGAGAACCCACCACGGAGGCAGCGAATACACAAAACATTAACAATGAAACTGGCACATTTAGCAGCTTTGTACCACAGAACACACCCGAAAGAAATAAAAGATAGTCGCCCGGAAGGAAGAATCCGAAGATTATTCCATTTTCGATAAAGATAATTAAAGTTATCGTAATCAACCCACCTGTCCGAATCAACTCCTCGGAATTCATCAAGTATTTAAACCATTCGCTAATCTGTTCCATCGAAATATCTTATAAGTTGATTGCTTTTTAATCAATCGATTATTATCTAAAGCGTACTCCTAAGTAATAGGATAATATTAATCGACAAATTTGAGAACAGCTAATAGATTGTCTATTAGTTAATTACTTTACTTTGGACTTGTCGACTATTGACCGTGGACTACTTATGTAGCTTTTCTTACTCAACTTTTGGTTCGTTTAACTCAATTACATAACCATCGGGGTCGGTAACATAAATCTGAAAAGCCCCATCAAAACGTTTCTGACGAACATATGCTAAATTTTTTTCTTTCAAAAAGGCCTCAATTTTGTCAGCCGAGTTTTTGGGAATTGTCATCGAAAAGTGTCCACCATTTTTATCATTATTTGTTACGGGTTCATTTCTCCCAAGCAATAAATGTAACTGCTGATTCGGTGCAACTTGAAACCAACGTCTGATTGCTACTAAATTATCAGGTACATCAACTGGTTTTAAACCAATTATTTCACGATAAAACTTGGCACTTTCTTTAAGGTTCTTTACATAAAGTCCCACATGATTATAGCCCTGAATCTCAATAGCAGATTGACTTTGAGCAAAACTTGCCGAGCTTATCAGCAATAAAAAAACAGTTGTTAGTCTAAAATAATTCATTGACTTCGTTTTAGTTATTTGTAATTGGTAAACTGGTTATTGGGAAACTGGTTACTGGGAAATGGGATTCACAAATAACAAATCAATCATTACCTATGTAAAAATTCATGCCATTTCAGCCAATTCCAGCCAACGAAATTCCTTTTCTTCAATCGTATTTGAGATTTCTTCAAATTCTTTTGCCCAAGAGGCCAATTCTCCATGCGAACCTTCACCTGCGTTCATTTTTTCTACTAAAATCACCTTTTTCTTTTCTAAAACCTCAATTTCGATGGCTAAATTTTCGTATTCTTTTTGCTCTTTATAATTCATTTTACGCTTAGGCTCGCTCGACTCAACAACAGCAGGCTTTGAACTAACCGATTTCAAAAACGCTTGTTTTTCTTTTTCAGCAATTTCCTGCTCTTCTTTATCTTCTTTCCACGAACGATAATCTGTATAGTTTCCTGGATAATCTCTGATATAACCATCTCCTTCAAAAACAAAAAGATGGTCAACTAATTTATCCATAAAATAACGGTCGTGGGAAACTACTAACAAACATCCACCAAAATTCAACAAGAAATCTTCTAAAACGTTGAGCGTTGCAATGTCTAAATCGTTGGTTGGTTCGTCGAGAATCAAAAAATTTGGGTTTTGAACCAAAATTTTCAATAACTGTAAACGACGTTTTTCGCCTCCACTCAATTTGCTTACAAAACTATATTGCATAGCTGGAGGAAACAAAAACAGTGTTAAGAAATTTGAAATTGAAAGCTCAGTACCATCAGCCATCTTTACGTATTCGGCAATTTCACGGACCACTTCAATCACACGCTGACCTTCATCAAAATCTAAGCCTGACTGCGAATAATACCCAAGTTTGATGGTATCGCCCTTTACGACACGTCCCATGTCAGGTTTGAGTTGTTCGGTTAAAATTTCGAGCATAGTACTTTTGCCCATACCATTTTTACCCACAATCCCGATTCGGTCGCCACGCTTGAAAGTATAACTAAACTCTGAAATCAACTTTTTATCATCAAACGACTTGCTAATATGCTGAATTTCCATGATTTTACTACCCATCCGCTCCATTTTCATACTCAATTCGAGCTTTTCTTCGGGGCCTCTTTTCACAGTTTTCTCCTTCAAATCATAGAAAGCATCAATTCTACTCTGCGATTTCGTTCCACGAGCTTTTGGTTGCTTACGCATCCACTCTAATTCTTTACGCAATAAATTACGGTAGTTTTTCTGAGTAGCAGCATCTACTGCTTCTTGTTCTTCTTTTTTCTCCAAATAATAAGCGTAACTTCCTGCATATTTGAGCACCTTACTGTTAGCCAATTCTAAAATCCGGTTACAAACTTTATCCAAAAAATAACGGTCGTGAGTAACCAAAAGTAGTGTAATATTAGCCGAAGAAAGATAACCTTCAAGCCACTCGATGGTGTCGAGATCAAGGTGATTGGTAGGCTCATCAAGAATCAGAAAGTCTGGCTCTTCGATTAAAACACGGGCAAGAGCTACACGCTTTTTCTGTCCACCCGATAAATTGCCTACTAGTTTATCAAAATATTCGATGCCAAGCTTACCGAGAATCTGTTTTACTTTGGTTTCATAATCCCAAGCTTTAAGGTTATCTACCTGCTCAATTGCATTTGCAATTCGATTATCATCACCCGAAAGTAATGCATCTTCGTATTCTTTAACGGCTTTGGTATTAGAATTTTCGATAGCAAAAATCGTTTCCATGACAGTTTTTCCCGCCTGAAAATCTGGTTCTTGATCTAAATACCCTACTCTAATGTCTTTTCTTATACTAATTTCACCACCATCAATATCAGCTTTTCCGATAATCATATTAAGCATTGACGATTTTCCCGAACCATTCGAGCCAATCAATGCCACTTTTTCGCCTTGTAAAATCCCAAAAGTAAGATTCTTAAATAGCCAACGCTCTCCTAAATTTTTTCCGATATTCTCGGCCGATAAATAATTCATATATTTCTGCTAAACATCACCCAAAAGTAGTCGTCAATCAACAGTTGTCAGTAAACAGTTTCTCTAAATACCTAATAGTAAGTTATTTATAGAGTCTAATTCTATAAATAATACACTCAAATATCGACCAACAAATACTTAATAGAATATCTATTTTTTTTAATTTCTTGCAATTTAATACTTTATTTGTGGAACGTAACTTTATTTCGTTTGTTAGTTAAATTAGAATTCACAAGAATCGTTCGACCAGAACTTCCCATTCTTCTTCAAGTGAGATTTTTGGCATTGATTCGCCACAACGGCGATACCAATAATTGGCATTGAATTTATCGCCTTCTTTGCGATGAAGATATGCATGAAGTTGGTCGTAAGCTAACGTTCCTTCTTTGGTTTGGGCAATATTATGAGCAGATTCCCAATCTCCTTTGCCATCGTACCAAAGAGCTTGAACCAAAACTGGGAGGTTTTTCGGAACTTGATTTTCTTTGAGGGTACTTTTGAAAGTAATTAAATCCATAATTTTATTCGAAGAAATTGAATTCAACAAGGTTTGATTCGCACAACATTTTATTATTTTTGCACTAAATTTAACAATAAATTAACCCAACTTGGGACTTTCCTTATGTATTTACTCGTGTGGTCGAAGCGTATTGTGTGGTTGCTTTTCTTTTATTTCTTACTCCGATTTCTGTTTCTTGTTTTTAATATCAAATCTTTTCAATTTGCTGATAATCAACAAATTAGTTATGCTTTTTTGTATGGCGTAAAGTTCGACTTATCGGCCATTTTTATTAGTAATGTACTTTATACACTTGCTGCTTTAGTACCATTAAGGTGTACAGAAAAACAAAGTTATCAAAGCTTTCTGAATTATCTTTATTGGATTCCGAACATCATATTGTTTTGGATCAATATTGTTGACTTTGAATTTTATAAATTTATTGGCCGAAGAACAATTTTTGAGGTTTTCGGCATCATGGGAGATGTTTTAGCTCAGTCATTCAGTTTACTGAGCACTTATTGGAATTTGATTTCTATTTGGATTTTTGTAAGTTTTCTTTTTATGAAATTTACACCAAAAAGCACCAACCTTACAAAAAGCTCTTTTACAAATAACCGTCGTCTAATAATGATAAAACCCATTATTTGGTTGCTTGGAATGGGTTTTACTATATTAATTTTTAGGGGGGGATTTCAAGAAAAACCGCTCAGAATCAATCAAGCATTTGAGCAGCATGACAATCATTTAGGCAATCTAACGCTCAATTCAACCTTTACTTTTTTGACTACGATTGATGCAAAAGGCACAGAAAAAACCAATTACTTCACTGATAATCAGACAGTTGAAAGTTTAGTTAAACGAGATAGGAGTTCGCATTTTTCGACAAGTTCCACTCCACAAAATGTTGTGATTATCATTCTTGAAAGTTTTGGAAAGGAATATATGGGTTATAAAAATCCGTATAAAGGTTACACACCTTTTTTGGATTCTTTGGCCAAAAACAGCCTTTTCATGGAAAATTGTTTTGCAAATGGCCGAGAATCTATCATAGCCATGCCTGCTATCACTGCTTCAATCCCGCAATTGATTGAAGAACCATTTATTACTTCAAGCTACCAATCGAATAAGTTTGCAGGTTTGGGAAGTATCATAAAAAAACATGGTTACATTTCATCTTTTTTTCATGGAGCAAGAAATGGTTCGATGGGTTTTGAAGGCTTTTCACAACTCGCTGGATTTGATAAATATTACGGACTAAATCAATATTCAAAAGAGAAGAAAGATACAGATTTCGATAAAAACTGGGGGATTTTTGATGAACCTTACCTGCAATATTTTGCGGCCGAACTTTCAAAAGAAACAAAACCGTTTGTGGGATGTATTTTTACATTGAGTTCGCATCACCCCTATCCGATTCCTGCCCAATACAAAGGAAAATTTCCGAAAGGAACAGCCGAAATTCACGAAAGTTTAGGTTACACCGATTTGGCTTTACAACATTTCTTTGAAACTGCGTCCAAACAGCCTTGGTATAAAAATACGCTTTTTGTTATCACGGCCGACCACACACAATTTAATACCGAAAAAAAATATGCTACACCTACGGGTGCTTATAGCGTTCCGCTAATAATATATCACCCTAATAGTCAGACACTTACGCAACTAAAAAGCATCACAGATTCAACAAAAATCTGCCAACATACAGATATTTTGCCAAGTATTTTAGATTTTTTAAATCTCAATCAGCAACAAGTTTTACCTTTCGGTGAGTCAATTTTTGCACGAAATGCTGGAATTGCCATGCAATTTAATTCGGATGTTTTTCGATTTATTTCCCCAAATAAATATATTGAAATGAATATTGATAGCAGAGCGAAATGCTTTGATTTAAAAACCGACAAACCAACAAAAGCTTTTCAATCAAATCAGTTGAAAGCTTTCATTCAATATTATCGAAATGGACTAATTGAAAATTCGTGGATGAAGTAGAATAATTACATTTGAAATACGATTTCTAATTTTTATCATAAGTTATTTTATTATCGTTCTCTAAACTTTCTGTAAGCTTTTGCTGAAAGAAACAAAGTAAAACCAAACGCTATAATACCCAAGAATAAAAACACAAAGTTGAGCAAATCTTTCACAACGGCTAAAAGCACAATCGCTACCAAAAACAGCGTTGGAAGCTCATTCAATAATCTAAATTGGAAAGAAGTATAAGTATTTTTATCGGCCTCTTGTTTTCTTATAATTCCTTTACAATAAAGGTGATAGGCTGTCAAAAGCACTAATAACATTAATTTTGTTTGCAACCAACCTTGTTCCAAAAACGCAGGCGTATTCACAAGCATTAAAATTCCACAAATCCAAGTTATCATCATAGCTGGATTACAAATTATCTTATAAACTCTCCATTGCATAGCTGAATACTGTTTTTTCCAATCATCTCGTAATGCCTCGGGTTTGTCGGCCGCCTCAGCGTGATAAACAAACATTCTGACCAAATAAAACAAACCTGCAAACCAAGCTACAAATCCAATAATATGAAGCGATTTTAGATATAAATGAAGCATTTTTTAGTTAATTAAGAAAGTAGAATGTGTAATGTAGAAAACCTTTTTACGAAATAAATTATATTCTCAAAGGTCTTCAATATTTTTAATTTTCAATTAATTGACTACAAAGATAACAATCAAATACAGTCGAACGTTTTAAAATATATTTTTACGTCAAAATTTATGATAAAATTCTTTACAATACTGCTCCTATCTTTATCCATTAATATATTTGCCCAAGCCCCCAATCCAAAAGCCAAGGAGTTTTACGAAAAAGCATTAAAAAATATATCTGAACGAAAACAAGTAGATGCAATTGAAAATCTACAAAAAGCCATCGAAAAAGATGCTACTTTTACCGACCCATATTTCAAACTTGGTCAAATCAATGAAGGAGCTCGAAATCAAGAGAATGCCACAAAGTTCTATAAAAAAGCCATAGAATTACGTCCTAATGACCCACTTCTTACGCAGGCTTATACTTATATTGGCACAAGACTCATAAAAGTAGGCGATTATGCTCAAGCTAAAGAATATTTGAGTTTCTCGATAAAAAATGCACCACAAAATAGTCCAGTAATGAAGCAGCTTACTCGCCAACTAGAGCAATGTAAGTTTGGAGAAGAAGCAAAGAAATATCCATTGACAATTATTGCCACAGAAATGAGTCCGAATATAAATTTTAAAGAAAATCAATATTTTCCAGTTTTAACGGCAGATAATGAAACTTTAATTTTTACAGCATTTTCGAAAGGAGGAGATGAAAACCTATATACTTCTCAACTAAACAACGGCAACTGGTCAGCTCCAAAAAGTATTTCCGATAAAATAAATACAACAGCTAACGAAGGTACTTGTAGTATTTCAGCGGATGGACGAACCTTGGTTTTTACAAGTTGCGATGGCAAAAATAGTCTTGGAAGTTGCGATTTGTACATTTCAAAGAAAGTCGGAGAAGAATGGACAGCACCTGAAAATTTAGGAAGTAGTATAAATACGCCATTTTGGGAAGCCCAACCAAGTTTATCTAACGATGGTCGGATTTTGTACTTTTCTTCAGACCGACAAGGAGGATATGGACGTAAAGACTTGTGGGTCAGCGAATTAAAGGAAAACAAAACTTGGTCAAAAGCAATAAATATGGGCGATGTAATAAATACTGCAAATGATGAAATTTCACCATTTATTCATGCCAATGGCCGTTCATTATTCTTTGCATCAGATGGACATATCGGAATGGGTGGATTAGATTTATTCATGACCGAATCTAAAATTGGAGTTTATTCAAAACCCGAAAATTTGGGTTTTCCAATCAATACTCATGAGGATCAAGTAGCTTTATTTATCTCTGCCGATGGCTCAAAAGGCTATTATTCTTCTGATGTAAAACCTGATATAAAACTTTTTCAGTTTGACATTCCTACAAAACTATCCGATAAATTCAAAAGTGCCAGTTTTGTCAAAGGTATTGTTCAAGATGCGATTACTAACAAAACTATTTCAGCCGAAATCGAATTGATTGATTTGAAAACCAATAAGGTTATCGAAAAAACAATTTCAGATACCATTACGGGGCAATACATGGCAGTTTTGCCCAATGGTAGTCAGTATGGACTTTTTATCAATAAAAAAGAATATTTTTTCAAAAGTCTAACTTTTAATTTTTCAGAAAAAACCGAAGCTGATGGAAAAACCGTTAATATTCTGCTAAACCCAATCAAAAAAGATGTAAAAACAGTACTTAATAATATCTTTTTCGATTCTGGGAAAGCTGAACTTCGCCCCGAATCATTTATAGAACTGGATAAATTGCAACTATTATTTGTACAAAATCCCTCATTACAGGTAGAAATTTCTGGACACACCGACGATACAGGAAAAGATACCGAAAATCAGATACTTTCAGAGAAAAGAGCCTTATCAGTTGCCGATTATCTTATAAAAAGAGAGATAAATAGACAAAATATTAAAGTTAAAGGATATGGAAAGACTAAACCTATTGTGCCAAATATTTCTGAAGAAAATCGTCAAATCAACCGAAGAATCGAAATGAGTATTTTGTAAACTTGGCGTTTAGGGCTTTTTTGCCGAACTTTACAGCACAATCGGTTTGTTAGTTAATAAATAATTTAATAACCCATTGTGGGTTTATCATTCAATTAAATAAAGTCCCCCTTTTGGGGCGGAGAGTTTATATGGCACAAGAACAAGTAGATGTTTTAATTTTGGGTTCAGGCCCAGCAGGTTACACAGCAGCAATTTATGCTGCACGTGCAGGTCTAAAACCATTGATGTATCAAGGTGGACAACCGGGCGGACAATTGACAATTACTACTGATGTAGAAAATTTTCCGGGGTATCCAGAAGGTATTCAAGGCCCCGAAATGATGGAAGAATTCAGAAAACAAGCAGAGCGTTTTGGACTTGATAATCGTTATGGAATGGCCACTAAAGTTGACTTTTCAACTCCAGGTGCTCACAAGGTTACAATAGATGATACTATCGAAATTACAGCGAAAACTGTAATTATTGCTACTGGAGCTTCGGCAAAATGGCTTGGATTAGAGTCAGAGCAACGCCTTAATGGCTATGGAGTTTCAGCTTGTGCAGTGTGTGATGGTTTCTTTTTCCGTAAACAAGATGTAGCAATCGTAGGTGCTGGCGATACAGCTTGCGAAGAAGCACACTACTTATCAAAACTATGCAAGAAAGTATATATGCTGGTTCGTCGCGATGAATTCCGTGCATCAACTATTATGCAAAACCGTGTTAAAAGCACACCAAATATCGAAATTTTATTCAATACTGAAACTCTTGAAATATTAGGCGAAGATGGTGTAACTGGAGCAAAACTTAGAAATACAATAACAAAAGAAGAAAGCACGATTGATGTAACAGGTTTCTTCGTTGCAATTGGACACCAACCAAATACGCAAATATTTTCAGATTATATCACACTTGATGAAGCTAGCTACATCGAAACTGAAAAAGGAAGTACTCGAACCAACATCGAAGGTGTGTTTGCATGTGGAGATGCTCAAGATAAAATCTATCGTCAGGCGGTTACAGCAGCTGGAAGTGGCTGTATGGCAGCCCTTGACGCTGAGAGATATTTAGCCGCTCAAGGCTCGCATTAATCAGATATTATTACTTAAACTTATTGATGACTGTATCCATTTAATTATTTTGGCATACAGTTATAAACAATTTTGGTGTTGCTTTATAACCAAAACAACAAAAACATGAAAAAGGCTATATTATCAATTATCTTAGCGATTGCAATTTCCACTACGGTGATTGCTCAACAACGTGAGCGAGGTTTAAAGTTGAATAAGCCCAATATTCCTTCTAAACAGAAAGATTCAAACGCAAAAGATAAAAACTTCAATAAGGGTAAAAAAGAAGATGATGAATTTAGTTTTGAAGAAGAACCAAAATTACGATTTGTCAATGAATTTGAAACTCAGAAAGCGGTTGAATCTGCTCCCGCAGTGAAAATAGAACCTATCAAAGAACTAAACGCTGCAGTTCATGAAGATACTTCGAGTATTGATGAAGGTAATATTCAGATTGTAGAAATTGAAGACGAAGCTCAATTTGTTGGAAGTGACGAGATGGTAAAAATTGCTAGTTATTTCTCAGTTTGGGATACAGGTTTGGTTGACCCTTACGGCATTGATGCCAAAGAATTTGACGATGTAGTTCCAATTCAGTTATATGATATTTCTCAAGGAAGACATTGGGCTGGCCCATTAAGTAAAGGTGTGACTAACTCTCCTTTTGGATGGAGATGGAAACGCTGGCATACAGGACAAGACCTTGACTTAGAAACTGGAGAGCCTGTTTATGCTGCTTTTGATGGAATTATTAGAGTTGCAAGTACTCGTGGTGCATATGGCAGATGTGTAGTGATTCGTCATTATAATGGACTTGAGACACTATACGCCCACCTATCAAAAATCAATTTCGAGCCAAATACAATCGTAAAAGCTGGTGATGAAATTGGTAAAGGCGGAAGTACTGGACGTAGCTCAGGCCCACACCTTCATTTTGAAACACGCTACGAAGGAAATCCATTTGACCCAAGAAATATTTTTAATTTTAGTCCAAGTCAAATCAATATTGTTGCTCAAGATTTCTTAATGACTTCAAGAGTTTACGATTATTTGAGAGGCGGAGCAAATAAAGGCGATTTTGAATATGATGAGCCTGTTGCTATAAATAGAAAAGTTTGGTATAGAGTTCGCTCGGGAGAAAATCTTAGCGAAATTGCGGTCAAGTTTAAGACTACAGTTGCCATAATTTGCAAATTGAATAAAATTCGTCCTTCTTCACGACTACGTACCGGATATCGTCTTCGTGTGAAGTAAAAAATTAAACAAAATACAATGAAAATGAGCGACGTGAAACTTTTTCAGTCGCTTTTTTTTTATATTAAAATATCTTTCAAAAATATCACGTAACAAATGAAATTAGACTTAGTTGTAATGGCGGCACACCCCGACGATGCCGAAATGTCGTGTGGAGGAACAATTGCCTCAGCCATAGCACAAGGAAAGAAAGTTGGCATCATAGATTTTACAAGAGGAGAACTAGGAACTCGTGGCACACCTGAAATCAGAGCCGCGGAATCGGCAGCAGCTTCTAAAATCCTACATCTATCAGCCAGAGAAAATCTTGGTTTTAGAGATGGTTTCTTTAAAAATGATGAAGAACATCAGATGAAGTTAATTGCGGCTCTTCGTCGTTATCAACCTGATATAGTGTTGGCCAACGCCATCGAAGATCGCCACCCTGACCATGGCAAAGGTGCAGCATTGGCAGTTGATGCTTGCTTTTATTCGGGTTTAAGAATGATTCAAACATTTGATTTTGATGGTAAACCTCAAAACGCATGGCGACCGAAGGCACTTTTTCATTATATTCAAGATAGATTCATAAAGCCCGATTTGGTGGTTGACATAGCACATTTTTGGGATATAAAAGAAGCATCAATCAGAGCTTATAAAAGTCAGTTTCATGACCCAAATAGCACCGAGCCAGAATCGTATTTGACAAGCCCCGAATTCTTAGAATTTTTAAAAGCACGTTCACAGGAAATGGGACACATGATTGGTGCGAAATATGGCGAAGGATATACAAAAACCAAAACAATTGGCATCAAAGATTTATTCGGTTTGATTTGAATGTTTTTAGATTTGATATCAAAAATACACTCTAAAATTGTAATAAAATCTTTACGAGCTAGAGCAATGAACCATAAATTTTAGATTGAATATAAAAACATTCGTATTAATAGCGAAATATATCTAAATAATAAGATTGATTATAAATCTTTGAAAGATTTATGTATTATTTAGGTTTCATTCATTAAATTTGTACTTTATTTAGAATTCAAAAATATTCATTTCGATAATTAAATTATATGAAAAGAGCATTAGTTTGTGGAGCAGGCGGTTTTATTGGTGGTCATTTGGTAAACCGTTTAAAAAGTGAAGGATATTGGGTAAGAGGTGTTGATTTAAAATATAATGAATACGGCAACGGAAATGCAGATGAATTTGTAATTGGTGATTTAACAGACCCAGTTATTTGTCGTCAAGTTGCAGAAGGTGGTTTTGATGAAGTATATCAATTAGCTGCTGATATGGGAGGTGCTGGCTATATTTTCACTGGTGAAAATGATGCGGCAGTAATGCATAATTCAGCTCTTTGTAATCTTAATATGCTGCATGCTGCTCAACAAGCTGGGGTTAAGAAAATCTTCTATTCTTCATCGGCATGTATGTACCCTGAATACAATCAACTTGACCCAAATAACCCGAAATGTTCTGAAGAATCAGCTTATCCTGCTGCTCCTGATAGCGAATATGGGTGGGAAAAGTTATTTAGCGAGCGTTTATATCTTACTTATCAACGTAATTTAGGTATTACCGTAAAAGTAGCACGCTTCCACAATATTTTTGGTCCACAGGGTACTTGGAGAGGAGGAAAAGAGAAGGCTCCTGCCGCAATCTGCCGTAAAGTAATTGAAGCAGGAGATGGTGGAACAATCGAAATTTGGGGAGATGGAAAACAAACCCGTTCATTTTTATATGTTGACGAATGTGTTGAAGGTATCCGTCGCTTAATGGAATCTGATTTCTCTGGCCCAGTAAATATTGGTTCAGAAGAGATGATTTCTATCAATGATTTTGCCAAATTGATTGCTGAAATTTCTGGAAAAAGCATAACCATTAATAATATCAAAGGCCCAGAAGGTGTACGTGGAAGAAATTCTGATAACGCCTTGATTCAAGAAAAATTGGGGTGGGCTCCATCACACTCTTTAAGAGAAGGAATTACTAAAACATATCATTGGATTGCTGAACAAGCAGCCAAAGAAGTAGCATTAGATTAAATCAATTCAAGTAAAGTTTTAATGAAATTATCACTACTGTGATTTTGCACAAAAACGCTTGCCTTTTCTGGGTAAGCGTTTTTTGTTTTTAAAAAAGTCAAGATAGCCTGCTTTATTTCTTCAGGATTAAATCCATCAACTGTGATTCCTAAATTATATTCACGAGTGAGGTCGCCTACAACCCCAAATTTTGTTGCCAAAACAGGTTTATTATGTCTTGCTGCCAATCCAATAACACCGCTCGATGAAAAGAAATTTATATAAGCAACCGAGACCACATCGCTCTGCCCAACATAAGCTTCCATTTCATCATCATCAACAAACCTACTTTCAAACTCAATCTGCAATTCAGGTCGAATTTTCTTGGCTACCTCGAAAGCTTCCATTAATGGCTTTTTATTTTCGCTATGAATTTTACCAACTACTAACAAACAAATAGTAGCAGCATCCTCGGCACTTAATTGTTGCAGAGCTTTAAGCAAATTGACAACATTTTTTTTGGCATCTATAAAACCAAATGCTAAAAGTATTTTTTTGTGAGAAGCAATTACGTATTTTTCTCTGATAATCAAACCTTCACGAGTTGGATAGTCATATACAGGATCAGGTAAATAAGTGAAAATCTTTATTCCCAATGTTTCATTCATATTTTTGATAGTTTCTCTATCATTAAATATGAAAACCTTCTTTAATTGAGGATTTCGACACATCCACCATGATGTAAAAAGTTTTCTTGCCTTAGTAATTGTAGACTTTTGTATGGCTCTTAAGGTGGTATCTTGGGCAATTACTCGTGGATATGGATTGAATAGAATACCGGATAACTGACAAGGAAAACGACTACTTCCAATGGTATGCTGAAACATATCAAGCATCATCATAATTACTTTATCTGCCTGATAGTCAGTTACGTAGCGATTGATATGTTTCCAAATTATCTGAGTAGATTTAATAATAGTCATTCCCGAATTGAATGGTGCAAACTCTTCTTCAGTAAAGAAAATTATCTTCACATTCTTGGCCTTTGATTTTACAGAAGGAATCGTTTGTGCATCGGGATTTAGCAAAAATACATATTCATCGTTGGATGGATAACTTTCTAAAAATCGGAGAATATTCTGAATATGACCTAAATTATGACCAACTAATCTGACATATATATCACAAATAAAAATTCGCATATTATAAGTTTTTGGGGCTTTTCAACTTTTTTTGATTAGGTCTAAAAAAGTAATTTCACAACATTAAGATAATTAATCGTTTATCATCAACAATTTAACATTTTAAATTACACTTTTATAGACTTGGAGTGTTTTTTGAGCAGTGAATGTAGGCGAAAAATCTTGTAAACGCTCTTTACCTTTTTTAATTAATTCGATTCGTAAATCAGTATTTTCAATAATTTTTTCAATCTGAAAAGCAATATTTTCTTTATCGTCTGGGTTAAAATATAATGCAGCATCTTGTGCAACTTCAGGAAAACACGAACGGTCGCTCAAAATAACTGGACAGTCACAAGCAAATGCTTCAATGACTGGAATCCCAAAACCTTCATATAAAGAAGGATAAACAAAAGCAATGGCATTTTTATATAATTGATAAAGCACATCATCACTAGTAATTTGATGATGAAGAATCTGTTTTTCTACTTTCAAATTAGCAAATAATTGTTGCTCAGAGACAGTAAATTTGCCATTTCCTGCACATATTAAATATAAATCATCTTGTTTTTTAAGAATTGGAGCAATTGATTCCACATAAACATCAAAGTTTTTATAATTTTCTCGGTTGCCTACATAAAGTAAATATCTTTTCGGAGTCAAAATCTCAACATTTGGGTTTGGTTGAAAAGCCGCAAAATGAGTTGAATGATAAATCACTTCTACTTTTTCGGGAGAAATATTAAAAACTTCGAGAATATCCTTCTTAGTATTTTCTGAAACTGCAATTATTTTTGAGGCTTTATCTAAGATTTTCTTTTTTTGATCTTTATCAAAACCATCCAAACCAGCATATTGAGTTGAGAATTTTTCTGGAATTACATCATGATGAGTAATAACAAATGGTTTTTTTCCGAGAAAAGGAAGAAAGTAGTCTTTAAAATAAGTTGGGTGAAAAACATCGTAACTCTGTCGAGCAATTTGGATAGCACTATTCAGTCTATTTACGTGCGAAAAGAGCAAATTGGTCTTTGCATAACCCAAGAAGAACCCGAATGGAGTAATATTCTTTATGTCCCCGTTTTTAAGATAATCATTATTAGAGAATTTTATGGCTAACTCAACATCTACACCTTGTTCGTATTTTAAATTATACATCAAGTCGTAGAAATACCTTGCTACTCCGCCATATTTTGCACCCGAAAACGATTGGTGATCATAAAGAACTTTCATAAAATAGAAAAAGTAGGACGTATCGGGCTCGAACCGATGACCTTCGCCTTGTCGAGGCGACACTCTAAACCAACTGAGCTAACATCCTGTTTTTGAATAAGTTATAGTACATTTTATAAAATAAATCATTTGATAATCAAAACTAACATCAAATATTCTGATACTATTATAACTATAC
>JAFEIL010000464.1 GCA_017495105.1 Emticicia sp. | reverse complement strand
TACTCGTATTATCTTATAACACACTCGTATTATCTTATAACACACTCGTGTTATCTTATAAGACACCCGTGTTATCTTATAAGACACTCGTGCTATCTTATAACACACCCTTCTTTTATGATTATTCGGTCATTTATACAAAAACACATGAAAATGCCTATGGAAAAATATGATATTTAAACCTTTTCTCCTATTTTTAGAAAATATTACCCTCCCGCCTCTCTCTTCCCTACTACTTTTTAGCATTCCAAGTCTCGCTTGATATTCATGGTTTTAACTTCTTGATGTCAAGCTATTTTAGAAAAGACAGGCATTTATCACTAAAACTATAAAACCCAAAAAGCATTAAAAAACCCGCTGTAATGAAAAAGACGCTTATTTTACTTTCAATTTTAACCTCTTTTATTGCTTCTGCTCAATCAATAGAGATAAATCCTAATGCCGCCAATTCTTCAGCTGTGCTGGATTTAAAATCAACTACTAAAGGATTTTTGCCACCCCGGATGACCCGTGATCAAATGTTGGCTATTCCAAGTCCTGCACAAGGTCTTCTTGCCTTTTGTACCAATTGTGGCACCACTGCCAATGGTGAGTACTATTTTTACAAAGGTACAGCATGGGTCATTTTGAGTTCAACAACCGTTACGAGCTTCACCTCTATTGGAGCGGTAAGTGATGTTGCTTCCTCGCAAGGGGCAACCGTTACTCGTGATGGGGTATTAAATTTGGCACCAGCTGATGGAGATAATCCAGGAATTGTTACTAAAAATGCTCAAACATTTAAAGGGGCTAAAACATTTTTAGCTGCTCCTGTTTTATCTACTACTACTGCTTCAAAGGCTTTATTTACGGATGCTAATAGGAATATTGTATCAAATGAAATAACCGGCAGTGGAAATGTAGTTATGAGCAATGCTCCAGCTTTCACTGGAACTGTTTCTGGAATTGATAAAACAATGGTTGGATTAGCGAATGTTGATAATACAACTGACTTATTAAAACCTATTTCTACAGCAACTTCAACTGCTTTAGCTAATAAAGTAGATAAAGTATCAGGAGAACGATTAATTAATGCTGCAGAAATAACAAAACTTGGTAACCTATCAGGTAACAACACAGGAGACCAAACATTGCCAACCTTGTCGAGTTTAGGGGCAGTAGCTTCTAATACCGCAATAACTGGTGCAACAAATACAAAAATTACTTACGATGCCAAAGGTTTGGTAACAGCAGGTACCGTTGCAACAACAGCAGATATAGCGGAATCTACCGATAAAAAGTATGTTACCGATGCACAACTAACCAAAATTAATAATACTTCGGGTACAAACACTGGAGACCAAACATTGCCAACTTTATCGAGCTTGGGGGCAGTAGCTTCTAATACGCTCATAACTGGTGCAACGAATACAAAAATTACTTACGATGCCAAAGGCTTGGTAACAGCAGGTGTCGCTGCAACAACAGCAGATATAGCGGAATCTACCGATAAAAAGTATGTTACCGACGCACAACTAACCAAAATTAATACTACGGTGGGCAGTAATACAGGTGATAATGCCGTAAATAGTTTATATAGCGGATTAGTAACTAACGCAACCCACACGGGCGATGTAACAGGTTCAACTGCCTTAACAATTGCAGATAATGCAGTTACCACAGCAAAAATTGCAGCTGGTGCAATTACAGATTCGAAAGTTACAGACGTAGCGGCTTCAAAAATCACAGGAACATTACCAGTTTCAAAAGGTGGAACAGGTGCAACAACCCTAACCGTTAACAATGTTTTATTGGGCAATGGTACAAGCACTTTGCAATCAGTTGCACCTGGAGCAAATGGTAATGTTTTAACTTCTAATGGTACCACATGGACTTCAGTAGCAGCTTCCGCAGGGGCAGCGGCTGCAGGTACATTAACTGGAAACACTCTCGCATCAACTGTAGTTAATTCTAGTTTAATTAGTGTCGGTACATTGACCAGTGCGACGGTTAGTGGTAAAGTAATCGTAGGTGCATCTTCAGCCACAGCTACTTCTGCCGTATTAGAAGCAAATTCCACAACGCAAGGTTTTTTACCACCAAAAATGACCTTTGCTCAAAGAAATTTAATTAATAACCCCGTTCAAGGCTTGATGATTTATTGTACCGATTGTAACATAAATGGAGAATTACAAATTTATAATGGGTCAAGAACTTGGACAAATATGATTGGTGGATCAGCGACCGGAGTTGGAAGTTTATCTATTGGTCAAAGTCACCAAGGAGGTATAGTGGCATATATTCTACAATCAGGTGATCCTGGTTATGATCCAAACGTACAACATGGATTAATTGCAGCAGATGTAGATACAAGTCCAGGAATCCGGTCGTTCAATGGTACTTATACTTTCAATGGAGCAATAGGAATAGCAATAGGAACTGGGTTGTCTAACACAAATACCATTGTTGCAAGTCAAGGTCAATCAAGGATAAGTTATGCAACAGGTTTAGCGTATGAATATACCTCAGGAGGATATGATGACTGGTATTTACCAAGCAAAGATGAGTTAGCAAAACTTTATGAAATGAAACTTCTTGGATTCGGTAATTTTTCGAATGCGAAATATTGGAGTTCTTCGGAAGTCGGCGGCACCTATATTTATACCCAATATCATGTATGGTACATTAATTTCTCCGATGGCAATTTGGCTCCCATCGAGGGTTCACCGTTATATCGTGTTCGAGCCATTAGATCTTTTTAATAATTCCTCCATCCCCTCAAGGTCTTTCGGCACAAGACCTTGAGGGGATTGGAATATCAAACTCTAGCACCTTGGTGTCAAGCTACTTTAGGAAAAGACAAAACCAATAAGCATAAAAAAACCTTAATCATGAGAACAATACTTGTCTTATTTGCAATTTTAACCTCTTTTGTTGCATCTGCACAATCAATAGAAATAAATCCAAATGGAGGCACTAATGCTTCAGCCATTCTAGATTTAAAATCAACGACCAAAGGCTTTTTATTGCCACGTATGACCAATGCACAAATGAGGGCTATTTCAAGTCCTGCACAAGGTCTCCTTGCCTTTTGTACTGATTGTGGCACCAATGGTGATTACTATTTTTACAAAGGTACGGATTGGGTCGCTT
>JAFEIL010000483.1 GCA_017495105.1 Emticicia sp. | reverse complement strand
GTTCTCAACAGTTTGCACAGCAGACTTTGAAGTATCATAAATATACTCTAAATGTATAACTACTTCATCTCCTTTTTTAAGATTTTTAATTTCATTTACAAAAGGTTTTTTTAAATCCTTTTTGTAGTAATCACTAATTAAAATGGAGTATTCTGAAAGTTTGTCTGTACCTGCTTCTCCGTTTACAATAAAATCTTTATAAGCCTTTACTTTAAAGTTTGCTAGATTACCTGATTCTCCACATTTTTCAGGACAGTTTGAAGTTCTTCCCATACAATTATGAAATGTAATGCCTTCAAAAATTGCTGTAAAAATGTGAACTGAAGTATAAGGCTTTTTTTGTACAGTTTCTGTTTTTATTGGTTGTTGTTCTTTAGCTTGATTTTTATTTTGTTCAGTAAAGTTACAAGAGAAAAATACTGTCCCTGTAAGTGCCAATGTTAAAATGTTTTTTATCATCTTTATTGATTGTGTTATATTAAAAAAATGTTGTTTATTAGGTCTTTACAAAATTAACGCAATGCGTATAAATGCTAAACTGTCTTGTATTTTTATCAAATTTAGAAATAGCCTTCAGCTTTATTTCAAAATAATTTAATTTATTAAACGGTACTCAAAAATCCTTCCTTTTACTAATTCGTGAGTTCAAATTTTAAATGCAATTTTTACAACAATTGATTTGATTTGGCTTGTCGACCTATATTATTGTCACAAATTTTGTTATCTATTTTTACGTTTAGTGGCTCTCAAAGGCATTTAGGGTCATTGAAGTAGATAAGACCTTAGAGCGAAGATATTTGAAAACCTCTGCGAAGTTTAAAGCTTCGCAGAGCTAGTGAAGCATTTTGCAAATGTGGACTTAGTGGCAAGTGAATAAACCGCTAGTACTTCTATTTGATAAATGTACGAATACCTAATCTGCCACTAAAGTTTGAATCTTGATAAACATCGCCAGCTACCCATCCCTTGGTTTTGGCTGATACCGAAATATACGGCTGCCATATCTTGCCTAATTTTGTCGATGCTAAAATTTCTACTTTTCCTCCGAATATAGCGTCAGCTGTTCTGAATTCTTGATTTTTTGGCTGCGTCCAAAGGTGAATGCTAGGCGAAAGCAATACAGTTTTATTTCCTACTTTATATGCTTTATCAATTAACTGAGTCTCGATTCCGTAAAAACTATTATTTAAGTTGCGATAATTGTGAAAGGCAAAAAAGATTTTATTATGTTTATGCTCAACAAAGAAATTGCTGCCTGCGTCATATCCAAATGAAGTTAAGTAGTGAAATAGACCAAAATTAAATCGTAAATTTTGATTGAGCTTGATTGAATTTATGAAAAACATATGTGGAGAAACAAAGTTTAGTATTTGTAGTTTCCCCATTTTTTTTAGATAACCAAGTTCTTCAGTTGTTAAATCAGAAGGAATTCTATATCGCCTAAAACCTACACCAGAAACATGCTTACCCCTTTCTGCATAAGCCTCATTTGGTCTTGAAAGGTCATAAATCCATGCTGTGAAATCTAGTCCTGTAAAATCTCTCTTAGAAATATCTGTTCCTTCTTTCTTTTCTAATTCTTTTGTAAAATCGTCTGCTCCAATTGTTGATGTTAAACGTAGATAACCCATTGCATTGAGGGTATTTAACCAATACGAAACCTGACTTGATAGATTAAGTTCATAAAAAAAATTGTCTTTTTGTAATGCTTTAATATGTTCAAATTGAGCTTCGATACCAGCAGCACTCATTCGCACAAAATCTGGATTGTTACTTTTTTTGAACCGTTCCAAATCCTTATCTAATACATTACTTACAGATACTAAACCTTGACCAATAGGAAAAGTATTCATATTATTATAACTACCAGCGTTGTTTTTATTCAACACTGCTCTGTGCCATTCCTCATGTGTCCAACCTGTTCCAAATGGAGTTCCACTTATTATAAAATCAAGTATAAAATTGGTAGCGGCTAATCCTGTTTCTCCTAATATTTTCCTACCAATTGAATAGCTTTTGTTTGGGTTAAAAAATATTCTTTTCGTATAGTACTGTTGAGTTTCCGAAAATGACTTGGTAAAACCAAGCGACTGCTGCATACTTGGACTGAATTGTTTAAACGCCAACCCGTTATTATCTAAATTGGCAGGTAAGTCTAACAAAGGGATGTCCACAATAAATTTTGTTTTTACACTATCGTTTTGTGCATAAATACTTGAATTTGAGAAAACGAATACTAAACTAATCAATAAGATTTTTGACATATTTTTTTAAATTTTGATTACTATTAACGTTTTGTAGCTATAAAATTTGGCGATTTTCATCACAAATATTAAGGTGGAGAACCAAGTTTGATTATCCGTAAATCTGTAGGCGGAGTACGATACTGCCTATTTTGCTAAACCCGTGCTTCCCATTTATCTCCAATATAAACTCTAATTGTCTGAGTTTTTAATCTTAATAAATAGCTTCCAGGTATTGAGATAGGTACGTCTCCAAAACTTGTGGTCGTTCTAACAGTATAATTTTGTGCACCACCTGCTAAAGCTTTTGAATCAACTTTATTTAAAGGAAATAGTCCCCAGAATAAATACCATTGCTTTTTATTAGTGTCATATTGGCCAATCGATTTACAATTACCTTTTCCACCAGTACCAACGGTATGCATTTTAGCGTTGCAACCACTTAAAATTATACCTAATGCAAATAATGCAATTACTGAACTTACCTTTACTTTTTTCATTTCATTTTGTCTTTTGTTTTTCACCTACTTGTTAGGCTTTTCGGTCTCGCCAAGTTTTTGAAATGGTTTCTGTGCTCCATTTTTAATTTTTATTATTTTTGTATCTTTGGGTTAGCCCCCTCTTGATTTTTAAACTTGCCAATAACGAATACATTTACGTCACTAACCACATCTAATTTTCATAAATATGAATTTACCTAAACAAATTATTTCAAAATAAAATTATTTACTAAACGGTTTTTTTTAATTCCTTTCGTTCACTAATTTTAAATAAACTATGTTTAATAATATCATAATCATCATTAAACCACTAATCATTCGCAAATGGGGTTTGTGGTTCTAACGTCCAAAATAACGTATGAATAAATCTGCAACTATTACAAAAAAATATTAAACTCCTATTTATTGATTTGACTTGTTGACCTATACAATCGTCACATATTTTGTTAACTTTTTTTCATGCATGGAGGCTCCCCCAAAGGGATTGGGGGCATTGAAGTAGCTAAAACCTCGCAGAGCGACTTGTTGAAGCAATAGAAACCACAAAAAATTAAGGGCGATAAATTATTAGTTTATCGCCCTTAATTTATTTTTATGACTCATTATTTAAAATTGTACTGCACCCGAATATTGAAGTGTAGCTATCGCTTTTTCATACTTGGATTTCAGACTTTCGAGTTTAGTTTTCATGTCAATTAGCTTCGTTTCTCTCGAATTTATCAAGAACAAAGTACTTTCTCCGATTAAAAACTTTTGCCTTTCGGCTGCCAGTAATTTCTCTTGATTGGCGTTTGCTATGATTTGAAATTCAATTTGTTTGGCCAGATTAACTACTTCATTATAAGCACTTTCAACAGTAATTTTCAGTTCTCTTTCAACAATATCTTTCTCGAAAGTAGTCTGTAATTGCTTAATTCTGACCGACTGCAATTTTCCTCGTTCTTTTCGAAGAAAAATAGGCATTTCAAAATTTACACCAAATTTATGATTATTTAGCAAGAAGCCACTCGCAATCGAGCCTTCTTTCTGATAGCCTGCTGGCACACGAAGTAAATTAAAGTTTACATCAAACTTAGGCTTGAGCATTTCAATTCTAAATTTCTCTTCTATTTGAAGTTGCTTTTGTTTCAGAATAATTTTAGCAATTTCTGGATGGTTTTGCTCTAAATTTCTCAAAATATCGTCCACTTTTTGGCGTTCAAAGGCCATTAGATTGATTGTTTGTGGAATAAAATTCGCATCCAATTCGAGTGCTTGTTCGCTTTTATTCCAAAGATAATTAGAGATAGCCAACGCTCCATTCTGAAACTCAAGCTTCGATTGTTCGAGATTAACTTGTCGGTCTTGCACCGTAATGGCGGCTTCTACACTATCAATAGCAGCAATTTCGCCTATTTTGGCACGTTCGCTTAAAAGCTTAAAACGGTCTTCTGCCATTTGATAGGCCTCTTGGTTAAGTTTCAGTTTCTGATAACTCAGATACCACTCCCAATAATCTTTTGCGGCCGAGAAAATAAACTTATTGATAATTTTTTGTCGCTCAGCTTGGGCAATATTATTAAGGAGTCTCGCTTGAAGAAGCGTATTTCGGCGGGCATCAATCAAAAGACCTTGTCCGAGCGGCACACTTACGCCACTAAAAATCAAACCTGCCGATTCTTCGGGAAAAAGGCGAGTGCCAGTATTTTGTTCAAAACCTCCTTTTATCTCAATACCGCTATAAATCGGCACTTTCAAAGTACTTTCAAAGCGGTTGTAATAATCTTTACCGTCGAGAGCTTTTCTACCGAATGTTGTGGCTAGTTTTGGATCAAATTGTCCACGGGCTTGCATCATTTCGGCTTTTGCATCATCCAAATACAAATTCGCCTGTTTAATTACTGGGTGGTTTTTAAGAATTATTTCTTGAAAATCCAGAAAACTAAAGACCTCTGTTTTTTGTGAAAAAGACTTAATTATGGTCAAGTTCAAGACAAAAACCGTCAAAATGAGCTTTTTCGGTGAAATATATCGTTTTATTGGTTCTATCATTTCGTAATTTATTACTAGTTATTGGGGAACTGGTTAATACGTATTCCCCGAAAAAAGGCGGCGTATGCAATACATTGGGCGTATGAAATACGCTCCTACCACTTATTTTTTAACAGTGGTTTCTTTGCCAGTTTTTTCTCCTTCCTTTGGAACTTCTTTCAAACTTGGCGGGAAGGCATTCAACTGACGCCAGATTTCGTACCAAACCGGCACATCATCGAGCATAATCCAACCATATACACCCGAGCCAACTCTGAGTTGTTTAGGCCAATTGCCACTGTCGGGAGTGATAAGCAAACGATATTGCCCATTTTTACTATCAATCATATCAATTACTTTCACTTTTCCTGCAAAAGTACCAACTGAAACCGATGGCCAACCCGAAAACTGTATAGCTGGCCAACCTTCAAATTCCAAACGAGTAATACGTCCTTGCTGAATCAACGGAACATCCATCGCATTGACATACAACTCAACCGCCAAATGTGGATTGATGGGTTGAAGTGTACAAATCGACTCGGTTTCTTTGAGTGTTTCGCCAATACCAGCTTTCAGAGCTTTTACAACATAGCCTTCTTGTGGAGCTCTAACGACGTACATATTTCGGCGAATATCTACACTTGCTTGTTTATTCACTATTTTTGAAATCTCAGATTGTCCATCCGAAATAGCCGCCAAAGCTGAACTTCTATCTGAGCGTGCTTTTGCAATTTTTTCGGCATACTCTGCATTGATTGAGTTAAGCTCGATTTGACTATTAATGAGTTCTTGCTTCGAAATCGCCAATTTGTTTTGTACCGAAATAAGTTTATTCTGGGTTTCTTGTACCTTCAAGCGTCTTGTTTCAATATCATTAAGCGATAAAATTCCCTGTTTTTCTTGCGTCAGACCACGATCAAGTCGGTCTTGGGCAATTTTCACTTGTAATTTTTCTGCTTGAATATCAGCACTATCAGCGTTTACTTTGGCTCGGTTTTGTTTTACCTTATTTCGGGCTTTTTCGAGGCTCAATTGCCAATTTTGTGATAAAGCATCAATTTGTTTTTGTAAAGCATCGGCTTTCGCTTCGTAGCTGTCGAGTGCTTCTTTTTTTGCTTGAAGTTGCTCTCCGAGTCGAAGTGGTAGTTGAGGGTCGAAATATTCATCTTTCAACTCGGAAAGTATCACGAGTGTATCGCCTTTTTTTACCAATTGCCCTTCGGCAATATTCCATTTTTCAATTCTTCCTGCGATTACGTTTTGAATACTCTGCGGACGCTCCGAAGGACTCAATGCCGTAAGTGTACCTTTTCCATTAATGTTTTGTTGCCATGGTAAAAATAAAACAATGATAAAAATGATAAAAATACCCAAAAGCCAACGTTTCAGTACGTGGGTGCTTTTTGGGGTACTTACTAATTCTTGTACGTAGGCATTGCTCGACTCCGTGACCGATTTTGGCACTACATTATTTGATAAGTTTAACATATTTCTTTGGCTCAATTAAAATATTTTGAATGATTTTTGTAAAACAAGTGATTGATTATCAATGATATACACACACATCGTTTATTAAACATATCAATATAAATAATTTTGAAAAGTTGGATTTGTTTTTAAAATTTCATATTTTCCTTCTTGAACAATCTGACCTTTATCCATCAAAATAACTTTATCGCACTGCTGCATAATGCTCTCTTTTTTGGTTTCAATAATCACCGTTGTTGATTTTTTAGATGAAAAAATAAAGGCAATAATTGCCGCTAACTCGGCCTGACTAAATGAGTCGAAACAGTTTGAGAGTATCAGAAGGCGAGGCTCCAAGAGCAGACAGCGTGCTAAAATTAGTTTTGTTTTGAAACTATCAGAAAACTGTCGACCACCCGATAATATTTGTGTTTGAAGACCTTCTTTTAGTTTGCCGATACTTTCGGTAAGTTGAAGACCATCAAGCACTTCCTGGATTTTTGTTCCAGTTAACTCTATTCGGTTGAGCGAAATATTTTCCAAAATTGTACCATCAAATATGGCATCAACAGTTTGATTTTTCTTCACATACTTAAAGAAATGTTCTTGTTGAATATCACGCATCGAAATGCCATCGTACGTGATAAGTCCTTGATAATTTCCTAGAATTCCTGCTAAAACTTTCAAAAAAGTCTCCTTTCCTGATCCATTCATGCCCGAAACCGCAATTTTTTCGGAAGGATTTACTTTCAAGTTTATGTTATTTAAGACATAATCAGGATTATCTTCAAACTTGTATCTGAGGCCTTTGAGTTCTAAACCAATCCCCTGTTTGTTATTATCCAAATGTCTCAAAACGCCTTTGTGGTTTTCGAGCGGAAGGTCAGAGATTTGGCCGAGTTTATCGACCGCGGTTAGTAAATCAAAAATTGAATCGAATGATAAAATCACTTTTTCGACCGAACTCACGACCAAAACGATTACAATCTCAGAAGCTACAAACTGACCGATTGTAATTTGTAGATTTACCACTAAATATGTTCCTAAAATCAGCAATCCACCAACAACCAAAACCTTGAAAAATACGGCGTTATAAAACAGAATGAGTAAATATCTAAAGTATTTTTGACGGTATTTTAGGTAATTACCTGTTAAATATTCCATTTTTTGAAGTGGAAAATTCTGCCCCCCCGCAATTTTGAACACCGATACCATTCGTGCCATGTCTTGTAACCAATAAGCTATTTTGTACTTATATTTCGATTTTACGATATTGGCATCGAGCAATCTTTTACCATAAATTCGGATGACCACGAAGATGATTAAAACCGTAAGTAGAGCAAAACCTATAAACAAAGGGTGATAGGCCGAAAGTAGTAAAAGTCCAAAAATGATTTGAATGACTGCAGCGGTTACATCAATCAGGATTTTTGGTAAAGTTTTTTGCACCGTTATGATATCGAAAAAACGATTCATCAATTCTGGCGGGTAAAAGTTTCTAAGTGCTTCGGTCTTGATGTGGGTTATACGATATGTATATTCAAATGCCGATTTGATGAAAAGCCGTTCTTGTAGATATTCTACAATAGTTAGTTGCATGACCTGCATAACCCCCGAAAGAATCAAAGCTAAAATAACCAAACCAATTAGGATATAAATAGAGCTGAAATAAACACCACCCTGCACAAAACCAATAATGGCTTGAATACCGAGCGGCAAAGCCAAACTAATTGTACCAATTAAGATGGCATAAACGTAAATTGAATAAATATCTCGTCGTTCAAGGCGAAGCATATTTACCAGACGCTTAAAAGGTGTTAGTTTTACAACTTCTTGATTTGCTTCATTGGAGATAGATTCTACAGGGAAAAATGTAAAAAGCTGGACTTTCTCGGAAGAAACATCCAGCTTTTCTAATGTGCTATTGATAGGAAATAAACCTTCAGCAGTGATTTTGAATGCTTTTTGCTCTTTGTTTTTTTTGGTTGGAACAAAGAAGTATGCTTCACCACCGCCATCAAAAAATAGAAATGGTGTGGTGGATTTTTTTTCAAATTCTTTAATTTGGCTAACTTCAACCGAGTTTTCGATAAGAAGTACTCCTTTTTTTTCGATACTATTGCGAAGTTCACTAATAAAATCTTCTTTCGATGTGAAAGTCGGGTTGCTTAAGCCCAGATAGTTACTAAACTCAAAGTATAAGGCTAATTTTTCTAAAATACTTTTCAATATTGTTTCATTCATAAGTTTAAGACTTTTTTGGATTTAGAGTTAACTAAAAATAATTTTGCCGTCCGTAAGTTCAAACAAACATAAATAATTTAATGTTCAAACTATCTCGACTATAAAACACTAAAAATCAACACTGCGATAACGAAAAGACCTGTTTTTGGTTCATTTTTACTGCAAAATTTGAATTTTTGTCGTTTTAATCCAAATTAGAATATCATTAGAAATAGGTTTTGAGCTTTCTTAAAAATCAAAAATAAGCAAAAATACTCATTTATAATTGCAGATGTATTGAATAGAATTTTGGCAGATTTTGGATTCTAATAATCGATATATTCTTTATTTTTCAATCAAGTTCTTAGCAAATTCCCAAATGCTATCTTCTCCAGCTAAAAAATCTGTGTATGTTTGTTTGACCTCAAAAGTTGGCTTTAAATGAGGCTCGTAAGTGGTATTGTAATTGATTTTAAGTAGTGGTAAACTTATCGTAAATAGTGTATTAGGTAATGTAAAAGACGTAAACTCACCAGCTGAGGAGCCATCGGCAGCTCCACCACAAGTTGTTCCAATCAAGGCAACGTTTTCTTGATTTTTAAGATGTGCCGCTAGATAAACCGCTGTCGAAAATGTGCCTTCGTTTATTAACACATAAATATTTTCTCCAAATATAAATTCGTTGCTAGTTTCATAAAACTGATTTACTGAAGGCCTTTTTTTCTTAGCTTTTACTGTAGAATCACTACTGATTTGGTATCTTTGATAGGGTTTTTTTAGCAAATATTTGAGTATTTCATCAGCATAATCGAGGCCGCCACCTGCATTATTTCTTAGATCAATTATGAGGTTTTTTGATTGTTTCTCGGCAATTTTTCTAAAAATTCCTTGAATTTCATTGCGAAAATTACCATTTTCAAACTCGTTTCCATCAAAACTTCTAATCTTTAGCACCGAGGTTTTACTGGTGTTTTCGCTTAAAAAAATATTTTTGTAGAAATCGGCATTTTTAATTGGATTTCGCTCGGCTTCCATCTCTCGAAGATACGCCAAAGGTTGTGTCTTAACGGTCAGATTTTTAAGCTCTTTCTCAAGCCTAACTTTTAGCTTTAGTTCATCTTGCTCGTCAAAAAACAAGTAAAGTAATCTTCTGAAATTACGTTGGAAATAATATGCCTCCACGTCTGCATTTGAGCCATCTCCATTTTGAAAAGTGTATTTCGAAAGGTTTTTTAGTAGTTTAGGTATCGGAATATCTTCAATCTCCAAAATCTCTGAGCCTTTAGTCAGTAAATTATTCTCTGATAAATTTCTGGATACATAAACTTTGTTATCGAAAACTACCACTTCCATTGGCAAGAACTTCGGATTGACATTATTGGGTTTAATCAGACGCTCGTCGACAAAAATAGAAGTATGCCCGCACTGAATAGCACGTATGAGATTTAGATAATGTACAAATGTTTGTTTGACATTGAGCGGTCGCTCGATTTTGTACAATGAGTCATAAATCTGTTGAAAGTGATTTTGATTAATAAACTTATAAGGATTTGGATGAATTTCCTCGATGCGTTCTTTCAGAAATGCCAAATCGGCTCTTAACTCAATAGGGGAGAAGGTTTGCCCAAAATTCTTTGTAAAGCTAAAAACTAATAACAAGAGAACAATTTTCGGCATTTGAAGTATTAACGAATTGATTTAATCTTTAAACGAAAAAATGTCGAAAATTATTTGTGAATATTTTTCTTTGTTACCACTAAAAAACTAAACTTTGCGGAAAATGCCTTAGTGTTTCTTAGTTCCTTAGTGGTAAAAAAATATACTTTTCTCAACTATATCTATCATTTCGCCAAGGATAAGCTGTATTTGAATATCCTCTTTCTTCCCAAAAACCTAATTTGTTTTTCGGCAAAAACTCAATTCTTTTTATCCATTTCGAGCCTTTCCATGCGTAAAGTTGTGGCGTAATCATGCGTGCTGGGCCACCGTGTTCTTTCGTCAAAGGTTCGTTATAGACAGTGTGGGCAATTAAAACATCGGGCTTGAGTGCTTCTTCTAGCGATACATTGGTTGTATAGGTGTCGTAGCCGTAGCACATAATGTGGGTAGCGGTTTCTTTGGGCTGAACAAGTGCCGCCAAATCAACCAAACGAACGCCTTTCCAAACCATGTCCATCTTTGACCACGTTGTTACGCAATGAAAATCGCTGGTGTCTTCTACCTGTGGCAATGTCATGAAATCTTCCCAAGTTAACACAACTGGGTTTTCAACTTCGCCGTTGATTGTCAAACGCCAACGGTCAGGCGTAATATCTGGGTGATAACCCAAATCAAGCACTGGCCATTTGACTGTAAGTGTTTGTCCAACAGGCAATTGCGGCATTCCATGTCGGTTGATTGCTCCTTTTCCCATCGGTTTTTCATCGGCCATTGATGGGGTTGTTTTTATTTTATCTTCAAACCGAGCTTTGAGCTTCATGCGAGCCTCAATAATTCGGTCAAGTTTACTTTGCTCTTCCATTGTAAATGTTTAAATATTAGAACATAATTTACAGAATTTTGTTCTTTCTCGTCTATTAAAATTACCACAGAGGCACAGAGAACACGAATTTTCACGGAGAAAACACTCTGTGTAAATTTATGTAATCGGTGCCTCCGTGGTTACGAAAATTTATAAAAAGGAGATTTTACTCTTCCCCCAAAAACGGATATTTATAATCTGTTGGCGAAACGAAAGTTTCTTTGATTGTGCGTGGCTGTACCCAACGATAAAGATTCAAAATCGAACCTGCTTTGTCGTTTGTTCCCGATGCTCTTGCACCGCCAAATGGCTGTTGACCAACAACTGCACCCGTTGGCTTATCATTGATATAGAAATTACCAGCTGAATTGACTAATTTTTTCATGGCCAAATCAATTGCGTATCTATCTTGCGAGAAAATTGCACCTGTAAGGGCATAAGGTGAAGTAGCATCAACTAATTCAAGTGTTTTTTCAAAATCTTGTGGTTCGTAAACATAGATTGTTAGTACAGGCCCGAAGATTTCTTCACACATGGTTGTATAATTTGGGTCGGTTGTTTGCAGAATCGTTGGTTCAACGAAATAGCCTTTTGTTTTATCTCCATTTCCACCCGCAATTACAGTTATTTTATCGCTTTTCTTTGCATTATTGATATAACCCATGATTTTATCAAAAGACTTTTCATCAATAACCGCATTTACGAAGTTTGAAAAATTTTCTGTGCCGCCCATTGTTATTTCTTTCAAATCGGCAATTAATTGTTCTTTTACTGCTGGCCAAATATTTGTTGGAATGTATGCACGAGAAGCTGCCGAACATTTCTGTCCTTGATATTCAAACGCACCACGCACCAAACCAGTCGCCAATGCCTTCACATCGGCAGATTCATGTGCCATTACGAAGTCTTTTCCACCAGTTTCGCCCACAATACGTGGATAAGTCTTGTATTTTGAAATATTTTCACCAATTGTCTGCCAAATTGTTTGGAAAACTTTTGTGCTACCAGTAAAGTGAATTCCTGCAAAATCTGGGTGTTTGAAAATAATATCGCCAGCCACTGGGCCATCAACGTAAATCAAGTTGATTACGCCATCAGGCAAGCCTGCTTCACGCAAAACTTCCATGATTACGTGTGCCGAATATATTTGTGGATAAGCTGGTTTCCAAACAGTTACATTACCCATCATGGCTACGCAGGCAGGAAGATTTCCTGCAATGGCCGTAAAGTTGAAAGGAGTAAGAGCAAAAACAAATCCTTCGAGCGGACGATATTCTACACGATTCCACAATCCACGGCCTGATTCTGGCTGACCAGCATATATTTGTTGCATGAAATGAGCATTGAAACGCAAAAAGTCTATAAACTCACAAGCGGCATCAATTTCGGCTTGGTAAGCATTTTTCGATTGCCCCAACATCGTGGCAGCATTGATTTTTGCACGATAAGGCCCAGCCAAAAGGTCGGCGGCTTTTAAGAAAATACTTGCACGGTGTTCCCAAGAAAGATTTGCCCAGTTTTCACGAGCGGCCAAAGCAGCTTCTATGGCCTTGTGAACGTGCGAGGCGTCGCCTTCGCTGGCATAACCTAAAATATGCTGGTGGTCGTGCGGCGGTGAAAGTTTGATTTTATTATCGGTGTGTACCAATTCGCTACCAATATACATCGGTACATCAATGACCTTTGTGCGAGCTTCGGCAATTGCTTTTTTGAGAGCAATTTTTTCGGCTGAACCTGCTGCATAATTCAAAACGGGCTCATTGAAAGGCGATGGAACTTTAAAAAATGCATTATTCATTTGTTGAAGAAGTTTTGTTGATTTTCGAGGGCGAAATTAGTGAAAAGATTTTAATAGAAATTTGATTCCCCACATTTTTGTTCCACTTTGGTGTTTCAGTCACTACTGTTTAGCTTTATATTCTCTCGGACTCACGCCTTTCAACTGTTTAAAAGTTTTATTGAAATGCGAAATATTATTAAAACCAACTTCAAAACAAATATCGGCAATTGGTTTATTTTCAAACAACAAACGACAAGCTTGATTAATTCGATATTCGTTTACGAAGTCAGTATAAGTAATATGCGAAATTTTCTTGAAATATCGACAAAAAGAAGGAACGGTCAAATTGGCTAAGTCGGCAACTGCTTGAATATCAATGTTTTTTTGGTAATTCTGCTCAACGTATTCATAAACTTTGTTGATGCGGTCTTCGTCTTTATGATTAAAATCAAAGCGTTTATCAGCGGCATTTAGCACCGTAAACTCCGTGGTTGTGGCAAGTATATCAAAAATATTTAATAGCTCAACGAGTCTTTCAAAATGCGAAAATGTGAGCATTTTTTGAAGTTTGGCAGCTACAATTTTTCGGGATTTTCCTTGAAACGAAAGGCCCTGTTTTGCTCGCTCGAAAAGCTTTCTAATATGCTGTAATTCAGGCTTTTGCATGAATTCCTCACCTAAAAAATCTTCACGGAGTTGCACCACAATTTCTTCATGTTCGCCAATGACACCATAGCCAAAGCCCGTATGTGGTAAATCGGGTCCGATAAAAACCAATTCGCCTTCTTCGTAATTTTTTAGATGTTCGCCAATGTGCAATTTACCCGACCCTTTTCTGACAAAAACAATTTCGTATTCTGGGTGATAGTGCCAGAAATATCGGTCGTTTTCTGACTTCCAATGAATCAGACGAAATGAGCTACCTGTATCAGGTGAGATTTTCTCGTATTCTACTTTCATGCCTTATTATCATTATAAGCTAAACAAATATAATCATAATGTTAATGAAGCACAAGTATTAGATAATAATGGAGTAGTTTTTTTAGAGGAATTCTATGAATTTTGCATCAGAAAAAGGATTGATTACCTTTCTGAGACTATCAGATATACTTTACCTATGAAGAGTTTTTTGAGCGAAGCCAATGGTCTCGCTCATTTTTTATGCTTGATTTAAAAAATCTATCATTTTTGCGACTGCTAATCCTCGATGGCTGATTGGATTTTTTTCTTCCAAAGTCATTTCAGCAAAAGTTCGGTCATAGCCTTCGGGCATAAAAATTGGGTCGTAGCCAAAACCTTTTTCTCCATGCCTTTCTTGTGTGATTTTTCCACGAATAATTCCCTCGAAAAAATGAGATTCGCCATCTATCAGCAATGTAATGACGCTTCTGAATTGAGCCGCACGGTTTTCAATACCTTTGAGGTTTTCAAGTAATTTTTCTATATTTTTTGCATGGTTTCCGTGTTCGCCTGCGTAGCGTGCTGAAAAAACTCCAGGCTCGCCATTGAGTGTATCAACTTCCAAACCTGAATCATCGGCAATGCAATCAATCTGAAAACGCTCCCAAACGTACATTGCTTTTTGCAATGAATTGCCATCGAAAGTATTAGCTGTTTCAGGAATATCATCAAAACAACCGATTTCGTTGAGGGTTTGTAATTGAAATTTTTCGCCCAAAAGTGCTTGTAATTCTTCTACTTTATGGGCATTATTTGTTGCTAAACAGAGTTTCATAGTTTTAAGTCTTCAGTAGTCAGTTTGCAGTGGGCAATTTTCGATTATAGTTTTTAGTCTTCAATTGTCAGTTTGCAAAATTTACAAATATTTTTCTGGGTTCGCAATCATGTGATTAATTAGCCGTCCTACTTCTTCGCTTCTTTGAATGAAAGATATAGAAGTATTTTCATCAATGTATTTACAAGCAAATGCAAAGTCTATCCAAACTTGTGTTTCGCTATTTTCGGCATCTGAATCAGTCAACTTTGAGATAAAATGAGCGGGGTAACGTCTTTTTCTATAAGCTTCTCCAATATTTGCACACACTGACCTTGAAGAACGCCTAACTTGGTCTGTAAGTGCATATTTTTCTTCTTTCGGAAATCCTTTACTTACTTCAAAAATCTCCATTGATAAAGAAAATGCTTTTTTATAAACAATTAAATCTTTAAAAGACGACATAGGTAGTATAGTTTTCAATAAGTAGTTGGCAGTCTTGCAATATGAAAACAACTTTCATAAATTTGAATATATGAATAAAACAGTTTTCAGTAAGCAGTCTTGTAATACTGACGATAGTTTTAGTAATTTTGAATATATGGACAAGTTTGAATCTGCGAAAAGCAGGAAATTATGTCCGCCAACTAAAGACAGAAAATTGCCCACTGAAGACAGAAAACTGCCAACTAAAAACAGAAAACT
>JAFEIL010000196.1 GCA_017495105.1 Emticicia sp. | reverse complement strand
CACACATGGCTCTCTTTGCCTACATTTAGTGGCTCACTTTCGCTACATTATACAGATTACGTTGCGATTGTCCTGTACATGGTAATGATGTCGGGTATTGGTATTTTCTTAGGGCAGTTCGTCAAAAACATCAATGATTATTTTAAAGGTGGTAACGGCGTTTCTTGGATTGCAGGCGGAATTAGCAATTTCATGACCAAGTTTAGTACTTTCATTTTTGTGGCTTACGCCGGCATTGCCTATTCAGATGGTTTAGTAGCCATTACTGTTATTTGGAGTACGGTTTTTCCTTCACTCATTGCCATTGGTTTGTTTGCCAAACGCTGGAAAAGAGCAGGAATCATGAGTCCAGTGGAATTTTTAGAAACCCGCTATAATGCCCCAATCCGACAAATATTTTCGTGGAGTGGTGTAGTTTTCAAACTACTCGACGACATGATAAAACTTTATTCTATTGGTCTTTTTATCACTGCCGCTTCGGGTATTCCTTTTGAAACTGCAGTGATTGGTTGCGGCATTGTAGTTACACTTTACACCGTTGTAGGTGGTTTTTGGGCAGTTATTGTTACAGATGTTGTGCAGTTTGTAATTCTCTTTTTTGCTACCTTAATCTTAGTTCCGCTCGCTTACAATGCCGCAGGAGGTATTGAAAACATGCAAGCTGTTATTCCACAAAATATGACTTGGTTCAACGGTAAAAAAGGAATGCCTTTTTGGTTAATGACTTATTATATTTTGCTAATCATCAGATATTTAGGCAATTGGACTTTTATTCAACGCTTTTATTCAGCCAAAACAGAAACTGACGGACAAAAATTAGCAGGTTTGTCAGCACTATTTTTCTTTATTTTCCCAATCATATTTCTTTTTCCACCATTGGCTGCCCGAGTAATTTTGCCAGATTTAGCCAATCCTGAAATGGCTTATGTGGCATTGTGTGTGAAACTTTTACCTTCAGGCATAATGGGTTTGATGATGGCAGCCATGTTTGCCGCTACGATGTCAGTACTTAGTGCCGAATACAACGTTACAGCCAGTGTACTAACGCGTGATATTTACCAAAGGGTTTTTAGACCCAATGCCAGTGGAAAAGAATCGCTTTTAGTAGGCAGACTAATGACTCTTTTAGTGGGTTCTATCGTTACCATCGGTGCATTATTCGTGGCTGGTTTTGGAGGAGCTTTTGAAGCCAATAAACTTTTGGCAGGAATTTTTGCCGTGCCGATGATTGTCCCTGTAATCGTGGGTGTATTAAACAGAAAATCTCAACCTTGGGGGGCATTGGTAACCCTTTTTGGAGGGGTGATTTTAGGATTTTTGATGCACTTTAATTTTGTAAAAAATGATTACTTTAATATAGCAGGAATTGGAACAATTGAAGAAATCAGATGGGCAATTGCCACTTTAGTTGAAATCATATTTTGCTTTGCAGTATTCATTATTTCTGGCTATTTTCCTTCAAAAGATTCGGCTTATAATCAACGAGTTAGTGCCTTTTTTCATAAACTTACAATTCCTTTTGTACCGGCCAAAGAAAGTACAAACGACGATGCTTTTGCCAGTGCCATCAAACTCATGTACGGCATTGCCTTTGCCCTCACGGGCTCGATGTTTGTGATGATGGGTTTTCCTTCACGCACACTTTTAAGTGGACAACTCGCTTTAGGTTCGGGCTTTTTATGCCTCTTTGTAGCCGCATTTTTATATTTCAAAAAAAACCAAAGATAAATTAACATGAATAATTTAGAAAACAAAGTAGTATTTATCACAGGAGCATCAAGTGGTATCGGAAAAGCAACTGCTTTAATGCTCTTGGAAGTAGGTGCAAAAGTCTTTGATTTTAGTCGTACCAATCAACTTTCTGATGAAGTTTCGCATAAGAATTTACGTTCTTTCAAAGGCGATGTAAGTGTAGAAACTGATGTTGTCGCAGGTTTTGCGGCTTGCATCGAATCATTCGGAACAGTGGATGCACTCTTGAACAATGCAGGTCTTGGGCTTACCTCGCCAGACCTTTCAACAACCGATTTAGAGACCTTTGAAAAAATGATGGACATTAACGTAAAAGGCGTTTTTCTCTGTAATCGGGAGGCTTTGAAGGTCATGAAAGCCAATAAATCGGGACATATTCTAACCGTAATATCTATGGCAGGGCAGCGTACCAATCCAAATGCACCTATTTATTGTGCCTCCAAATTTGGAGCAAGGGGTTTGAGTAGCGGACTCGCCGACCAAGCCTTAAAACTTGGAATTAAAGTAACCGACATCAACCCAGGGCCTACCGACAGCAATTATTGGGGCGACCGCCAAGTTCCACGAGAGAAGTTTTTGAAAGTAGAAGACGTGGCAAGGGTCATCGTTTTTGTACTAAATCAGCCTGACTATGTGTTGATTAGGGAAATCAATTTTGATAACATGAAATTTTTAGCATAATGAATTCAAACAAAAAAAATAACGTGCAATTAAATGAAATGACTTCTAATGGAAAAGTTCCCCCTCTGGGGGATAGGGGGCTGTCCCCTTTTCCTATCCCAGTCGCCGAAATGCGTGAACGCTACCTCAAACTTTATACAGGTGCGGTCAATGATATACTTCGCTTCAACTATCAAATGCATTCAACAAGTTTGCCTTCGCATTTTTCTCCATTGAGAGAAAATATGAAGCTGGCGGGTTTGGCATTTACAGTAAAAGGTGGCCCTGACATTACCACCGAAGGCGAGTTTGAAATGAGAGCCGAAATGCTAGAAGCCCTTTATGAAGACTCAATTGTGGTTTGGGACTGTACTGGTGATACCGTAACCTCCCAATGGGGTGAAGTTATGACGATGGCTGCTAAGAAAATCGGTTGTAGAGGTGCTGTTATCAACGGCATTAGAGATACCCAAGCCATTTTAGATTTAGGTTTTCCAGTATTCCACCAATTCAAATCCAATACAGGAATGTTGGGTCGTTTTAGAATGTATCATTACCTCAAACCAATTTTGATGGGTGAGGTCATTGTCAAACCTGGCGATTGGGTTTTTGGTGATATTGATGGCGTAATCTCAATCCCGCAAAACATCGCCTACGATGTATTATTGGCGACCGAAAAACTGATGTTTAAAGAAGATGAAATCAGAGAAATGGTAGAATCGGGCATGAAACCGACAGACGTAGTGAAAAATGGAGGTTATTTCTGATATGTCAATATTTTTATCCGATACCGAAAAAATAGCCATTTTAAATGAAATTGATGATGAAAAATCCTTGATTTCTGTGTTTTTTCATGCCTTACAAAAAAGAGTTTACCAACGAGTTTCTTGGGAAAATCTCTTAGGACCAAACGCAACGACCATTTGGTGGCATTCAGCCGCCGAATATTTGTCGGATGCCGCTATGAGTTATGCACTTAATCCAACGCCCGAATTGGCCGATTGGCTGAAAAGAGAAACGCTCGAAATCGTAAGAAAAACCAACTATGAATGGGTAGGTCCCGAATTTAGAGATCATGCTGAACCATTCACGGGGCATTTGGAAACGGCTCATTTGTGTTGGGGTGTTTCGGCAGTTTATGATTTAGCAAAAAAAGCTTTTTCAGAAAACGAACAACATGAAATAAGGACCGCCTTACAAGAAAAAGGTATTGTACATTGCCGTAGATGGCTAGATAAAAATGTTCATTTGGCTAATTGGAGAAGTATTTTGTTTAGCGGTGCAATGGTTTCGGCGGTAGTGTTGGAAGATGAGAAAACGGTAAATGAATTATTGCCAGAGTTTGAATTATGCCAAAATGCCCTGCAAGAAGATGGCTCTTATGGTGAATCTTTACAATATGGTAATTATCTACTACTTGCCTTGACTTTTGCAAAAGAAGCCGTCCAAAGAAAATACCACAAAATTCATCATCCAGCGAAACGTCGCACCGCATTCAACAATTATCATTACGTAAATTGGTTTGCCACCTCCATGTTTTACACCAAACCTTTGCAAGGTTGGGGCGATGAACCACGAGCTAGAGCTGCTAATTTTAACGATAGTGCCGCAATTTTCCGGCCTTCGGGAGATATTTTACTGCACGTTGCCGCAAGAAGTGAAGGCCAAACTGAAAGAGGTTTAGCAAAATGGCTTTTTGAAAAATATTATGTTGCTGTTCCAAATCAAGAACCGCACGATTTGGCAACTTTAGGTATGCGAAATGACTGGGGATTTTTAACCTTGCCCCTTTTGACCTTCGAGTCTAAAAGTATTTCGCCTGAAGAAGCCGGTTTGCCTTTAACGACTGTATTTTCAAACGGAAATGGATTCATTCGTGACGCTTGGGAAGGAAAGACTATCATAGCTACCAACGGAGGAAGCCAACCACTCAACGGCTTAGGGCATCTGCACGGTGATTTGAACAGCTTTATTTTAGTTCATAATCACGAAAGACTTTTGGCTGACCCTGGGCATTCATGTTATAGAAACCTGATTCATGGCTTAGAAAGTAGCTCACAAACACATAATACATGTACATTTTTGATTGAAAAAGAATCTTTGGGTTTACAGGAAGATTTAGCGAAAGCATCACTGTTAGAGCAAAAAAGCGTTTTTACAAGAAGATTAATCATCAATGGGAAAGGTGGAGAAAAGATTGATAGAGGAGATAATTTGTTGATTTGTGCCAAAGATGACGTGATTTCAGTAATTGGTTCAGAAGTTAGCAGGGTTTATGGACAACCCATTCAAGCATTTTCAAGATGTTGGATTTTGGCAGGAAGTAATGTTTTATTTATTGTCGATAAGATTTCAGCAGATTATCCAGTTACAACTCTTTGGAATTGGGTGGTGAATAATCGAGATGAAAAAACTATTTGGCAGAAAGAGAAAAACTGTTTGACTGTAAAAAAAAATAACGCAGGTATGAAACTTTTCCATGGCGGAAATGGCTCATTTTCATTTCCAGTTTACGGCTTTCTACACGATGCCTATCACCCCGAACCCAATCAATCAGGCGAGGGAAGCTCTGGAGATAGTTTTGTTTTTCGTTTTACTGAAAAAGAAAAATTAGCAACTCGCACCGTTGTTCACGCCATAGCTTTGGATGAGCCTAATGTATTGATTAATTGGAATTTAGAAGTAATAAACAATAGTTATACCTTAAAAAGCGATACCAAAAATTGGACTTTACAACTCAATGACAATGATTCTTTTTCAATGATTTCGGGGCATGGACGTACTTGGGAAATAACAAAAGATGGAGATGAATACAAATTAAAACGAACAAAATGAAATTTTTAGGAATAGACCATCCAGCAGTAGCTGCCGATGATGTAGAAAAACTATCTGATTGGTATTGCGATGTATTTGGATATGAAAAATGGTTTTTACATCCAAAACCAGTTTGGATGCTCAAAGCTCCAGATGGTACATTGCTCGAAATTATGCCAAAAGACGATACTTTAAGGCAAAATCGAACCACTTGGACTCCTGGCTGGTCACACTTGGCTTTGAGGGTTGAGAATATTGAACAAGCAATCATTTTTTTAGAAACAAAAGGCATCGTTTGGGGAGGAGAAGTTATCAATGCCATTGGTGGTGGTAAGGTCAGAAATCTATTTGACCCCGAAGGAAATATGCTGCAAATACTTCAACGTACTTCTTAAATAACTGATACTCAAACAAGAAACTTACTGTATTTCAAACAAGACCCTTTTTGGGTAAGGGGATTTTATATTCAAACAAGACAAAAAAATGGAAAAATTCAAAATAAATGGCATTGACCATCCAGCAGTAGCTGCCGAAAATGTAGAAGTTTTATCAAATTGGTATTGTGAAGTTTTAGGCTTTGAAGTAGTTTTTAAAGACCCTCGCCCAATTTGGCTACTCAAAGCACCCGATGGCGTGATTCTCGAAATATTACCGATTGACTCTAATCCACGTCCAGTACGCACAAATTTAACCCCAGGTTGGTCACATGTAGCATTTGGCGTGGATGATATTGAGGCAGGAATTGCTCATCTAGATAATCATAATATCCGATGGACTAGTGTACTTTCACCCGCAACTGGTGGTGGAGAAGTTCGTACTTTTTTAGACCCAGAAGGTAATGTTTTACAATTAATTCAAAGATAAATAATAAAATATGAAAGCATTATTTTACGAAGGGAATCATACCTTCAACCTAAAAACAACAGAAAAACAACCTTTGGAAAAAGGTGAAGTACGCCTAAAAATGGCTTATGTGGGCGTATGCGGCACAGACGTACACATCTATCACGGAAAGATGGATGCACGAGTAAAACCACCTCAAATCATTGGGCATGAGGTTTCTGGTGTAATTGAGGAATTGGGCGAAGGAGTAAGCGACTGGAAAATAGGCGAAAACGTAACTGTTAGGCCTTTGAATCCAGGCGTAGAAATGCCATCCGATAACGGATATCGACACATCGGACAAAACCTTAAATTTATCGGTATTGACTCTCCGGGTGGAATGCAGCAATATTGGAATGTTCCCGCATTTACGCTTCATAAACTCCCTGAAAATCTTTCACTACAACTCGGAGCGATGATTGAGCCTTTAGCAGTTGCTTGCCACGACGTACGTTTGGGAGAAGTTGTTGCTGGTGAAAATGCCGTTGTCATTGGTGGTGGCCCGATTGGCTTATTAGTGGCTTTGGTCGCTCGCCAAAAAGGGGCAAATGTCATAATATCGGAAGTAAATAAAAACCGTATTGATTTCATACAATCACTTGGTTTTCAAACAGTTAATCCAATTGAGCAAGATTTAGTACACACGGTTGAAGCATTTACCAATGGAGCAATGGCTGATGTAGTTTTTGAAGTTTCGGGCGTACAAGCGGGCGTAACAGCAATGACTCAGTTGCCAAAAGTGAGAGGAAGAATTGTAATGGTAGCCATTCATTCAGAACCGAAAGCGGTTGATTTATTCCGTTTCTTTTGGCGTGAAATAAAATTGATTGGAGCGAGAGTTTATGAGCCAGAAGACTTTGATGAGGCAATTGCCTTGGCAGCAAGTGGTACACTTCCCTTAGATAAAATGATAACCCAAGTTTCGCCTTTAACAGATGCAAAAAAAGTTTTTGAAACCATTGACCAAAACCCTGCCGGCATGAAATATTTGTTAGAAATTCAATAAATTCTTAAAAATGAACATCTTAAATAGTTTTAGATTAGACGGAAAAATCGCCCTCGTTACAGGATGTAAAAGAGGCATAGGCAAAGCGATGGCAATTGCACTAGCAGAAGCTGGGGCAGATATTATTGGGGTTTCAGCTTCGTTAGAACTGGAAAATAGTGAAATCGAAAAAGAGATTACAGCCTTAGGTCGTAAATTTTATGCCTACCAATGTGATTTTAAAGACCGTTCGGCTCTGTATGATTTTATCAAAAAAGTAAAATCTACCCACTTGGTAGTTGATATTTTGGTAAATAATGCAGGAAATATATTGAGAAAACCAGCCGCAGAGCATCCTGATGCATATTGGGACGAAATCATGGAAATTAACCTCAATTCACAGTTTATTTTAGCTCGCGAATTTGGGAAAGAAATGGTAGCACGAGAAAATGGAAAAATCATTTTTACGGCTTCACTACTTACTTTTCAAGGTGGAATCACTGTTCCAGGTTATGCTGCCAGCAAAGGAGCGATAGGTAGTTTAGTAAAAGCCCTAGCTAACGAGTGGGCAGGTAAAGGTGTAAACGTAAATGCAGTGGCTCCAGGTTATATCAGCACAGATAATACCGAAGCCTTAAGGAACGACCCTGATAGAAGTGCCTCAATCTTGTCGAGAATTCCCGCTGGTCGTTGGGGAACTCCCGAAGATTTTAAAGGAATCACCTTGTTTTTGGCTTCGGATGCCGCAAATTATGTAAATGGAACTATTGTTACTGTTGATGGTGGCTGGATGGGTAGGTAATAAAAATCCCTATATTTTTAGTCCCCTAAAATGCAAGTGTTTGCATTTTAGGGGACAATTTTTTTCTAAATTTCTGACTAGTAAGTTTGAAGATTTCAAATCATAGTTTTTAAAACTATGATTTGAAAAGGAAAAATCATAAATTATATCTTTAGTTTGAGTAAGTTCATCATATACACATTTATTTCCCATTGATTGGCCAAAGGTATTTGTGTGAAAGGTATTAATGACCCTTTTTATTTTTCAAGATTATTTAAGCAACAAATGGACGTTTCGCCTTTTGAATATCGAAATAAAGAAAGCTAAGTCATTATAAATAACTATTTAAATTCGTAAGAAAATAGGGCATAACTATTCTTGTCTGGTAATTCAAATACCACATTTCCTCCTTCAAGTGCTTGACTTTCAAAGGCTTTTCCAGTTCCAGCAACGAGTTTGAAACTTGCCTTTTTTCCTGATGGCAACAAAGTTTTTACAGCTTTTTGGGCTGAAGCATTATCTTCTCTGAAAACTAAAATATAACCTTCTTTCTCATTAAGGATAGATTGAAAACCAGTCCATTGCTTGCCATCAGGTTCGTTTCCGATTGGAAAAATTTGCCCGCTGTGGATTTTAGTATTATGTTCTTTGTACGTTTTTATTAATTTACTTAATGCAAATGCCTCGCTTGGCAAACCCGTTCCTTCAAACCAAGCCAAAGGTTGAGCAAACATAGTGATGGCAAAAAGATAATCAAACGAATAATTTTTAGGAGCGAAAATATCATTTGCAGGATATTTATCTAGATTTCTCCATTTATTCAAAAACTCAATTTGGAGATTTTGAGCAGGCACATATTTCGATAAAGTCCATAAATTACGAAGCGTAGTGTATGGATAATAATTTGTCCAATCGGTGTAGCGATTTTCAAGAAAAATATTGCCGTATTCATTCAAATAATGATAGCCACCTCTTCGCATTGCCGTTACATCAAGATTAAAAACCACATTATTGTTTGTTTCTAAACTAACTTTGTCTAAAAACTTTCTAAAATTGACTTCCGCTAATTTATTTGGAAGATTCACACCATCAATTTTGAAAGTACGAATGCCATATTTCTTGTAAATATCAATTAAAACATCGGCATCTTTTTCCCAGTATTCATTGCTATTATCTTTGGCAGGGTTGAACCAAATACAAACTTCAATGCCTAACTCCTTGCCTTTTTTCACAATTGGTTCAAGTCCATTAGGAAATTTTTCGGGATTGGGTTCCCAGTATTTATTATTCGTCCAAATATTTTCCAGTGAACCCCCTTTCAAAGCAGAATTTGATGAACGACCAGTTTGCCAACCATCGTCCAATTGAAAATGCGTAATGCCCAGTTTTGCCCCTGCTTCTAATTCCTCCAAAGCAAATTTTTCTCTTACCCTAGTATCTTGACCTCTGTCGCCCCAAGTATTCATCAAAATCATTTCGTCTCTTCCGACTTTATGAATCCTAATTTTTTCCTGATATACACGCAAGGCAATATTAGCGTTTATCTCCTCCCCTGCATATACACCTGTGACAAATCCATATCCACGTCGCCATTCAGTTGGGTGTAAATCGGCAGGATTTAAACCAGCTCCAATTAACTTAAAATCACCAAATTCATTAAAAAAATCACTGCCTGGATAGGCCAATTGAACATTTGAAGTAGGTGCTTCTTTTAGAATAAAAACACCGTTATTGTTTATATTATCGTGGGCAAAAAGTAAATTTCCACGGTAAAAATTTGGTCGGTAAGAAATTGTTTTTACTTCATTTACTAAATTATTGAAACGGTCGGTAATATCAAAAAACTCAACGGCATTAAGCTTCCAGTGTCTGCCTGTTAGCTCAAATTTTTCGATGACGGGCGTATTATTTCCTGCATTGCTTGGTGTTAATTTTTCGAGATTTACCATGTCGGCAATGTTAGTTCCTGCTTGCAACCAAACACTGTTTGACTCACCTCTGTAATACAAATCGCACGCAATGACTGCACAATTAGGGTACAAACGAAACACACGTTTGATTTCTAATTTATCTAGAAAATAGCTAATTGTGGCCTCTAAATGCTCGGGAGTAACGGCCGTTTCAGCAAAGATTTTTGAAGAATAGTTAGCATTTTCTGCTTTTTCAGTTTGATTCGGAAATGATAAATCTGGTTTATTGCCGTTCATTTTCCAAGTTTTTCCAGCTTTTACATCAGTCAATGAACGAGAAATCAAATTTCCGCCATTCCATAAAAACTTTCGGCTAATCAATTGATTTTCAATAACTAAGGTGTCGTTTCTCAATTCTGCACGACAAGTTTTGATGTTTTGTGCAAAGAGAGATGTGCTCAAAAGGCAACTAAAAAAAATTATGTATTTCATAAGAACTATTTCTTTAAATTTTTCAAATATTTTATTGTCTGCGGCACTTGTTTACTGTAACTTGGACTTTCGTCTTCGATATAAAAATGCTCGACACTTGATTTTTTAGCAGCTTTCAAAATCTCAGAAATATTGATTTGTCCTGTTCCTAAAGCTACATCATTTTCTACTGCTGTTCCACCCGAATCATTGCCAATAATTCCTTTACGCAAATCTTTCAAATGCATCAATTTATATCTTTTGGGATATTTTTTTAGCCAATCAGCAGGATTTTGTCCTGGAAAAAATGCCCATAAAATGTCTAATTCAAAACTCACGTAATTGGGATTTGTATTTTGAATAATGTAATCCATGAGCGTGCCATTTTCATATTTTGCGTACTCATATCCGTGATTATGATAACAGAAAGTAAGGCCAAATTCATCTTTTAATTGCTTTCCAATCTTGTTGAAATTTTCAACGGCTTTTTTGGCATCTTCAATTGTAAAAGGTGGTTTTTGCATAATCCACGCAACTCGCACGAAACTTGCACCTAGCGTTTTGGCATTTTGGGCTACTTCGGCAGTTTTGTTTTGAGCATCAGCGTAACTTACGCCGAAAGAAGAACATTTCTGACCTCTTTCGTCTAATAAAGCACGTATATCGGCGGCTTTCCTACCAAATAAATTAGAAAACTCAATGTCGGTAATGCCTAATATTTTTAAGGTGTCTAGCGTTGCGGCTACATCTTTGGCAAAACTTTGGCGGTAAGTATAAGAAACCATCCCCACGGAATGCCGCCCAGGCGTTTGGGGAAAAAGCTGCTTATTTTTTTGGGCTGAAAGTGTACCTAGTAAACCAAAAAAGAGGAATGAAAATAAAAATAAACGATTAATGTTTAGCATGATTGATTTTATTAAAATAATTAGTTTTAGTTTAGCTATTTACTCAAATGTGATTCCCGTTGCAAATTCATTTTTATCCATATTTCCTTCTGATAATGAATTTACTTTTACTCCACCAATTTTCAGGTTTTTAAATTTCACCCCATTGATTGGACTGTTTACTGTTCCGTAAAAATCGCCTTCATCTGGATTTTTATCATCAATCGTAATATCCTCAAAAAGCCAATTGGTAACACTTTTATAAGCAGAATTAAATATAATAAACTTATTGGTATTGTAGTTGTTTGTTTTTGGATGAGCCTCAACTCTCAGATTTTTGAATGTAATATTCCCAATATTTATCTTCGTACCCGTTTCGCCGAGCACTTGAATTAATTCTACACCACCATCTTTGCCAATCAAATTGATGTTTTCAAATAAAATCCCTGTTGTGGATGCCTGATTTGATAAATAATACAACCTACCCCAAGGTCCACCCCACGCCACCAAATTAGATATTTTACAGTTCGTTGCCCCATGCGACATGATTATATCGTCGTTATTAAAAATGAAACAATCATCTACAATATGATTATTACCATTTACCCAAATACCGTCCGTATTTCCATTCCATGAAATCATTTTGAGGTTTCTGAATTGGTTATTAAATGTCAAATTATCACTGTTGTAAATTGGAATTGTCCAACCACAAGTATTGGTAAAGATTACGCCTTCCATTTGTAGATTACTTACACCATTTGCCTTGATTGCGGAGTGAAGTCCCAGCCAAGTAATATCCGTTGATTCGTGTTTCCATTCGCCCATCGTCAAAATACCTCGTCCTTTGATGTTTACATTTTGTGTATTGTATGGAATAATAAACGAACCTTCCACCACCGCCCCTGCAGCAATATAAACCGACTCGTTCGATTTGATAACTTTCTGTAAACCAATATTATGCACGCCTGGTCCGTAATAATAAGTTGCTGCCTTATTCTCTATGTCGGGAGCTTCGGCAAAAAGAAACAGCGGATTCGTTCGGTCATTAAATTCGATAGAAATCTTCTTAGGTTCTGTCAAAGTGAAGGTAATTACGTTGCCATTTCTAGATGGATTTATACCAAAATTAAGCGGTCTTACCGTTACACTATTTGCCGTTGATTTAAAAGTTATTTTTACCTCCACCGATGTTTTTTCAAAAGCAAAACTCGTGAATGAAGCCGAAGTTTGGGGTTTTGGTTTACCGCCAAAATAGGTATCTATCCAATAATTATCAGTTTTATACACAAAACATGGTTGGTAGCTTATTTCACCTGATTTTCTTAATTCAACTATGTAGTCGTTTGATTGGGTAAGACGTTCGACTTTACTCAAATCTCCAGGGGATGGATAGACAACGAGTTTTCCATTACTGGTGGTATTGGTTTTTGTTGGAGTAACAACAATGTCAGCTATTTCCTTTTTACACGCCCCGAAAATTGGAGTCAAAAAACATGTCAAAAGGAGTATTTTTTTGAAATTCATATAAAATTATTTTTTTTGCAGATACAAAACATTTTTAGGCATCAAACTTCCCGTTTTAATTGGAATATCCTTTTCAGAAAGTACTAATTTTCCATTCAAAATCACATGATCGAAAGTGATATTTTTTGTGCTGTTTTTGATAAGAGATGGTACTGGTTCACCAATCATGGTTATATCTTTTAAGACCAAATCTTGAAAAGAAGACTCAGGATTTTGAAGTCCAAAAAGGGCGGTTGGCTCTTCAAATCTGATTTTTTCAAATAAATAATTACTGTGTTTGGCCTTACCTTTGTTATTGGGACTAACAATGCAAAACAACGACCACGGAGCGTACCACTCACTTTTGCTGATATGAATTATATCACAATTTTTCATGCTGATATTATCCGTAGATAAGGCTTGTCCATTAAACCCACTTCGAAAAACATTGGCTAAGGTCGACCAAAGTACACAATTTTCGATATAAATATCTTTAACTTCTCCTTCCGTATTTTTGGTGGTTGCCCACATGTCTTTACAACTATCTTTTGTAAAAAAAGCAAAGCAATCGTCCATTGAACGAATAAAACTATTGAGAACTTTGGCTCTTCCGCCGCCGTACCAATCAATACCATCACCATTGATATTTTGGGGATTTACGGCAAGAATCTTGATATTATCAAAAATCGCATCGAAAGTAGTATGTGTTTGAATTGTCCATGTGCGACTTTTACCCACAAACGTAATACCCCGAACGGTTAAACCTTGCACATTATTTGTGGTAAGCGGATGCCAGTTTTTCTGATTTTTCCAACCGTCATCATGTGTTTCTGACTGTGGTCCGTAATAAACAACCGTTCCTCTTCCTAAAATGGACACATTTTTAGCATTCCAAACATTGATAGCACCAAATAATACGGCTCCTGCATCTAAATAAAGCGTTTGCCCACTCTTCAAATCAATATTTCGATAATGAATACCAGCTTTAAGATGAATCACATTTTTTGCCACTAGATTAGGAATGCTGGCATCAGGACGATTAGCGAAGAGAAAAATCACATCGTCTTTATAATAGCTCGTTCCAGCTCTTTCAACCGAATATTGGCCTGCTTCAGAAAGCGAAAAACTCACATCCGACCCATTCAATAGCGGCTTTATATTTTTTGACAAAGGGCGAATATTTACTTCTCCTCGCCAATAGCCTTTTTCATCTACTTTTGGCAATTCCTTATTTGAGGTTTGCCCAGAATAACTCGAAGAATTATATTTAGAAGTAACTTTTACATCAGCTTTTCCAGTAAAATCAAAACTGGCGAAATAGACATTTAATCCTGCATGAAAAACTTGTACAGGCTTCCCGTTTACTTTTACTTCATAATAATCCGAAGCAAATTCTTCGGGAACGGAGTTAGGCGTTAAGGTTTGGGCAAAAGTGTTTGCACAAAATAGGTTTAAAATGAGCAAAATTAATACTTTCATAGTTTTTTTAGTTTGTCCATAATTTAAAATCATCCCAATAAATTTGAAGGGTCTTGCCTTGCGATTTTATATAGGAAATCAACTCTTTTGAGGTATAAAGTTTCATAGGATTATAACCTGTGAAGCCATCCGGATTTGGGTCTTCAATGCGATGTGTAAAGTTTGTAACGTCTGCAACTAATTGTGTCGGCTCGCCATCGGGGGTGATTGAAACGATGACTCGACCATTTTCTTTGTTTCCTTCTTTGAAGTAATAATCAAGGGTGAACCATTTGCCAATTGGTACTTTCACTTTTGGATTGTCGGCGTTCCAAATTTCGTGGGGAAATCCATTTTCAGCATTTAATATAAAATTTAATTCACTGGTTTCTGCCGTCGGTTTACCTATTCCGAGTGTTATTCTAAAACCATATTTTTCATCTTTCACCCACCATTCATTGTTCCAAAATTCTGAAATTGTACACCAAGAGATTTTATGTGGATAGCTTTTCATGGCATTGAAGTCTTCTGTCAGAAACACTCGTACCGATTGCGTAAATTCTTTTAATCCGCTCTTGATACCATAGAGATTAGTTTGAATACGTGCCTTTTTTTGTCCTCCATCAGCCTGCCAAGAATCGTCCAACCAATAATGAAGCACATGGTTTTGGGGATTATTTGGTTCAGTAATCACTTTGGCAAACCTTTTGGTTGAATCGCCGCCTGTATATTGTACTTGCATTACACCTCCCTTCAGTACGGTTACCCAATCTTTATTCCAATCGTTTTTAAATGCAAGCGTACTATCAATACCTTGCATATACTGAAAAGGCGAACCATAATCGTTTTTATGCCAATCGTTCACAACTTTAGTGCTTCCTTCAAAACCCGTTTGGAAGACTAATTCACCCTTGGAATGTGCCTTTTCAGACACATTTTTTTGAGCAATGATATTAATTGACACAAATGAAATGGCTACAATGAACGTTGTTATAATTTTCATTTTTATGGGTTTAAGTTTAAAGCAAAGTTTCAATTTTGAATATCTACCACACATCTAAAGCCAACGGTAGCACACCTATCTA
>JAFEIL010000445.1 GCA_017495105.1 Emticicia sp. | reverse complement strand
ATATGATAAATATAAATTCCATAAGAAATATCATTTTCACGTAACAGCTTTTTGCTTAATTCCGTAAACGAAAAAGCAAAAGAAATCGTAAGCAATGATAATATAGTATTAGCCAAAATCCCCCAAATACTTATTTCGTAATTGTTATCATATACTTTGAGCCAAAACTTAAATATAAGTACGTAACCCGCATAAATTAAGAGCCAAATCATTGCTTTGTCTTTTAAATATGGCAATAACCATTCGAAATTCTTATAAATTGCAATACCTGTCAAGAAAAAGTGAAGATATATCAAAACTGTATTATTGAGCAACTTAACGTATAATTCATTATGCAATATAAACGCATTATTATGGATAAAATACTTGATAAAAATCGAGAGTAGAAAAACTATCAGTAGTAATAAATTGATAAACAATTTATTTTTAGAAATATTGATAATATATAAAATTAATGGTAAGACGAAATAAAACTGCAATTCAACTGCTATACTCCACAAACTACCATTAGGATGGCCTGTTCCCCACGATTTGAGAGATTCACTGGCGTAAAATTGAAAAAAAGTAATTTGAGCGACAAACCATGTAATTAAGTCTTTTAAACTACCCACTTTATCAAAAGTAAGGAGTAATAGTGCTGTTAGAATTGTACAAACCCACAAAGCAGGAAAAATCCTTAAACTTCTATTCTTAAAATATTGTTTTAAATTAAAGTTATTCCGTTCCAATGAAAAACTTATTAAAAAACCACTAATAGTAAAGAAAATTGGAACTCCAGGAAAATGATAAATTACAACCAAAATATTATAAAGCCTTTCAGATAAGTCAAAATGCACAGAACCATGCCAAATCAATACCTGAAAAGCAGCAATAAGACGAATAAGGTCAAAGTTATTTTCTCTACTTATTTTCATACACTACTTTTTTAAAACCATCATACATTTCTTGTGCTACATTTTCAGGCGAAAAACGCTTGATAATTTCTTTGGATTTCTGACCGAAAGGTATAATACTTTCAGGACTATCAACGAATTTCTTAAAAACTAACGTAAGTTCTTCTATGTTGTAAGGGTTAAATGTATATCCATTTATACCTTCTTTTACAGCATCATAAGCAGAGCCACACTTATTGGAAACTATTACCGGAAGCCCACATGCCATTGCCTCATTAACGACTAAACCCCATGGTTCAGAATAACTCGGTAAAACAAAAACATCAGCAAGAGCCAAAATCTTTGGCACATCATACCATGGTTGACCTTCAATGAAACAAATTCCATCAAGATTATTATCGCTTTTATACTTTTTTAATTTGATTTCTTCACTCCCATCACCCAATACAATTAATCCCCAATCCGAATTTGCCAAAGGTTTATATGCAGTCAACAAATTATCTAAGTTTTTAACATCGATAAGTCTTCCAACATAAATAAAATTATATTTCCTAAGTTTATAAGAATATTTAACGGTTTCTCTTGTTTTTAGAGCTTCAGCGTGTACATTGTCTACTCTATCGTTATCAACCGAATTATTTGCCACCAAAATATGCTCAGACTTCATTCCCAGTTTTAAGATATATTCGGCAGATTTTGATCCATAGCAAAAAAATCCTTGGGCTTTTGAAACAACAAATCGTTTTAAGGCTTCACGCCATCCTACATTTGGATTGTCGCCTTCGGTGGAGTCAGCCGAAATAATGACTTTAATGCCTTTTAATCGACAATAAAAAAGTACAACATTCATAGCAGGCTCATAATAGCCCGGCAAGTTTATTACATTAGGTTTAAATTTATTAACCCAATAAATTGAAGCTTTTACACGTTGCCAAAAAGTAGTATTTTCATAAAAGTCCTCAAATAATACTTTTACATTATACTGATGAATACTGTAATCAATACTTCCTATTTTCGCTCTCGTAAATTCATTCAATGCAGTTTGAAGTACTAAAAGTTCATCTTCTGGATGTTTATCAACAACTTTTTGAAGTTCAGTATATATTTTTGCTTTATAATGGGCCCAGAAGAACTGGTGAATTATGAGCATTTTCATTCAATAACGGCGTTTTCGAGTAAAAGATTTTTTAATAATAAAGAGAATTAAATCTCAATAAGTTGTAAATAAATTCAAATTTAAGAAATTTTAAGGCTCAAATTATTAAAATTTAAACAATAAACTGTAATTACCAAAACAGAGAGGTATATTTGCATAAAAAAAGTATTAAAATGTTTATTTACCTAGATTGGCTATTCAATAAATTCAATAAATATCGCCAAAGTATAGGACTTAGTTTTTTCTTTGGAGGTTTACCACTCGTCTATTTTTTACGAGACGGACTAAAATTGGCTCAAGGCAGTACAGCATTTACAGCGGGGATAGCAATTTTAAGTTTATTGATAGCATTCCCACTAAATCCAAAAAAACTTTACCAAGCAAATACCTTAGCTTATTTAATGTGTATTTTCTACGGAATAATAGCATTATCCTATTTAGCAGCTTATGCACCTAATCGAGGCTGGTTTACAAATACCCCAATTGAGGTTGGTAATCAACTTGTATTTTTGACCGCAATGTTTATTTTTGCAGGAATATCAATCAATAGCCTCAAATCTACATTTCTATATTTCACCTTGGCATTCTGCACTTTAGGGGGTATCAGTTTGCTTTATTATATTGTTCGAAACCCAGCCTATATGTTTGGTATGCGTGCTGCCATTAGTTTTGGTGATGAAGGTGGAATGTCATCAATGGGAAATCCACATATCTACGCAAAAAGTGCTTATATAGGGATTGTCGCTGGAGTTATTTTATTTAGAAGCGAAGCTAGAATTTTATGGCGAGCTGCAATCTTGGGGTCTGTTCTGATTTTGATGGTTGTTGTAGGATTATGTCAAGCCATGGCAATGGTTTTAATCACGGGTATATTCTTTTTTCTATATTTTATTACCAATATTAAATCAAATAATATTTATAAAGGATTAAAATGGTTAATGGGGTGGCGAGGATTCGTTATTTTTTTAGTCTTGGCTTTTATTGGATTTTCGTTGTGGAATAATGCCCATTATAAAGGCTATTTTATGGTAGCAATTGATATTATTGGTGATAGACTCGGAAAAATACTTACTAGTTTCTTCACTGATTCGGAC
>JAFEIL010000131.1 GCA_017495105.1 Emticicia sp. | reverse complement strand
ATTAACAATCTTTTCTTCATTCTCCTTTCAAAGATTTGCCGTAAATTGCGTTATAATTTGACAAACGAATCTCTAGATTCGTTTGTAGTACACCGCTATTTTAGCTTTTGAATATTTAGATGAACAAAAAATATATTTACATAACATTTTTATTGTCGTTATTTTATGGGTTTTCGTTTGCCCAAATTCTTGATGATTCTACAAAGCAAATTTATAGTACCAAGACCGTCAAATATATTTTTGAAGACGATATTCTAAATAATCGAAAAACTTTTTATAATCCAGATACCATCCTAACAAACTTTCATCTATTTGATTTTAATCTCCGCAGTGGGCTTCTTTATCAAGATTTAGGAAATATAGGAACAGCAATCAAACCATTATTCTTTACACCTACTACTGATATTGCCAAGAATTTAGGATATTCGACCTACGGTGCTTATGCCTTTGATGTACTAAAAACTACCTATTTCAATACAAAATCACCTTATACTAATGTCAATTATGTGCAGTCGGGTGGAGGTACGGGGATTATGCACTTTACGCACTCTCAGAATATAAAACCTCGACTCAATGCCACGCTTGATGTAAGGCGAATGTCTTCGTCAAAACAATATGGAGCTCCACAAACTCGTGAAGAACGTTTGGTAGATAGCTGGGCAGCAATGCTTCATGCAAATTATGAGTCGAAAAACGAAAAATATATTATTCTCGGAAGTTATAATCATTTTAATCATGCTCCGCTTGAGCAAGGTGGCATCAAGCCATTATCCGATACAAGTGCTTTTGTAGCAGAAAGTAGCTTAGGAAATTACCGTGATTTTCTGTCTAAGCTCAAAGGTGCGTCTTCACGAGATTGGCGAAATGAATTGCATCTTTATCATCAATACAAACTCACGAATGGTTTTCAGGTGTATCATATTTTAGATTATCAGAAACGCAGAGATTTATATACTGATGTGAATTTTGGATCAGATTCGGCTGCACGGAGTGTATATTATTTTACTAAACCACAAAGTTCGAAAGACACACTTTCGATGGATTTGCGTTATCGTCTCTTAGAAAATAAATTTGGGGTGAAGGGAATTTACAAAGGATTTGCGTATAGACTTTACTTGCGTCAGCGTTTTTATAATTTAAAATCTGATTTTGGAGGTGATACCTTGCGACTTAAACTCAAACCCGAAACCCTAGTTGGCGGTTGGGCAAATTATTTCTTCCCTGATAGCGTAAGAAGAGTATATGTAGAAGTTGAACTCGGAACAATCGGTTCAATCGGAAATCTGAAACTTCAAGCAGAATATTTGAGTCCAAAATTAAAAGCTGGATTTTCGTTGTTGCGTGTTCCTCCAACAATTTTAGATGAGTATTTTTATAGTCATGCCTATAAATGGGACACTACTTTTAAAAATACCACCACGGTCAATTTTTATGCTTCATCTAGTATTCGTAGAGGAAATTTTGTACTTTCACCGAGTGCAACTAATTCATTAATAACCAACTTCATTTATTACGACAAAAAAGCTCAAGTAAAGCAAGAATCCTCGGCCATTAATATCTTACGAGTTGGACTTGGAGTAGAATATCGTTGGCGTAAATTACTGATAACCAATCAGTTATACTACAATGCCAACTCGGCTGAAAATCGTTTTCCAACGCCAAAAATTACCAATAATACCACTATTGTTTACGAATTTATCTATGCAAAAATTTTACATATTAATGCTGGTGTAGAGATTTATCACCGTTCGGCGTATTATGCCAATAATTATATGCCACTTACTCGTCAGTTTTTTTTGCAAGACCAACAAAAAGTTTGGGGAACTCCAGTTGCCGATATTTTTGCCGATTTAAAAATCAATAAAGTCAGACTTTTCTTGAAATTTGCTCATGTCAATCAAGGCCTTCTTAGTAATGGATATTACGTAAGTTCAACGTATCCAGGTTTGAGACGTACATTCTTTTTAGGCGTGAATTGGCCGTTGTTTGATTGATTTATGAAATTAAATTTCACCACTTAGGCACTAAGAAAAGATATATGCAACTCTGTGTCCCTTTGTACCTTGGTGGTAATTAATGATATGAAAAATACTATTATACTTCTTATTTCTGTACTTAATTTTTCCTGCAATTCCGAAAAAAAAGCAGACCAAACCTCTTTTGATTTTTCTCCAATTGTAAAAATATTAAAAGAAGCTCCCAAGACCTTTCCGAAGCAAGAAATTCCTAAAAATTTGTTTATTCCAGAGGGGATGGTCTATGTGCAAGGCGGATTTACACAAATCGGTACAACTGATGGAATGGATTTTGAAAGACCCATGTTTTGGGCAGAAGTAAAACCATTTTTTATGGATATTTCGCCTGTAACGGTGGCTCAGTTTCGTGAATTTATTAAGGCAACAAACTATAAAACTTATGCTGAAAACTTTGGTGACGGAGGTTTTTTTGATAAAGAAACTAAAGGTTGGATTTTGAAAAAAGGAGCGAATTGGGAATATCCGCTCGGAAAAGACCAAACGAAAGCACCTGATAATCATCCAGTTACACAGGTTTCTTGGTATGATGCCGTTGCTTACGCAAAATGGGCAGGAAAACGATTGCCATCAGAGATAGAATGGGAACACGCTGCTCGAAACGCTACAAACGATCGCCATATTTACCCATTTGGTAATGAAATAGTTAAAGATGGCAAAGCACTTGCTAATACTTGGAATGGCGTTTTTCCAGATTTTAATAAAAATACTGATGGCTTTTTCTACACATCGCCCGTTGGACATTTTGGTAAAACTCCACTTGGATTGACAGATATGACAGGCAATGTATGGCAATGGTGTGATAACTGGAAATTCAATTATGCTGATATGGCCAACGGTATAATGGCGACTGATACCATCGAGAAAGCCGAAAAGGGTGGTTCTTTTCTCTGCGAGCCAGGTTGGTGTCATGGTTATCGAGTTTCGGGCCGCTCCTTTACTTCGCCCGAAACTTCCTTGATGCACTTGGGTTTTCGATGCGTTAAATAAATTTGCACTACCTGTTTCAAAGGGAATTGATTATTTCTTCTATAAAATTCGACTTCATTTTTGCTTTATCGCTTTTAAGGTCGGATATTTGCAAAAAAAGACCATTATTGGATGTCTGCTGACC
>JAFEIL010000490.1 GCA_017495105.1 Emticicia sp. | reverse complement strand
CCTTTGCCTTGTGGAACAAAAGTGTATTTCATGGTGCTGGCATAAAGCGTTCCTTTATCGCCATACAAAATAAAAGCCCAAGGATAATCAGCATTGGCAGGCGTTCCCCACGAGCGATGTTGCCAAACACAATTCAGTTCGTCATATTCAAAAACCGCCGATTGCGTATCAGAAATGTTCGATTTTCCTTCCTTTTGCACATAAATTCCACCTTGTGAACTCACACGTTTTGGCCAACCGAGTTTCAACATCCACCTTACGGTGTCAAACATGTGGATACACATATCACCCATAATTCCGTTGCCGTATTCATTAAAAGTTCTCCACCAACGAATGTGAGGTAATCCATCATACGGACGCAATGGTGCTGGTCCCGTCCACATTTCATAGTCAAAAAATGCAGGAACTGGTTCAATTGGTGGGTTTCCGTTGTTTCTCATGTGAAAATAGCAACACATTTCTACGTGCGAAACTTTACCCAAAAGTCCGGCATCAACGATGTTTTTCTTGGCTTCTATTAAGTGAGGTGTGCTTTTGCGTTGTGTGCCTACTTGTACCACTTTATTGTATTTTCGAGCCGCCGCTACCATTGCTTCTCCTTCAATAATATCGGTGCTGATAGGTTTTTGTACATAAACATTTGCTCCCGATTTCAAGGCTTCAATGGCATGAAGAGCGTGCCAATGGTCGGGTGAACCTATCAACACAATATCGAGTTTGTTTTCAGCCAATAGTTTTCTATAATCGCCATAAAGCTTTGGAATTTGCTTCGATTCTTGTCTTTTTGCTACCAAATCTCCCGCTGCTTTAAGCATATTTTGGTCGGGGTCGCAAAGGGCAACTACATCAACCGAGGCTACTTGAATGAGGCGGAAAAGATCACTTTTTCCGTACCAACCCGTACCGATTAAGGCTACTTTATAGGTTTTGACGGGAGTAAAAACAGGATTGGCCTTTGTGCCAAGGGTAGATAAGGCAATCGTTGCCGAAACTCCTTGAATGAATTTTCGACGGTTGAGATTAAGGGTTTCCATTTGTTTTTTTTATAGAGGATTGAATATGATACGAATTGTATTATCCAAATATATTTTATAATCCGAACAAAGACAAATTATATAGATATAGAAGTGAAAAAATAGGACGATAGAAGGATTTTGAGTTAAAAAAGGTTTTTTTAAATGCCTAAAAAGAATTTTATACCTAAAAAAGACTTCGCTAAAGGAAACATCACTTAGCAAAGTCTTTTTTATAATTATTTCTTCAAATACTTGTTAAACCAAGCGATGTATCGCTCAAAACGGTCTTTTTGATAACTCGGATTTGTAATACCGTGAAACTGGTCTGGATAAATAATCAACTCAGTCGGAATACCCAATGAGCGAAATGCTTGATACATTTGCTCGCTACCCACAGAAGGAACGTTGAAATCGCTTTGCCCAACCATAAACTGCGTAGGAGTTTTGATGCGGTCGGCTTTTAAAAATGGATATGAAAGTGCAATATATTTGTCAAAATTCTTCCATGGCGAACCTAATTCATGCTCATATTGCAAAATATATTGGTCAACACCATACAACGAAGAAACCAACGAAACTCCTGCACCGCTCGAAGCGGCCTTGAAACGAGAATCAGTTGCAATCGTGTAATTTGTCAAGATTCCGCCATAACTCCAGCCACCAATACCTAATTTTTCGGGGTCAGCAATGCCATTTTGCACCACATAATCAGTTGCTCCCAGAATGTCCAAGACCTCTTTATTTCCCCAATCGGCCGAAATGATTTTGCAGAAATCTAAGCCACGTCCATTTGAACCACGATAATTTACTGCTACAACGGCATATCCTGCGGCTGCCAACATTTGACGAGACATATCATAACTAAACTCATCTTGTGCTACTGGACCGCCATGAATAAATAGCAAAGTTGGTAATTTTTGTCCTTTTTGTGCATTTGCAGGCAGATAAAGCAAGTTTGAAACCGAAGCTCCATCTTTACTTTTCGAGGTAAAACCTTCAACTGTTGCCAATGCTAAAGGTGTTAAAAACGCATCTTGGTGTTTGGTGAGTTTTCTGACAACTGCTGCTTCGATAGCATAGAGTTCGCTCGGTGTTTGTGGGTCACTCATGCTTGCAAGTAAATTGCCCGAAATGTGTTTTTCTATACCCATAAAACTTCGGTTTCCGCCAACAAACTTGGTCATCTTGCCATCTACCGCTGAGAAATTAGCGATGTATCTTGTACGGTCGTCGGAAACAATGGCGAATATTGAAGTCCCATCTTTGCTCCATCTTGGGCTACCAACTGGTCGGTCTAAAGATTTGCTAAGTAATTTTGGTTCGCCACCATCTTTTGATATTGTACACAAAATCGACTGGTCATACATAATATAACTTTCTGCCGAGGTTGTGCGTAAATAAGCAATTTGTTTACCGTCTAGACTCCATTCGTGGGCATAATCTCGACCAGTAAAAGTCGTGATTTGCTTCATATTGGCGTTTGCTTTTGCATCAATTACCCAAATATCGGTGTTTTCATTTCGGTCTGGGTCTTCGGTTCGGTTACTGATGAAAGCGACTTGTGTTCCGTCTGGCGACCATTTTGGAGAAGTTTCATCGTAAATCCCCTTCGTAAGTGTGTCTATTTTCTTGGTTTCGAGGTTGAAAAGGTATAAATGCGTAGTTTTTTTCATTAAATAGCCTTCACCATCTTGCTTGAAATGAAAACGGTCGATGACAATTGGTTTTGTTGTTTTTGATTTTGTTGTATCTGTATCGTTGGTGATAACCAAAGCGATTTTCTTGCCATCGGGCGACCAAGCATAGTCCGATAAATCACCTTTTTTAATATCGGTTAGTTGTTTGGCTTCACCGCCACGGCGGTCCATAAGCCAAATTTGACTACTCGTTAGTCCATTTCTTGAAGAAGTAAATGACAAATATTTTCCATCAGGACTCCAACGAGGTTTTGATTCTCCATCGGGCGAAAAAGTAAGTTGGATTGATTCTTTTCCGTCCCATGATTGCATCCAAATGTCAGAATTACGCTTGTTTTTTACTGAATCTATACTCGAAAGAGAATATGCTACCCAATTTCCTTCGGGTGAAATTTGTGGGTCATTTAAAGTTTGTAAACGATAAACATCAGTGGGTTTGAGTTGCCTTTTAGCAGGAGTTGTTTGTGCAAAGACACCCGAATTGACCGCTAAAAGGGCAAATAGTACTATTTTTTTCATACTTTGGTTATTTGTTGATTATTGAAATGGTTGAATAGTTATTGGTTACTGGTGAATTGGTTACTGGTTTAGACAAAGCCTGAAAGGCTTAAACTTGAATAGCCGTGGGTGAAACCCATGGAATAGTTATATAGCAATGGAACAAGCAACTCTGAAGGAGTTGAACTTGTTATTGCGTTTTTTGTTTCCGTAAGCGTTGCCTACGGTTATTCGTGTTTAATGCTTTTAGGATTATAAATCATCAATCGTAAATCGAAGACATTCGTCAATCAAAATTATCCTCTCAAATGCCAGGCTTTTGGCTTCACAAACGCACGAATACCTGCGTGCGAAAGTGTAGCTCCAAAACCCGAATGTTTACGTCCACTCCACGGAAGCGGAGCCGAAACACGGTCGCAACAATTCCAATAACTCGTTCCAGCATTCACCTGTTTCAATATTGTTTCGGCACGTTTTTTATTGGGCGTATAAACCGCCGCCGTGAGGCCGTATTCAGTATCTTGCATCAATTTTGTTGCTTCTTTATCGTCTTTTACTTTCATAATGCCTATAATTGGCCCGAAAGATTCGTCTTGCATGACATCCATTTTGTGGTTAACGTTTGTCAAAACCGTTGGCTCGAAGAAATAGCCTTGTCCTTCAATTCTTTTTCCGCCAGTCAGTAGCGTTGCACCTTTTTTAATGGCATCTTGCACTTGTTCTTCGAGAAAATCTAATTGAGATTTTCGGCTCAAAGCACCGATATAAACACCATCATCGGTGGGCTGACCAATTTTATAGCTTTTTACTTCTTTTACAAATTCCTCAACGTAGCGATCGTATACTTTTTCGTGTACATAAATACGCTCAACTGCACAACAGCTTTGCCCATTATTGTAGAAAGCACCATCGGCAGTTCCAGCTGCAATTGACTGAATATCAGCCACATCATCGGCAATATAAAGTGGGTCTTTGCCTCCCAATTCGAGTTGGCAAGGCACCATTTTTGGAGCTACTTTTTCATAAATATAAAGTCCAGTACGATAAGATCCTGTGAAGAAATAGCCATCGAGTGGCATTGCCAAAAGTTGTTCACCTACTTCTTTTGCACCGACGGCGACTGCAAAAACGTCTTCTGGAACGCCAGCAGCTTTCAAAAACTTTTCAATTTTTAAGCCTGTCAATGTCGAAAACTCTGATGGTTTGTAGAAAACTGCATTTCCACCAATCAAGGCAGGAATAAAAACATTCACACCCACCAAAAAAGGATAATTCCACGCCGAAATATTACAGATTACGCCCAATGGTTCATAAGAAATGCGTTCGGTAAGTCCTTCTTGCTTGGTCATTACTTCATCTTTCAAGTATTTCTGCGAGTTTTCAACAAAAAACTTGATTCTTCCTCTTGCTCCATTCACTTCATTACGAGCTTGTTGGAGTGGTTTACCCATTTCAGAAGTGAGCGTTGCGGCCAATTCTTCGATATTCTCGGCCAATAATTCAGCGAATTTTTCGATGATTGCGATACGTTTTTTTAAATTAACTTTCGCCCAAGATTTTTGTCCTTTTTGAAGGTTTTTGAGTTTGTTTTTTAAGCATTCGGCCGAATCCTCTTTTAAGTTTGTAACGATTTCTTCGGTGGCTGGATTGATGATTTGCATATAAATTTTATAAAAGTTAAGTCAATTTTTTTGGAAACGGAGTTGCTCGGAGCTTTTCACAGAGTTTCAATAAGCTACTTGTAAAAAACTTTGTCTAACACTATAACCCAAAACATGTACGATTGCAGACAAAAATAAGCATAAACTTTTCATTTATTCCTAAAACTCCGACATAGTTGCCTATTTTTGTGAGGAATACAAAAAATGCTCAGATGGAAAAGACTTATCAAGAAAAAATAACAATATTACTTACTGAAATAGCCGTACTAAAAAAGAAAAGTGACCAAATTTCGATGTTCCGATTGTTGCTGATTATTGGGTTGTTGATTGTGGTCTATCAGCTTTTCAAACTCAACGAAATCGTCGGTGGATTATCAATCATTGGCGGCATTTTTGGATTTTATTATCTGGTAAAGTTTCACGAAAAAATTGATTCCGAAATTGATTTGAAAGAAACAACGCTCGCCGTGATTAAAAATGAGTTGACTTGCTTGGAAGGAATTTCGGGAATGTATTATAATGGTCAAGAATATGGCCGACCAACGCATAGTTTTAGTGAAGACTTGGATATTTTTGGGGAAGGAACGCTTTTTCATTTGATAAATAGAACAAAAAGTAAGTCAGGAAGCGATTATCTGGCTCAACTACTTTTGGGTGAAAATGAGACTTTTTCAGTCAATCAAAAACAAGAAGCAGCGAAAGAAATAGCTGATAAAACCAATTGGCGATTGAGTTTTTTTGCTTCGATGTTTAAGATTTCAAACGAAGAGCGTGGCGTAAGTAAAGTACTGAATCAAATTGAGCATCCGCCAGTGTTAAAATTGGAGAAATTTATTGCGATTTATACTCAAATCTTGCCTTTTTTATGGGCAACCATCCTTGCATCTACTTATTTTGTGTCACCTTCGTTTGCTGGTTATGGTGTGGTGGTTTTGGCTTTGATAAATTTTAGATTGACTGGAATCAACCGTAATCACACCGAAGAATATTTTGAAACGGTGGCTGGAGCAGGGCGTTTGATGGAAAAATTTGGTGTCGCAACTGGACTCATCGCTCAAGAAAATTGGAGGGCGGAAGTCTTAAAATCGGCACATGAACGATTGCCCATTTCAAAACTACATACCAAAAATCCGATTGACGATTTTGTGGTGATTTTGAAAAAACTAGATATGCGACGAAATATGCTGGCTTCGCTTTTCTTGACTTTAGCTACACCCTTTCAGCCAGTTCAATTAATCAAACTGAGGGCTTGGCTGAAAGAAAACCCTGATTTTTTTGAGAAAATATTTGATGTTATTGGAGTTTTTGAATTGTATGCCAGCATCGGAAATCTTCATTTCAATAAACCTGATTGGTGTTTTCCAGAAATAAACGATAGCAAAACTTTCAAATTATATGGTGAAGAAATGGGACATCCGCTCATCAATACCAAAAATGTGGTTTGTAATAGTTTTGATTTTGATGAAAAAAATAGACTTACCCTCATCACAGGCTCAAATATGTCGGGTAAAAGTACATTTTTGCGTACAGTGGGGCTAAATATCATTTTGGCGTATGCGGGTTGCCCAGTTTTTGCCGAAAAAATGAATATTAGTCTCGGTATAAAATTGATTTGCTATATGCGAATCAAAGATTCTATTCAACAAAACGCTTCTACTTTCAAGGCCGAAATCGAACGAATTAAGTTAGTTTTATCGGCTATTAATAATAATGAAAATGCTTTGTTTTTGATTGATGAAATGCTGAGAGGAACAAATTCTGAGGACAAATTAGCTGGTTCGATGGCATTACTGGATAAAATAGTCAATTCAAAAGCTTATGCAATGGTAGCTACACATGATTTGCGAATGACTGATATTTCAGATCAATTCCCCGATGAAGTTAAAAATTATTATTTCGAGTATGCCACCGAAAACGGTGAATTATTATTCGATTATTTGATAAAAGTAGGTGTTTGTAAGAGTTTCAATGCTTCACTTTTATTAAAATCTATTGGTTTGCCGATTGGTGAGAAACTTTAAAAATGTAAGATAATATGTGGCACGCCTCCGAAGATGTGCCACATATTGTTCTTTATTTTTTCTCTAAAAGTGCTTCACCTTCAAAAGTAATACCATCCCAACCAGTTTTCATAAAGTTTCTGATATTTTGGTGGTTTGTTGCCTCAGGGTTTTCGAGTACATCTTTGCGATAAAAATCGCCAAAGCAACTAAGGGTTTGCTCTACCGAAAAGTTTTGGAGTTTTGCGAACGAAAATAATTTGCATGAGCCAGAGTTTTGTCCAGCTTCATTGCGTAAATCGCCATTTTGAAAAGCCGTTGGCGTAAAATCATATCTTGCTTCCACAACGGCCATAGTATCTGTAAATGCTACTTCTTGAGGGGTTTCGTTGAGTTTTTCTAGAAAAGAATCGAGTGTCATTATTGAATTTTTATTTGAATATGCTCGACAAAATTTTGTCGAATTTTATAAGAAAAATTATTTTGTTCGGCATTAATGATTCGTTCGGGGTGCCATTGTACGAGCATTAAATAGTGGTTTCGATGGCTTCGACTTCGCTCAGCCACCGAATAGGGTTCTGTTGGGTGAGCGAAGTCGAACCCAATAGAATCAGCGAAGTCGAACTCCAATCCCTCCACAACTCTATCATCAGATAAGGCATTAATTTTTAGAGGTTTGGCGATAATGTCAGCTGATTGATGATGTGCAGAATTTACATCGCCAAATACTATATTTGTAATTTTAGAAAGTTCGGAGTCGTGTAAAATTTCTATGTTATGATAACGGTCTTGTCCTTCATAATATTTAGAGTGGTTTTCTTTACCAGCAGTCGGTATATCAGGAATCAGTGTACCACCGAGAAATACATTTACTAGTTGTAAACCTCTACAAATGCCTAAAACTGGTATTTGTTTATTAAAGACATGTTCGCATACTTTCCATTCAAATTCGTCGCGACGTTCGTCCATAAAATTCGGATTGCATAAGCTTAAAAACTCAGGCCGATTATATAAACTTGGGTGTACATCTTCACCACCAGTCAAAACAATGCCGTCGCACTGTTCTATTTCATGCAGGTTGTTAAATTTATAGCCAAGCTTAATCACTTCAAGGTGTGGAGTACCAACCAAAGAATTTTGTGATAAAATCCATTTTTCATAGATTGGATGTTTATCTCCACAATCTGTAATACCTATTTTCATTGAGGATTTTCAAGTGAATCGTAGTATTTGAAAGTACTTACGAGTCCGTTTTCTGTTTTAAGATTTATATTATTAGCCTTAGCATATTGCTCAACTAAAAGTTTTTTATCGCCAAAAAGATTAAAGAAGTTTTTTCCTCTCGGAAGTTGAACTAACGATTCATCTTTTAGAATAAAATATTTAGAAGACTTTACAAATTCACCTTCGTATTCACCCGAAGCATCATAGCCAGTTTTTTCAGTATTGCTACTATGTAAAACACAAGAATATTCCTTTAGAAGTGTATTTTTACTGATATGTACAACTTCATAATAGGCGTTTTCAAACTTACTAAAATGATGACCTAAAATAGTAAAAGCTTCTGGTTTGATTGTAACGGCATCTTTTTTTACATCTTCTACAATATAAAGTTCATTTTTTTGCATGTTGAAAGCCATCAAAAACTCCATATCTTTTCCACTTTGGGTACTTATTTCTCCTTTATGCCAGCCATTCTTGAAAAAAGGCGTGCCTTTATATGTTTTTGTAAATTCTTGCTGGGTGTTATTCACCACATCTCTCGAATTATAGTACGCCTGAAAGGTTGTGTCACCATTGTTTTTATTTACAACAATTTTACTGTCGCTACTTCCTGCAATTTGTATTTTCCTCAAAAAATAGTCGTATTTATTATTGTTTATTTGTCCAAAAATTTGGTTAGAAAATAAAAGTAAGAGAGTGAAAGCCAAAGCGAATTTCATGACAGTAAATATTTTGAATCACATAAATAATTAGTCCACGGTCAATAGTCGATATTCAATCTTAACATAAAATACTGGCTATCAGTTTTTTATGAAAAACAAATTTGTCGATTAAAAATGCCCAACTGCTTAATAGGCGTTTTATGAAATATTATTAACCACAAATACGCTGTTTTTATGTATTTGTGGTACAATTAATGTCTTTTAAAACAAATTTATGGTTTTTTGATAAATTATAATGCTTCAAGGTAAAGATTTTTAAAATCTTCTCTCGTTACAGGTTTCGGGTTATTTGGGTGAGCAAAATCTGCAATTGCCAAATCGGACAATGTTTCAATATGCTCTGATTTCACACCAATATCTCGCAAACGATGCGGAATATTTATTTTAGTATTTAATTCAAATAAGTACTGCACAACAGCTTCGCCAGATTCATCTTTTAAGTCAAGTGTGCGAGCGATGCGACGAAATTTGTCTTCAAAACCTGCAATATTAAACTTCATTCCATAGGGAATGTTTACGGCATTGGCCAAACCATGATGTGTATCAAGCAAAGATGAAAGTGGGTGTGCCAACGAATGAACTACGCCCAAACCTTTCTGAAACGCAACCGCACCCATCAAGGAAGCAATCAACATTTTGCTACGTGACTCTAAATACTGAACGTCGGTCGCAGGTTTATTTACTGCCTTCTCCAAAGACTCATGTATCAGTCTGATTCCTTCCAAAGCAATTCCATCGCACATTGGATGCCAGTTTTTTGCCAAAAATGCCTCCATATTATGTGTGAGTGCATCCATACCCGTTGCCGCGGTAATGAACGGCGGTAAATCAATTGTTAGCATTGGGTCGGCAAAGATGATTTTGGCAATCAATTTTGGCGAGAAAAGGATTTTTTTCTGATGCGTTTCGTCGTCAGCAATGATGGCACTTCGGCCCACTTCGCTTCCCGTTCCGGCAGTTGTCGGAATCGTGATAAAATGCGGAACATCGTTTGTAACGTAAACATCGCCACCAATCAAATCATCATATTTAAATAAATCTTCTCGGTGATTGATTCTCAATAAAATTGCTCTTGCCACATCAATTGCCGCACCGCCACCGATACCAATGATGCTATCTCGGTTAGTGCCATAATAGGCTTCGTCACCTTTGTAAACATCTGACTTAACAGGGTTTTTATGAATATCGCTAAAAACTTCAACACTAATGCCTTTTGACGTTAAATCTTGAACAATTTGCTTGAAAAATGGCAAATCGGCTACGTTTGGGTCAGTCACAACCAAAGGTTTTGAAAGATTATTGTCTTTCAGATAAGCAGGAAGTTCGGCAACTACTCCCGCACCGAAACGGATTTTAGTAGGAAAATTGAATTGAGAAATCACTTTGTTGGTTTTTTATAGTTTGAGAGTTACGAAAATACAACAAAAAACCACGAATTCAACAAAAATTAAATGTTACATTCGTGGTTTTTATATTTTCAATGAACTAAAATTTAATCTCTTCTGCCCAAAAACATACTTAAATAATAAAGTAAGTTAGCTACTGCACCAGCAGCTGCTACAACGTAAGTCAAAGCAGCCCATTTGAGTGCGTCTTTGGCCATATCATGTTCGCCGTTGGTTACAATAGCCTTCATTTCCATCCATTTCAATGCACGGTTACTTGCATCATATTCTACTGGTAAGGTAATGAGCGAAAACAATGCGATTGCGGCATTGGCCACTATCAAAGCTAACAAAACCGCTTGAGCCATTGGTGTATTTCGTGAGAAAATATAACCCATAAACATAAATCCAAACATGTAGAAAAGATTCATGCCTTTGGTAGCAACATTGACAATTGGCACGAGCGACGAACGCATTTTTAACGGTGCATAAGCCATTGCGTGTTGTACGGCGTGTCCACATTCGTGGGCTGCTACCGCTGCCGAAGCTGCACTTGAACCAGTATAAACGTCATAGCTGAGGTTTACAGTTTTGCTCATTGGGTCGTAATGGTCAGTTAATTGACCTTCTACTTGAATGATTCTTACGTCATAAATGCCGTTGTCGTGAAGCATTCGCTGTGCAATTTCTGCTCCTGTCATTCCGTTACGCAAGCGTATCTGCGAATATTTTTCAAATTTACTCTTTAAACGTCTTGATACTAATAATCCAAGTAGCATAAAGACAATACTGATAACGAAAATCATAGTTTTTAATTTAATTTTGGATGAGTGAATGATGCAATGAATGAATGTTGCTTATTCTAACATTCATTCTATCATTCTAAATTAATTTTATTTTCTGAATTATTGAACTAGTTGAATAACCTTTTACCAATGAAATGGTTTTTACCTCCCCTCCATTTGCCATAACAAAATCTGCACCAACGATGTTTTCAACGGAATAATCATCTCCTTTAACCAAAATATTCGGACAAAGTGTCTCAATTAGTTCTTTTGGTGTTGGTTCATCGAACAAAATGACAGCATCAATAAAACTCATCGTTGCCATCATGCGTGAACGAGCGTACTCGTTTATTACTGGGCGACTTTCACCTTTCAAACGCCTCACCGAAGCGTCTGTATTTAGGCCGAGCACGAGTTTATCGCCTAAATTACGTGCTTTTTCGAGGTAATCAATGTGTCCGAGATGCACAATATCGAAGCATCCGTTAGTAAAAACGATTTTTTTGCCTTCAGATTGCCATTGCTCAATTTGTTGTTTGGCCTCTGTTAGACTTAATATTTTTGATTCGGTCATTTTTCTTTAGAATTATATACTATTTTATTAATTGCCTCATGCTTTAGCTAGAGGAATAATATTTCTCTTCGGCAAAACCAATGTCAATAAAAAAGCAATAATACCGAAAACCGCCACAAAAACCATTCCTTGAATGGCATGAAGAAATGTAGCGAGGGTGATGCCATCTTGCTCTGAAAGTCCATAAAGTACGACGATACTTCCTACCAAAAAGTGATAACTGCCAATACCGCCTTGTGTTGGTGCTGCCATTCCTATTGAACCCATCACAAAAATAGAAAGTGCTGCCAATGGCGAAAGATTGGCGGTTTCGGGCAATGCAAAGCATAAAACGTAAGTCATTATGAAATACATTGTCCATATCAGAATAGTATGAAAAACGAATGCCGAAGGGTTTTTAAGATTTCGCACACTCATAAAACCACTTGCAAAACCACTGATTGTTTTAGCAACTTTCTGATAAAGAGCATTTTGTGCGATTTTCTCTTGGTTTTTCTTGAATAAGAAATAAGCCGCTACTAGTAAGCCAATTCCAACTAAAGCGTAGCTACCGAGTAGGAGTGGATTTTTGAATTTTTGACCAAAAAAGTTAATAAAAATATCTTTCAGACGGTCGAATTCGAGAATAAAATTCAAGAAAATTAAAAATAGAAGTACCAAAACATCAATCAAACGCTCTGCTATTACTGCTCCGAACGATTTTTCAAATGGAATATCTTCTAATTTATTGAGTGTTCCGCAACGAGCGACTTCTCCCGCTCTTGGAAAAATCAAATTTGCTCCATAACCTACTAATACCGCTAATGTTGTACGAAAAACCGAAGGTTTATAACCCATCGGTTCGAGCATCAAAACCCAACGATACGCCCTGCTCCAATGTGCAACCAAAGCCATCACGGCTGAAAGTGCTACCCAACGATAATCGGCTTGTTTTATCTTTTCCCAAAGTGAATTTAGGTCGATGTTTTTAAAAGTAAACCACACTAAAACAGAGGCAACTGTTAGAGAAATAAGGTACTGTAGAGTTTTTTTCATTATTAAGTACAGGACAGCTTTGTAAGCTATCACTTTTTCTGAGCATTTATGACGAATTACGCTGTACGATTCTAGAGAATCGCCCCACAAATTATTTTACTACTTGGTTATTCTCATCTGGAAAAACAATCATTGGTTTGTGAGCCTTTGCCTCTTCTTGGGTCATCCAGCCGTATGAAATAATAATCACGATATCGCCGACCTCGGCTTTGCGAGCAGCTGCTCCGTTGAGACAAATAATGCCTGAACCACGTTTGCCTTTGATGGCGTAAGTTTCCAAACGCTCCCCGTTATTGTTGTTTACGACTTGCACTCGCTCATTTTCCATGATTCCTGCGGCATCAAGCAAATCTTCGTCGATTGTAATGCTTCCTACGTAATTGAGTTCGGCTTGAGTGACTTTCACTCGGTGGATTTTTGATTTGAAAATATTGACTAACATTTGTTTGAATTTAAAATTATACGAATTTCAATTTAGGATGGGGTCGCCCGGGCGATGAATTAGATTTTAAATCTTAAAACGGTTTACAAAATTATAAAATTGATTTGGAAAGAAACATTTGCTACAACAATAAAATTCAGATTAAAATTTTTAAGTAGTTTTGCACTGAAAAAGCTTACCACAAATGATAAAAAAATTACTCCTCTTTATTTTAGTAGCCAGCACCTCCATAGCCTTTGCTCAAGATGCTAATATTTTTGAACCAGATTCAATTAAGAAAAAAATTGATGCCTTACAGATTAGGTCTTCTCTTCGTATTGATGGTGTTATGAATGATGCCGAATGGCGAAAAGTAAAACCAACCTCAGGTTTCACTCAAATTGAACCATTTCAAGGTAAAAAACCTACGCAAGATACAGAAGTCAAGGTGCTTTACAATAAACAATATTTGTATTTTGGCATTTTTGCTAAAGATTCTTTGGGCAAGAAAGCCATTCGTGCCACTGATTTCAAGCGTGATTTTAGCTTTCGTCAGCATGATATGGTGGCTTTATCGTTCGATGGCTTTAATGATAAACGAAATGCGATGGTTTTAGTAACAAATCCGTATGGAGTTCAGCGAGATTTACTTTCGTTTGATGACCTTTACTATGATGTAGATTGGGATGGGCTTTGGCGTGTGCGTACTTCTCGAACCGATTCTGGTTGGGTAGCAGAAATGGCAATTCCGTGGCAAACACTGCGTTATCCAAAAACAACTGATAGCTTGAATACATGGGGATTCAATGTTTTTCGTAGTCGCCGAATGAGCAATGAACAGACGGCATTTTCGCCGTATCCTCGTATTTTTTCTAATTTACGTATGACTTATGCGGGTGAATTGAGAAATCTTCAACCTCCTCCGCCATCTCCCAATATCCGAATTCAACCTTATTTTTTGACTTCTTATGACCAATATAGTGGTCAGAAAGTACCTAAACCAACCGAAACAAACTTAAAATTGGGTGGTGAACTAAAATGGGCGATAAACTCAAATGCCGTTTTAGACCTTACGACCAACACGGATTTTGCCCAAGCCGATGCCGACCGACAAGTAAATAATGTTACTCGTTTTTCGGTGTTTTTTCCTGAAAGGCGTCAGTTTTTTCTTGAAAATGCTTCACTTTTTGGCGTAGGGGTAGGGCCAAACGATGATTTTTCGGGTGGAACTATGCGTGTACAGCCCTTTTTTAGTAGAAGAATTGGTTTAGATGACAGTAATCGACCAATTCCGATTGATGCAGGTGGGCGTTTTGTGTATCGTTCATTAAAGCGAAATTTTGGGGTAATTGCGATGCGTCAACGTGGAGTAGGAAATACACCCGCTACTAACTTTTTTGTAGGACGTTTTTCCGAAAACTTCGGTGAACAAAGCCGCATAGGTGGTCTTTTAACGGTTAAAAATCGCCTAGATGGGTCGAATATTGTAGGTACAGTGGATGGATTTTTTCGCTTAAATCAGTCGCATTCTATCAATACTATGGCTTCTTATTCAAAAACTACGAATGCTGGACAGCAAGGGTTTTCGGGTATGGCTCAGTATTTTTTCACTAATAATCAATTTAAAGTATGGTGGACGCAGTCGCTTGTTACAAAGAATTTTAATCCAGAAATGGGTTTTGTTTCTCGAACCGATGTGATTGGCACAACACCTGGGATTTTTATCTATAATCGTGGAAAATGGCTTCCAAAAAAATACGTGAGAGCATTTGAGCCGGGAATTATGACGGAATTTTATCACCAAGCTTCAACTGGTCAGTTGATTGAACGCCAAATAAATATCAATCCAATTTGGTTTAACTTTCAGAATGGCGGATTTTTTGGCTATTTGGTTAATCCAACTTTTCAACGCCTTACTGAACCTTTCGAGCCACTTGGAGTGTCGATTCCTGTGGGAGATTACAATTATGTTCGTCACCAAATTTTTACAAGTTCCGACCCTTCAAAAATCGTAAATGTAGTAGTTGACCACAGTTGGGGAACGTATTTCGACGGAAAGCTTAACTCGACTGACATTAGGTTGCAGTTTGCACCAATTCCACATATTTCGGTCGTTGGGCGTTATAATCGGAATGGTTTTAAGGGTGTTGGTACGGGTACAGATAAAGTAAATGTTGATTTATACTCAATCGAAGGTCGTTTTGCCTTAAATCCAAGAGTACAATTGATTGGTTTTTATCAGCAAAATTCGGAGAACAACTCTAAAAATTATAATATTCGTTTATCGTGGGAGTATCAACCATTGTCCTATATTTATGTTGTGTTCAATCGTCGAGGTTTTAATAATGTAAATGAGCCAAGCGATATTCGTTATGAAAAAGAAAGTCATGTAATT
>JAFEIL010000425.1 GCA_017495105.1 Emticicia sp. | reverse complement strand
GTGCTACAATTTAAAAAATACATAACATATATTTTTGTCATGTTTTGCATGATAAATGTCAGTTCTTGCAAAATCTTACGTAGTAAAGCCCCAGAAAACACACCATTTAGAGAAAATATTTATACTAAGAAAATCATTTCAATCGCTCGAAATTATACAGGAGTTCCCTATAAAAGTGGAGGCAATAATGAAAAGGGTCTCGATTGTTCGGGTTTAATATGTTTATCTTTCAAAGAAATAGGTGTAAAATTGCCTCGAATTTCGTGGCAGCAAGCCGAATATTTCCCTGCAATCAGCTTGCCAAATATACAAAAAGGCGATCTAGTTTTCTTTGTGACGGTTGGTAAAAACATCAGTCATGCTGGAATCGTAACCGAAGTAATAAGTGAAGATGACATTCGTTTCATTCATGCCTCATCAAGCAAAGGCGTTATTGAGGACAACATGATGACCAGTTATTGGAAATCTCGCTTTGCTAAAGTTTGCCGTCCAAAATATGCTGAATTAGCAAAACAATAAATTTTTACCTCACAAATAAGCGATTTTATCTATTTTTTCGTTATATCGTTTATAAAACATTTAGCACGGAGGAATGAGAAATTTTTGTTTATTAACCATTGGATTGATTTTCAGCAATTTAGCCATTTCTCAATCACAATATTTTGGACAAAACAAACCTCGATATAAAACCTTCGGATTTAAAGTTCTTCAAAGTCCTCACTTCGAGTTATACCATTATTTCAACGAAAATAAAATCCCCAAGGATATCATTTTCAATAGCGAACATTGGTATAAAATTCATCAAGAAGTTTTCAAACTCGCATTTATTAAGCCAAATCCGCTGATTATTTATCAAAATCACCCTGATTTTCAAGAAACCACAGCCATTAATGGGCAAATTGAAGAAGGCACAGGCGGGATAACCGAAGGACTCAGAAATCGAGTCATTATGCCAATGATGTTTTCTAAACGCCAAACCGACCATGTTTTGGGACATGAATTAGTTCACGCGTTTCAATATCAATTAATGACCTCAGGCGACTCTACACAAACAGGAAATTTACAGAATCTGCCACTTTTTATGGTTGAAGGTTTGGCTGAATATATGTCATTAGGACGAGTGGATGCACACACCTCAATGTGGATGCGAGATGCGGTTTTGAGCAATGATATTCCTACGATTAGAGATCTTATAACTAAAGAATATAAATATTTCCCATATCGTTGGGGGCACGCTTTTTGGGCATATCTGACCGCTAATTATGGTGATGATATTATTCGCCCACTATTCCGAGAAACTGCTAAATATGGTATTGAAGTGGCCTTTATGAGAAACCTCAAAACGAATATTGATATATTTTCAGTCAAGTGGAGACAGGCTTTGATTGATAATTATACGCTTATGCAAGAAGGTACTTCTATTCAACCAATTGGTAAAGAAATCGCTTCTCAAAGCAATGCTGGTGAAATCAATATTTCCCCTTCAATTAGTCCAAATGGCAAATATGTGGCATATATTTCATCAAAAAATACACTTTCACTTGATATATATATTATTGATTCACATACTGGGCGAGTTATTCGTAAGTTAGAAAGTAGTTTGTTTGGTTCACACGTTGATTCGTATAGTTTTATAGAAACCGCAGGTACTTGGTCGCCCGATGGTCAAAAACTAGCTTTGGTGATTCAAACAAAAGGACGAAACAAACTTTCCATCATTGATATTGCAACTGGAAATAAAGATAGTTTTGAATTGAAAGAAGTTGATTCATTCACAAATCCTGCATGGTCGTCCGATGGAAATTCAATTGTAGTTTCGGGTTTGATGAATGGGGAAAGTGATTTGTATTTATATAATTTGAAACAGAAAACGGTCAAAAACCTGACTAAAGATAAATTTTCAGATTTACAACCGACTTGGTCACCCGATGGTGAATGGATTTATTTTGTGTCGGACCGAGGAAGTAAAAACCCTCGTTTAGAAAATGCAAACTATGGCATTTCAAGAATTAATACCGAATCTTTGTCAGTAGAAAATTTTGACTTTTTCCAAGAAGCTGACAATCTTAATCCATTGGTAACACCGAATGGAAAAGCCATTTATTTCTTATCAGATGCAGATGGATTTAGAAATCTTTATCGTTATGATATTATATCAAAACAAATTGAAAAACTGACGAATTATTTCACAGGCATCAGCGGAATTACGATATTTTCACCTGCTGTCGGTATCGCTACCAAAACAGGACAGTTGATTTATAATTACTTTCAAAATGGAAAATACCGCTTATATCTAACCAGTTACGGTGCTTTTCAACAGCAAATAGTTGGGAACGAAGTCAATAAATCTGTGGCTAATTTGGCTGTAATGAAAGAAGGACGAAATATTGTTCAGAAAAATTTGAAGCAAAACACCCTTGCAGTTACAGTTCCAGAAAAGAAGTTAAAACTATTGAATTACCAACCAAAATTCAAGTTAGATTATCTCGGAAGTTCAGGCGTTGGTGTTTCAGCTAGCCGTTGGGGAACTGGTTTAGGTGGAGGTATAGTTGGACTTTTCAGTGATATACTTAACAATAATCAATTGGCGGGTACAGTTTCTATCAATGGACAAGTACAAGACTTTGGTGGTCAATTAATGTATCTTAATCAAAAGAAACCTTTGCAATGGGGAGTTTCTTTTGCACGAATTCCGTATCGTTTTCAAGGAACTTACACCGATAGCAGTTCAAAAACTACAAGTTTCTTCAAAAGCAATTATGTGACCGATGCTAAAGTGAAATCATCATTTGGCGTACCAACCAAAGATTCTTTATTTGCCAACAAACATTTAATTAATAGGCTGGCTATCAATCAAATAGGCGTTTTTGCTTTTTATCCGCTCAATACAAATCAAAGAATTGAAGGTGGTATTAATGGCAATTGGTATGGCTTTTCAGGTGATGAATACACTAATTATACTACTTTCGATCCAATAAGCCGACAAACCTACGGATTGACAAATAGTAAAAGAGAAAAGCTTTCACAATCCTACTTAAAATCACAAGGCTTTAATGCCTTTAGTTTGAGTCAATTATACGTTGCTTTTGTAGGAGATAATACAATTTTTGGCTCGGCTGCACCTGTTAAGGGTTATCGTTATCGATTTGAGGCAGGGCGATATTTTGGTTCAACTAGCTATACCAATATTTTGCTTGATGCCCGAAAATACCAATACATAAAACCTTTTACGATTGCGGGAAGATTCCTTTACAACGGTCGTTTGAATGCATCGAATCTTGATTATCTCAATCAGATTAATCCACTTTTTTTAGGTTTTCCATGGAATATGCACGGTTTTTATGGAAATGCCCTCACAAAACAGCAAAATTTAGGTCTGATTACACAAGAAGCCCTACAAGGCGAACAACTATTGGCAACAAATGTTGAAGTCAGATTTCCGCTGACCGGCTCTAAAAAATTTGCATTAATTGATTTTTCTTATGTTCCGAGCGACCTAAATTTCTTTTTTGATAGCGGTATGGTTTGGTCAGCCAATAGAAAAATAGGAGCAGTACAAGAGTATGAAACGCAAAACGAAAATTCAATAAAGCTAAAAGTTGAGCCAATGATAATGACAGGATTCAGTTTGCGAGTAAACCTGATGGGGTATCTGATTGTAGAGCCTTACCTAGCAGTACCAATTTATGGTGGAAAACGTCAAAATATGATTTCAGGAATGAATTTCTTAATTCCTGGATGGTGAAATGAAAAGAAATTAAGTGGAGGAGATGGGATTCGAACCCACGACTTCCTGCATGCCATGCAGACACTCTAACCAACTGAGCTACACCCCCTTATACTTTACAAAGATGCTGGTTTTTATTAAAGTATCCAAAAGTATTTTATTCCAAAACCGTTTTCTAATTTATTAAACATTATTTACAACTAAGTTTTAAATTACATTTCGGATATAGGAAGTATCAACAATTTACTAACTATCAGCACTTTACAAAATTTTCGCTTATCAATTATTCATTATCAACTACTTATTTGTACTTTTGTATAACTTCCAAAAAAATCATGAAAACAAAAATAATTAAGTACTTCATCGTTTCTTTTACGCTTGCATTTGTTACTTGGTCATGTGATAAATCAACCACCGAAACCCCTCAACCTCAGGTTTTGGTTAGTTCCACACTCGTCAAAGAACTAACAAAAGATCAACTAATTGCAGCACTTGGTTCAAGTTTAGGTTCACAAGCCTCACTTTTTATTCGTTCAGGCGTTAAGCAATATAAAATTGTTTACAAAACTAAAAATACCGATGGAACAGAAATTCAAGCCTCAGGTGCGGTAATAATTCCAACTGGTACCACAACGCCGCTATCGTTGGTCAGCTATCAGCATGGAACAATTTTTGATGACAAACAAGCACCATCATACTTCACTGCCGATGGTGAAGGCACACTTGCCTCTGTTATAGCAACGATTGGTTACATTGTAGCCGCTCCTGATTACATTGGTTATGGAGCATCAAACACCCTTCCGCACACCTATGAGCATCGTGAAGGACTAGCCTCTGCAAGTTTAGATATGCTTCGTGCTGCAAAAGAAGTAATAGCAAAAGAAAAAATAAGCTGGAATAATAATCTATTGATAGCAGGTTATTCAGAAGGAGGGTTTGCTACATTGGCTTTACAGAAAAAAATCGAAGAAGAAACTGGCTCTGAATTTAACCTAAAAGCTTCGAGTTGTGGAGCTGGTGCATATAATAAAACTTTGAGTTTCAAGACTTTGGTTTCTACGCCTTCTAGTGGAAATTCTCAGCATAACGCTTCATATATTTGGGTTTTATTGACTTATGATAGAATCTATAAACTGAATCGCCCAATGACTTCATATTTTGCGGCGGCTTATGCAACACAAATTCAAAAAGAACAGCAAAATGCACGAATTTCGGGAAGTTTAACCACAATTTTGAGTGATGCTGTAAAAAAAGGTGTAAATGATGGAACAGATACCGCCCTATTGAATGCAGTAAAAGACAACGATATTTTTGATTGGAAACCGAAAACTCCAACTCAACTCTATCACGGAACAGCGGATACTTATGTGCCATATTTTAACTCTCAAACTGCAGTAGATGCAATGAAAAAACGTGGTGCAAGTAACGTAGAATTGATTCCTGTAACTGGTGGTGACCATGGTTCGTCGGTTCAAAATTACTTACTTGGTACATTATCATTCTTTGGAAATATCAAATAATTAACGATTGAGAATGATAAATTCTTAATTCTCAAATATCAATTCCTAATTTTCAATTCTTAATTTATATTTACTTATCGATGGCAAATTTACAGACAGGTGTTGTACACACAGTATTTTTTTGGTTAAAAGAAAAAGATAATAAAGAACACCAAAATGCTCTTCATGCAGGTTTGAAAGAACTTTCAAAAATTGATTTAATCAAAACTGCTTATATAGGACGCCCGGCCAACACTACCCGTGAAGTGATTGATTCTACATACAGTTTTTCTTTGACTTTTGTTTTCGACAATTCAGCTGACCAAGACGCTTATCAAGTACATCCTGACCATTATGTATTTATCAATAACTGCTCTTCTCTTTGGGAAAAAGTAGTCGTTTATGATGCTGAAAGTTAATTTTTAACGAAATTTTAGCCAACTTTGCTGTTTTTTTCAGAAATTTGTAGTCCATTCCTGCGAACTAGATTCGCATTGTCCTTGATTTCCCATGAAAAAAATATTATTCTCTATACTTTCTTTGGCCACAACACTTGCTTATTCACAGAAGCTAAGTTTTGAAGCTAAAGGCATTATTGCCATTTCTGATGCCGATATGGCTGCCTCGGCTTTTGTTGACGGCAAACTTTTTAAAGAGCGTGGCACCAAAGATTTTATGTCGATTGTGAAACTTCCGATTGATAAGTATTCCGACGAAATAAAGAGTTTAGTAGTCTCAAACTCGGCTATTAATTCGGCCAAAAGTATTGTTATTTCGCCAAACCATCCAATAGCTTATGTTGTAGAAACGCGAGGTACTACACCAGAAACCATAACAGAAGTTCGTAATATTTATACAGGATTGCCTGCTGGCGGTTTTATTTCGGTGATTGATATTAGCGATTTATCTCAACCAAAAATTATGTACAAATTTCCGACTGGCAAAAACCCAACTGCCATCAATATTAGTCCGAATGGAGAATATTTGGCACTTTGTAGCGAAGAAGATGGTAAAGAATTGCAGCTTTTGGAGCTCGACCCAACTGGAAAGCCAATCAGAATTATCAATAAACCACAAGGTTTCCAAGCAGGGAAAATTTCGGACATCACATGGCATCCAAACAATAATTTCTTGGTTTTTACAATGGAGGATTCAAAAGAAGTTGGTTTGTTGAAGGTTACACGTGATGGCCCAACGAATAAAATTATTCGTTTAGATATAGTTGGACGTACGCTAAAGGTAGGAAGTTTACCAAGTTCAGGTCAGTTTACCACCGATGGTAAATATTATCTTGTTCTCGACATGAAATCAAATATCGCAAATAAATTAGAATCAGGGAGCGATGATTTTGGCGATATGTTCGTAATAAAATTTAATCTTGAAGGAAAAAGTGAGCATTATTTAATCACAAAAACAAAAATCGGTGAAACACCAACAAGTTTTGCTATTAGTCCAGATGGAAGTTTGGTTGCGGTAACAAATGCCAAAAAATCTTATTTCCCATGGAATAGTAATGAATCATCAAAAAAAGCTTCAATTTCGTTATTAAAACTATCAACGGATGGCTCATTGAATAATGTAGCCGAATATGAATTTGATGGAATTTTACCAAAGAATATTGTATTTGATAGAACTGGTGAAAACATTGCGGTAACAGTTTTCGATTATTTTAATTTTGGAAAACACTTTGGCGGACTTGAATTTTGGAAAGTAAAAAATGGAGAAAACCCAAGTTTACAAAAACAAGACTTTAAACTTTTCATGCCACGAGGCAGTCACGCATTCCAAATTGTGAAATAATATTTATTAATTCATAAAAAAGCCTTCAAATCATTCTTGAAGGCTTTTTTGTTTTCGATAAATCAGTTAGATTTGTTTTTTTGTCTTGAATAACCCTAAAAAATGACATCAACAAACAATGAAGGCCTACGCCGTGAAATTGGAATCTTGGGCTTGGCAGCCAATACCCTCAACCGAACCATAGGAGCAGGAATTTTCGTCTTACCTGCTTTTGTCGCCAGCTTTTTGGGTGAAACCAGTATTTTAGCCTATCTTTTTTGTGGCTTTCTAATGTTGCTAATTATGCTCTGTTTCTCAGAGATTGGTAGTAAAATCACTGTCACAGGTGGTGCTTACGCATACATCCATGCTGCATTTGGGCCGTATGCAGGCTTCTTAGCCAATACCATGTTTTGGTTTGTTGGAATTTTAGCCGATGCCGCTATTGCCAATGCCATGGCCGATACGCTCAGTATTTATTTGCCAATTCTATCCGAAATTCCGTTTAGAGCATTGTTTTTTCTGATGGTTTTTGGCTTATTCACTTTCATAAATATTCGTGGGGTAAAACACGGCGATAATGTTGTAAAAATAAATACACTTATTAAACTCATTCCGCTCGTGGTTCTCATCATAGCAGGTATTTTCGGCACTTCAATTGAAAATTTAAAGTGGCATGCTCTACCAACAATTTCAAAATTGGGGGAAGCATCTCTCCTATTGTTTTTTGCTTTTGCTGGTGGTGAGGCATCTCTAAATGTCAGCGGTGAACTCAAAAATCCACAAAAAGTTGTACCATTGGGCATACTTTCGGGCATGGGTGCGGTAGTTTTATTTTATATCTTGATTCAAACAGTTTCCCAAGGCGTTCTTGGAGCAGATTTAATCAACCAAAGTGAAGCACCACTGGCAGCAGTTGCCAAGAAAGTGATAGGACCATTTGGCTCAACTTTAATGATTGTAGGAGCAGCTTTTTCGATGTTTGCGGCATTAAGTGGGTCTATTCTATCCTATCCACGAGTGATTTTTGCAGGAGCAAACAAAGGGTGGATGCCTCAAATAATGGCAAACGTTCACCCAAAATTTGCTACGCCATATATGGCAATCATTACTTATGCAACTTTAGATTTTATCTTTTCAATCTCTGGTGGCTTCAAAGAATTAGCCATCATTGCAAGTGCATCACTATTGACAGTCTATTTGGGCGTTGTTTTGGCAACAATCAGACTCCGACTTGATGAAAATGGAAAAACGAATGGTTTTCGACTTCCAGGCGGTATCACTATCCCGATTTTGGCAGCATTAGCTATTGTATGGTTTTTGTCTAATTTGGCATTCAAAGAAGTAAGTAGTTTATCTATTTTTTTGTTGGTTTTATCGGTAATCTATTTTTTTATTACCTTTTTCGGTAAAAAGAAAAACAAGGATATTGAAATCTAAGTTTGGACTGATTTTCATTTGTTATTGAAACTAACTATCAAATTATGAAACATCTCACATCAATCTTGTTTCTATTTCTTTTTTCGTGTAAAGGCTCTTCACAGAATATTTATTCACAATCGATTAATATGACAAACGGCATATCATATCTAGCTTTGGGTGACAGCTACACCATCGGCGAAAGTGTAGCAGAAAGCGAGCGTTGGCCTGTTCAACTGAGTAAAAGTTTAGCTAAAAATGGTTTAAAAGTAGCTTTACCCCAAATAATTGCTCAAACTGGTTGGACAACTGACGAACTAAAAGCAAAAATTGTTTCAGAAAAAATAACAAAAACTTATGATTTAGTTTCACTTCTGATTGGCGTAAATAACCAATATCGTGGGCGAAGCGTTGAGCAGTTCCAAACAGAATTTATTGACCTGCTCGAAACGGCTATCAAGTTTACTGGCAATAAACCTGAACGAGTTTTTGTGGTTTCAATTCCCGATTGGGGTATAACGCCATTCGGTGGGAAAGGACAAAATAAAACGATTTCTGAACAAATTGACTTATTTAATAAGGTAAAGGAAGAAGAAACCGTTAAAAAAGGCGTTTTGTTTATCGATATTACACCAATTTCTCGTCAAGCGATAAACGATGTTTCGCTTATTGCTGAAGATGGTTTACATCCTTCGGGAAAAATGTATCAACAATGGGTAGAAAAAATTTCACCAGAATTATTGAAGAAAATAAAGCCATGACAATAGAAGATTTTAAGCAAAAAGCACTTGAACTCGATAAAAATGATAAACTTGCTCCTTTCAGAAATCAATTTGAAATTGGTGAGGAAATATATTTAGACGGAAACTCATTGGGCCGATTACCCAAAAAAACCATCGAAATCAGTACAAATCTGATTAAAAATCAATGGGGAAAAAGATTGATAAGAAGTTGGAATGAGCATTGGATTGAATTACCAAATAAAGTTGCCGCAAAAATAGCTCAAATTGTAGGTGCAAGACCCGATGAAATTTTTGTAGGTGATAGCACTTCTATTAATTTTTATAAACTAGCATTTGCTGCTATTAGTTTGCAAAATAATAGAAGTAAAATCATCACTGACTCACTCAATTTTCCGACTGATATTTATGTATTGCAGGGTTTGATTGAGCAACACTTTAAAAATCATTCACTTTCAATCATCAAAAGTAATGATGAAATAAGTATTAGTGACGAAGCAATTGAGCAAGCTTTAGATGAAAATACAGCCTTACTAACGCTTAGTCATGTGGTTTTCAAGAGTGCATATCAATATAATATGCAGAAAATCAACAACTTAGCACATAAAAAAGGTGCTTTAGTTTTATGGGATTTAAGCCATTCGGCTGGAGCAGTTCCTGTAAATCTCAACGAATCGGATGCGGATATGGCAGTAGGTTGTACTTACAAATATTTAAATGGTGGACCTGGAGCTCCTGCATTTTTATATGTGAGACGCGATTTACAAGAAAAACTTTTAAACCCGATTTGGGCGTGGTTTAGCCATGAAAAACCATTTGATTTTACGTTAGATTATAAGGCTATAAATGACGTTCAGCGATTTGCCACAGGAACTCCTTCCGTACTTTCATTGGCTGCAATTGAAGCCGGATTAGATATCATGCTCGAAGCAGGAATGGAAGGTTTACGAGAAAAAAGTATTGCTCAAAGTAATTTTTTGATAGAAATTGTGATAAATCTCTTAGAACCGCTTGGTTTCACAATTGCATCACCGTTGAATGTAAACGAACGAGGCTCACATATTTCGATACAACACCAAGAAGGATATAAAATCAATCGAGCAATGATAGAGCCAATAGATGGTTCACCTAGTATTATTCCAGATTTTCGACCACCAAACAATATCAGACTTGGCATTGCACCACTTTATAATACTTTCGAAGAAATTTTTCAGACTATCGTTCGCATAAAAAAAATCGTAGAAACAAAAGAATTTGAGCGATTTGGTGATGAAAAGCTGACTGTGGTATAATAATTTCCTAGGATAAGATTTGTAAAATCCACCCTAGGAAATTATTTATTACTCTTTCTTCGCTTGAGTATTTGATTTAATGACAGCCTGAATCACATCCCACATATCGGTTGGAATTTCATTAAGGTGATTAAATTCTCCAGCACCATTTATCCATTCTCCACCATCAATCGTGATAACTTCTCCGTTGATATAAGAAGAAAAATCTGACATTAAATAAGCAGCTAAATTGGCCAATTCTTGATGCTCTCCTACTCGCTTGAGTGGCACATTTCCATAATCCGCAAAGCGTTCTCTCAAATGTGGAGGAAAAGCTTCGGCAGGAAACAATCTATCCCAAGCACCTTTGGTTGGAAATGGACCTGGTGCAATAGCATTGAATCGAATTCCATATTTTGCCCACTCAACGGCTAAACTTCGAGTCATTGTCAAAACTCCTGATTTGGCCATTGCTGAAGGTACAACAAAACCAGAACCCGTAGAAGCATAAGTTGTCACTATACTCAATACTGTAGCTGCTTGTTTTTGTTCAATCCAATGTTTGCCCAGTGCAAGTGTTGTATAATAAGTTCCTTTTAGGACAATATCGACAATTGTATCAATTGCACGATGCGAGAGTCTTTCAGTAGGAGAAATAAAATTCCCCGCTGCATTATTGAGTAAACCATTAATTTGGCCAAACTCAGCCAAAGCTTTATCTTTCATAGCCTCAATTGCTCCATAATTTCGCACATCACAGGCAATCGGTAAGATTTTTCCAGCAGGAAACTCTCGACCAACAGTTGCTTGTCCAAGTTCATGGGCAGTTTCTTCCAAAACATCCAATTTTCTGCTTGTAATCACCACATTTGCACCGAGTTCAAGAAAATATTTTGACATAGATTTACCTAGTCCAGTTCCGCCACCAGTTACAATAAAAGTTTTCCCATCTAATGCTCCATCTCTGAGCATAGGTTCTTTATATGTCATTAAAATATACTATTTGTTGATGAATAATCCGTAAATCTAAAACAAAAAAGCCACAAATGACTAAATCATCTGTGGCTTTTTTTAGAAAATATATAAGTAAAATAATTTATCTAAAATTATTTTGCAGCTACGATTTTAACATCCACTTGGAAGTTATCATAAATCATTTTGTCACCGATTGATTCAAAGAATGATTTTGAACCAAATTTGCTACCAAATTTTGTACGATCAACTTCAAATTTTGCTGTCGCAGTAGTTGCACCTTTAGCGTCAACAGAAACTACTGCAGGAAAATTGATTGGTTGCGTAACACCATTGATTGTCAATTCGCCAGTTAAATCATAGTTTGAACCTGATTTTAAGGTAGCTTTTTTGATATTCAATTTAGCAACTGGGAAATTAGCCACATCAAAAAAATCTGGAGTTGTCAAGTGACCAACTAATTTTGCGTTATAACCAGCATCAGTCAAATCTAAACATTTGATTGTTTTCATATCAATCGTAAACTCGCCACCTTGCAATTTTCCACCGTTTACAACTAAGCTACCACTTTGAATTCCAATTGTACCATTATGCTCGCCTGTTACTTTTTTACCTAACCAGTTGAAAGTACTTGCTTTCGCATCAACTTTCAAAGCAACTGGTACAGCAGAAACCAAACCCTTTTTACCACCATCAGCCATTGCTGAACCACTTACCAATGCAGCAAACGCTACAATCATCAAATTTTTAACTACTTTCATTTTGAACTAAATTTGGATTTAAAAAAAATATAATAAATAAAAAATTCAATGTTAATCGACGCTTCCACGCATCTTATCCAAAAGCCTGCTTAATGTATCTGCTTCAACATCATTTAAAAATTGTCTGCTACTTTCCCAATTTACTTGAATTTCGTCGATTTGTTTCAAAACCTGTGAACCTGTTTCGGTGATTCGAATATCACAAGAACGACGATCAATAGCATTATCGCATCTTGAAACATATCCTTTTAGTAGTAATTTATCAACCAAACGAGACGCATTCGACATTTTATCAAGCATACGCTCAATGATTCCATTGACCGTAATTGGATTAGGGAATTGCCCACGCAAAATTCTAAGAACATTATATTGTTGAGGCGATAATTCAAATGGTTTCAATAAACCTTGTTGCTCAGAGTTCATCCAATTGGATGTGTAAATAATATTAACAACAACTTTTTGGTAAGGACTTTTGAATGGTTTTTGTTGCTTAATATCTTTCTCGATTGACATAAGTATGCTTTTTTATATTGAACATTGCAAATATTATACATTGACAATATATGTCTATACATACAATACAATAACTTAAATATTTTAGTTCAAAGTTGATATAAAAAAGCTATTTCCATCAAATTATTGTCTGTAATAAACTAAATATGAGGCAATTAGACGAAATACATATATTATTTTAAATAAATATTATCTAAAATTTAAGGATTTAATATTTACAAAGTTACCGAAGTGGAATGATTGAAGGAGCAGAAATATCAAAATCACGAAGTTTGAGCGGTTGCGAAGCATCAAATGCGTACCTAAATTCAGAAGAAATATCAGGAATATTAGGGTAATATCCTAAACGAACTTGAAAAGTATTAATAGTTAAATTTTCGTTTCTAAGACGAAAACCGATACCATATCCTTGATAAATCTTACTATCTATCAACGACTTATCTTTTAAGTTAACTAATCCTAAGTTGATAAAGGCGAAATGAGCAACTCTAAATCCAAAAATACTTTTGTGAGAAAAAAGCACTGTTTCAAAACCGAGCGTTAATCGTTTATCTCCACGCAAACCTTCACTATTTACGCCCAAAATGCCTTCTCTCCCACTGATATTGAGGTAATCAACTGCATCTCGCTTGATTCCATAAGTAAAACCTAAATTGAAAAATTGTCGGGTTTGAAACTTTCCAATTTTCATAAGCGGACTAAAATAGAAACTTTGAACACCTATTACACCTTGTTGAGCCTCTTTTTGTTTCAAATAAGTACCTGCATTTGCCAAAAGATATAAATAACCTTTATTAGCAGGTAAATACGTCCCTTTGGATAACTGAATTCCTGCATAGGCACGATTACCGAATTCGGTATTTTCTGTTCCAAGTGTAAAAGTAAACAAATTACCAACCGGAACGTCTTCAGTTCGACCAAAGCCATAAATCAAAAAATCTCGCTGATAATTTCGATTAGAATAACCGATGCTGGCCAACCAATTGGTTCGATTCCAATAGATTTTATTGGTATCAGCACTTACTTCTGGCCGATTTCTGTATTCAAAACTACTCCTCCTAAGTGCAACAATCAACTGCTTATTTCGCTGCATTGGGTCAAGTCTAAAAGCTCTACCGTACCAAACATCTGAATAAAAATAGCTTAACTTATAAGTTAAAGCACTATCTATATTATTGATTATGAGCTTTTTATATTCACGTAAGCGGGTATAACCCAATTCGACCGAACCCGCATTTCGAGTTTCTACAGTCAAAAATGGACGATAAACCTGCACTGAATATTGAAGTAAATCGCGTTCGTTGATTAGTTTCAATTGACCAGAAACAAAGCTACTCCCAATGTAGGGAATAGTATAAATGCTCCGCCAACCGAAACGTTGATAAGGATCATCAGCTCGCCATATGGCTCGATTCAAAAATGAATGGCCACGACCTTGGAAATTTATATCTTCAACACCAAAAGCCAAATTACGGAAACTATCGCCTGAAATATTAAAATTTACAGACCATACATCTTGAATTAGCACGAGAACATCGACCATCCAATCAACATCTGGACGCTCAATTATAAAAATACGAGCATCATGAATAATTGGATTGGATCGAAGCAAACGTTCGTTATCTTTAAGTGTTTGAGGATTAAGTTTGTTACCTTCTTTGAACAGTAAAAATGACTGACGAATAACTTTCTCACGAGTATTATAATGAAAATTTTTACTGACAAAACGTTCAATTTTTGAGCCTTTTCGAGTCGTATCATTGACACTCGGCCCAAAGATTTCGAGTTTTTTAACAATTATTTTTCCAATTACTTTACCATCATAATTTTCAAAAGGATTAATCTCTATTTCCTTTATCTCTTTATCATGCCTTGAATTATAAACATCTCTAAATACAGCTCCATAAATACTTTTGCCTACTCTACTTTTGTGCATTTTTTGCTTTAATTTAGCATACATGATACTATCTTCTGCAGACTTTCCACTGTCAAGACTATCAGATAAACTTTTTTGAGCAAAAGTTTCATTAATTAACAAAACCAATATGATGAATAAGTACTTCATGCTTAAGTTTAACAAAATTTCTGCAATTTCGACCAAAATATAAAAATTACAAAAAAAGTTAGATAAAAATAACGAATTTCGCCACTTGAAAATATAGAAAACAATAATGAAATTATCAAAACCTTTAGTTTTAGCCTCAAATTCACCTCGCCGAAAGGAAATCATGCAAAATGCTGGTTATGAATTTAAGGTAAAAGTAATTCCAACTGATGAAAGTTTTTCGGCAGATATGCACGTGGAAGAAGTTCCTGTATTTTTGGCATGCACAAAAGCCGAATGTTTCAGAGAAAATCTTCAGAATGAAATCATTCTTTGTGCAGATACCGTAGTGATTATCGACCAAGAAAATAAAAAGAGTACTATTTTAAATAAACCTTCCGACCACTCCGAAGCTAAAGAGATGCTCAGAATGTTAAGCGGGCGTATACACCGTGTAATTACAGGCGTGTGCATAATGACGTCCGAAGAAACCGTTGGTTTTGCAGATACTTCGTATGTGCATTTTAAAGAATTATCTGATTGGGAAATAGATTATTACGTTGAACGTTGCAAACCTTTCGATAAAGCAGGTGCTTATGGCGTTCAAGATTTTATTGGAATGATTGGCATCCCAAAAATTGAAGGTTCATTTTATACTGTTATGGGCCTACCAATTCATCGGGTTTATGAAGTTTTGGAAAAGTATGTTCTCAGAAATTAGTCATATTTTTACGAAATACTTTAACACTATACAAAAT
>JAFEIL010000288.1 GCA_017495105.1 Emticicia sp. | reverse complement strand
AATGTGTATAAGAGACAGCAACCATTCGGAATATTTCGGATGCAATTGGTTGTAGCATCGGGACGGTCTATGTCTATTTCAAAGATAAAAATGCTATTTTTCATGCTCTACACACACAAGGTTTTATACAATTAAGTAGCGAATTTAAGGTGCTACTGAACGTAAGTAATCCAATGGAGCGATTACGAGCAATGGGTAAAGTTTATATCAATTTTGGCTTAAAAAATCGTGATATGTATAACCTTATGTTCAATCTAAAAGCTCCAATGGAATTTTTGAATGATGAAAAACTACAAGAATGGAATGAAGGGAAAGCCACTTTTGATGTGTTGCGTTCGACTGTAAATGAATGTTTGACAGCAGGGTATTTTATAGGGCATCAATTAGAGCCAACTGCTTTTATGATTTGGAGTATGGTACATGGAATGTGTAGTTTAGAAATTAGCAATCGCTCAGTAGGAGTAAATATTCAAAATCCTGAAACAATAGTTACTGCGGCTTATGAAGAGTTTATGAAGATTATGGATAAGCAATAGTTTTTTTTGTTTAAAAATGAACATTGTTCAATTTAAAAAATGAGGTTATGAGAAAAAATCAAACAATTTTACTAACGGGTGCATCTACTGGTATCGGACTTGAAATGGCCAAACAATTAGCTGATAAAAAGTTTAACCTTATCTTGGTTGCTCGGAGTCTTGATAAACTACAAACCTTGCAACAAGACTTAATAGCCAAAGAAGGCATTGAAGTGCAGATTTTCGACAAAGATTTATCGAATAAAGCCAACGCAATTTCGCTTTATAATGAAATCAAAAGTCAAAATGTCATTGTTGATATGCTTGTCAATAATGCGGGAGTAGGGCTATATGGTGAGTTTATCGAAACTTCTCTCGAAACTGAACTTGATATGATTGAGCTAAATGTCTCATCATTGGTAGCTTTAACCAAGCTTTTTGCTCAAGATATGGTTGCTCGTAAATCGGGCAAAATCATGAATGTAGCTTCTTTATTGGCATTTTTACCTTTTCCGTATTATTCAGTTTATTCAGCAACAAAGGCGTTTGTTTTGGCATTTTCTGAAACCGTAGCTGCCGAATTAGAAGGAACTGGCGTTACGATTACTACGCTTTGCCCAGGCCCAGTTGATACACCATTCAACTCTGATGCTATGCTTAAAACCAATGCTTATCAATCAAATAAGCCAAAGCCTGCGGATGATGTTGCTAAAGTAGGTGTAGAACTTTTATTGCATGGAAAAGGGAAGAAATTAGTAGGTTTCAATAACTGGTTTATTTCAAATTTACCTCGTTTTATGCCCGATGGCTTGATGATGAAAATTAAAAAAGGTCTGGCAAGCCAAATCAAATAATAGAAACATAACGATGAAATATTTTCTTGAAACACTCAAATACCGCAACGAATCTCTGTTTTATTTTGGTCTTATTTGTTTTACTTTATCTATCATATTTCTTGTTTTGACTCGTTTCACTACCACACAAGTTTATAATGTAAATGCGTGGTATAAACCTTTCAAATTTGCTGCATCAACCATGCTTTATGCTTGGGCAATGGCTTGGTTTATAGGTTATTTACCAAATTTTGAAGCCAAAATATTCAATTGGGTCATTATCGTCACATTGGGTTTTGAAATTATTTATATTGCTTGGCAAGCCAATCGAGGAATGTTATCACATTTTAATGTAAGCACACGTTTCTATTCGTTTATGTATTCGATGATGGCTTTGGCTGCAACAATAGCTACACTTGCTACTGCTTACATTGGCATTTTGTTTCTAAAAAATGATTTTCCTGACTTGCCCTTACATTACGTATGGAGTATTCGACTTGGGATTTTTATTTTTGTCATTTTTGCCTTTGAAGGTTTTGTGATGGGAAGCCGAATGTCGCATACTATTGGTGGAGCCGATGGTGGGGTGGGTATTCCGATTTTAAATTGGAGTAAAAAGTTTGGTGATCCACGTATCGCACACTTTATTGGTATGCACGCCCTACAAGTTTTGCCGGTGCTTTCATATTATTTCTTGCGAAATACTCAACTGACGATTATTACTGGTATTTTGTATTTTATTTTGGCAGTTTTTACGCTTGTGCAAGCATTGAATGAGAAGTCGCTTTTTAGTTGAAACTCATTCGACTTTATTCTGAATACTCTCAGTCAGAACCTCATAAATCTCCAATAACCGGGCATCATCTTTCAGATAATCAAGATGGCGATTGATGATGGTTTTATCATTTCGAATAGCGGGGCCAGTTTGTACATCAGCAGGGTCTTCTGCCTTTAAAGCTTTCTTGAAAGTTTCAGAAATTATTGGTTTCAATAAATCGAATTCAAGATTTTCATTGTCAGTTATATTTTTCGATAGTGCCAATAAATGATTCGTAAAATTACAGGCAAAAACCGCTGCAACGTGAAGTACTTTTCTCTCTTCCGAATTTAATAAATATACTGTATCGCTCATTTCTTGGGCAATATCTACCAAAATTTGCTCAGTTTCGTCGTCAATTGCTTCTATACAAAACGGAACATTTCTTAAATCAAGAGTTTTATTAGCGGAGAATGTCATCAATGGATAAAAAACAGCACATTTTACTGGTAAATCATGGTAAATAAGCATGAGTTTCTGCAAATCGTCGAGCGATTTACTGCCTGAGGTATGAGCCAAAATAGCATTTTCGGGCAGAAGCAATTTTGAACAAACATCTTCTATTGCATCATCCGTAACCGAAAGGATAAAGAGCTCAGCCTCACTTTCCGAAAAATCGAGGTCGGTTTTTGCTTCTGCTTTATAGAGCATTTCACTCAGTTTTTCAGCTTTTGTATTATTTCGGCTAAATACCTCACAAACAGGATAATGATGATTTTCGAAAGCAATACCCAGATGCCAGCCAACATTTCCAGAGCCAATGATAGAAATTTTCATTAAAAAATATGTTTTAGCAACAATGACGAATTTAGAGCAAAATATTGAAAAAAATAGATAAAAGTACCAAATATCTTTTATTTTTTAGATTGTTAGCTATGTATTTTCATCTTGTTTAGACATAAATTGTCTTTCTAAACAAATATATTCCATGAAAAGCCTACTTTCAGAAGGGACTAAAAA
>JAFEIL010000007.1 GCA_017495105.1 Emticicia sp. | reverse complement strand
GAATTTATATTTATCATATGCCAATAATAAATACACTTGTGAGTTTAGGATACAAAGGAAGTATTTGGAATTTACTGATTTTAGCTATTTTAACTACATTTTTAGCTTTTTTCTCTTGGAAACTGATTGAACAGAGAATTTTGAAATTAAAAATGTGATTTAGGTTTAATATGCAAAAAGAGTTACTTTGTATTATCGAACGTGCTTATTTATATTATTTTAAAATTATTATATTTTCAGTGTATTTGCCTTTTGGAACAGGATTAATAACCGATTCTAAATAGCCATTCGGTAACTTTCCTCCAGGAATCCATAATTCATTTGCCCCAGTTTCATTGCCAGATGGTAACCTAAGTTTGAGTTTTTTAGGCCTGCGTATATCTATTCTGATAATCTCAGCATTTTTCCACATTCCAGCTGGAATTCCTAATTCGGTTTCTATATATGTAAGCTGACCATGAGCTTTTTGAATTAAATCATCCATTTCCTTTTTACACATCACAAAAAGTCCATCTTGACGACCAAGCATCGATCTGCCATATTTATCTAAAACTTGCTTTTGAGTAAGGAATGATGCACCACGTCTAAAATTTCGTTGATGTCTATGACGATACCTCCATTTTAAATAATTTGATGGATTTGGTCTATTTCCTTTTGGAATACTAACAATTTCATTTTTTGAATGTCCTTTTTTAAAGGCTTTTACCAATAAATTGGTCGTATCATTTTGGAAATAATGATTTTCCGGTAGATTAAAATCTTTGGAAACTAGGACTATTTTGTTATTGGCATTGGCTGAAAAGGAAGTATTTACTACCAAAAGTAAAATAAGCAGTAATCTAAATTTAGAACTTAAAAACATAGTTTTTTATAGGTTAGTGTAATAAAAAAGTATAAAAATTGTTCATAAATTAATAATTTTCGTCATTTTTATATCATAATATTCATTTTTCTGAAGTCTCTTTCATTAAATAATTTCCAAAAAAAGAATTTTTCTTTGCAAAATATTGTAAGAAAATCTCTTGAGGAATGTCTGCCTTATTGATATTTGGACTTTCGGCTATGGTAGGGACTTTCTCCCATTTAAGTGTGGTCAGACTGCTAAAAACTCCTAATATTATTGTGAATGTCATGTACAGCCTCAAGAATTTAGTTGAAACTTGAGATTTTAGCATTTCTGAATAAGAGAACATTAACAGAATAAAAAACAAAATTTTGATTGTACTGATAAGCCGCATTGCCAAATCATTATTAAAACCGATTCGATAGAGTGGTGAGATAATAAAATATACTGCACAAAAGCCAAGTAGCATTAATTTATCGTTGTACGAGTTTTTAGATGAAAAAAGCTTAAACATAAAATATATGTAAATACCCACTTCAAAAATACAATATCCGACCAAAGCTAGAATTGATATGAATGGTTTTTGGTAGAGGTATCCAGAAATATCAGCAAATGTCCAAATAAAGCCTGAAAAACGGTTGTCTTGAAAATGTGCTAAAAAATAACTGGACATAATAAAGGTAATAATTACTCCACCTGCTAAATTAGCTATACTAAAAAAGTTTAAAAATCTTCTGTACAATACCAAAAAACCGGCAATAATTCCTACACTAAATGCTCCTAAAAATGACCACATGAGCAGCAGTGAAACGAAGAATAATAAAAAGCGATTGTCTTTTCTGACAAAGCTTTCGTAATAAACAAAAAAGACTCCAATTGTTGTAACTATGTGATGCTGAGGTGAATAATGAATATTTATCAAGTTAAATGAAATACCCGATGGCCATATAAAATATTGAATCATAGGTAATGAAACTACATTTTTTAGCAGGTAATGGGCATAAAGGTATGGTTTGAAAAGTGTAGCTCCCAATAAAAATAAAATGAAAACCAAAAATATATTAAGATTCTTTGGACTCAGAAAATATAACCAACTAAAAGAAATAAAGATACCTAATGCTCCCCATGCATATAATAATACGTTGCTTGCTCCAAAACCTACGAATTTACAAATGATTGCAGTTGGCAAATAATAGGCCATATAATATCCTAAAATTGCCGGCTCTTTCAATATTCCGTACCGAGTTTCATTTTCATATACAACCGGAAATGGCTTTTCGATGAGTTCTTTTACAATTGTATTGTGCTTAAAATAATCATAAGATTGCCCTAAACCAAAATTTCCTAAACTGAAAATAATACCCAAAATCAATGTAAAACATATTAAGTAAAGAATAGTACTGACTTCAATCTTCTTAACTCGCAATGCTGAAAAATTTTCATCACTTATATTGGTATTTATAATAAAACTATAAAACGATACAATCGATACCACAAACCCAATGGTTGCCCATAATGGATTCAGCCATGTAAGGATAAATATCAGATTCGGGAGTAGCAGGTAAGATACCGTAAGTATTTTTAGATTTTTAATGGACATTTTGATGAGAAATCTTGTGGTTTCGATTTTAACTCAATGATTATAATTTATTTTGACTTTTTAAGTCAAGGTTCAAATAAGCTAATTTACGAATCTATATTTGAATAGAACCCAAATTGCTTCTACACCGTCTTTCCAATTTATTTTTTTTCCTTCACTAATTGAGCGTGGGTAATAACTAATTGGAACTTCGGGTATTTTATAGCCGAGTTTTGCAATTTTTGCTGTAACTTCTGGACAAAATTCAAAACCAGTGCAATTGAGTTTTATTGATTTTAAAAGTTTTGCATCAAAAACTTTGTAGCAGGTCGGCTCGTCGGTTAGGGTCTGAAAATATAAAATATTAGTTATCCATGTGACAACCTGTCCACCCAAAAAGAATGAAAAATAGGAATGTTTATTTTGTTTATTCAAAAATCTCGAACCATATACTACTTTTTCTTTTCCACTTTCAATGACTGGAATCAACTTATAATAATCTTGCGGGTCATATTCCAAGTCAGCATCTTGAATGAGGATAATGTCTCCTTTAGAGTGTGCAATCGCAGTTCTAATTGCCCCACCTTTTCCTTGATTTTTTTCGTGAAAGATTACTTTTATTGTATCACTTTTCAAGGTATTTAGTAATTCCCGCGTGCCATCGGTCGAGCCATCATCTACTACAATAATTTCTTTTGGAATATTTACTTCTCCAATCTTATTTAATATATTTTGTATATTAT
>JAFEIL010000021.1 GCA_017495105.1 Emticicia sp. | reverse complement strand
ACTTAGACCCATTCTAGACACCATCGTTTTTCCGCTCATACTAACCAATGGAATACCTGCATTTATTACATCATTGCTAGTAGATCCACAGTTATACGGATAGGTATCCAAAAAAACATCCGCTAGTTTCAATCGCCCACAGAATTCTGAGTGTGTCGTTCTGGGTGAAAAATGGATCCTGGAAACATCGACTCCGGCCTCTGCGGCTCTTGCACTCAAATTCGCGGTACTGGCTTCGTTGTCATCGATCAACCACAACACGGCACTGGACAATCGGTGGAGCAAGCGCATCCATGTGGCAAACATCTCTGGGGTGATCTTGTAGGTGTTGCCAAAAGAGGCCATCACAAAAGCGTCTTCGGGCAACCCCAGTTGTTGGCGGGTGAGCACTGGGGCATCTTCGGCATACGACACCCTTGGAATAAAGCTTCCCTCTACATACAAGGGCTTTTCTGTGAAGAACGGTGTCAGTTCTTCTGGCAGCACGTTTTTGTCTGAAATCACAAAGTCGATCCAAGGCATACCCGTGGGGCCCATGAATCCCAAAAAAGTCCCTTGTTTGGGGGCCGGTCTCAAGGCGAAAATGCCGGGCCTTGCACCTGAGCTCAAGCCATGCAGGTCAATCAGCACGTCTATTTCATCGGCCAAGACCAACTCGGCGGCTTGCCTGTCTGTCAGCGTGTGAATGCTTCGGAAGTGATCAAACTGCTGTTTGAGCTTGTGTCGCAAGGCGGTGTTTTCTTCCGGACTGAAATCGTAAGCAAACAATTCAATGTCTTTGTCGTGCCCATCTAAGAGGCCCGGCAACAAAAAGCCCACGGCGTGCTCCCGAAAATCCCCGGACACATACCCCACCCTTAAACGGGGGTGCTCATAGTGGCGCCCCTCGCACAAGTGCTCCTGCTTCAATCCATAGGTTCGCGCCACAAAGGACTGTGAGTTCAGCAATTGCTCTGCTGGGTCTTCTGTCATGGCCAACATCGCCAAGGGCGACGTGTACCGCCTCATGTCCGCATAGCTGACATTGGGAAGCGGTTTGTACACCGGCCACTGGCAGGCTTTTTGCCGGATGTGCACCCAGTGCTGGATCACACCCGGTTGTTTTGGGTCAATCGCCAAGCTTTCTTCCAAGGCCTGCTCGGCTTGCAAGTAGTTTTTGAGCTTTTCCTGAACCCGGCCCATGTGGTTGAGGGCCATGGTCAAAAACTCATCGCTGGGAGGATTGGGCAAATAGCGTTGCCCCACCAAACGCAACCAGGTTTGCAAGGCCTGGGTGTCGTTGCCTTGCTTTTCGTGCATCAGCCCAAGGTTGATGTAGGGCTGAGCAAAGCTGGGGTTCAGGTTGATGGAGAACTCATAAGCCTCCATCGCGTCGACGGGCCTTCCCCCGCCTTGCAACAAGCTGGCGTAGTTGAACAGAGCGAAATGCTTGTCTTTGGATGGCGCATGGTTGATCCAAAGGGCGTACAAGTTGCTTGCCGCTCGGAGCTCTCCCGTGCTTTCCAACTGCTGCGCTCTTGACAGCAGATCGGCTTGGGGCATTCGACCCTGCTTGATGGCCTCGATCAGATCGTCAGCAGTCAAATCAACGACCTCTGCTGCTGAAAAATTTACGGTTTCATTAACTGCGTTCATGACGGCACCTTGCTTAAACGTTTCCATGCTCAGGTGAGATTTTTGGAATGACTTCCTGAGCTCGAAGTTATTCCAGCAAAAAACAGGCCAATGAGTGATTACCAATTTGTAAGTATGAAAGGCTACCGGGCTCTAGTTTCCTGTAGTTCAAGCGGCAACTTATGGCCGTATCAGGTGAAGCATTGCCGACCCATTGTGGGATCGACTAAAGAAAAAAGATCTCGAGACGATTCACAGGTAGCAATGAATTTTTTGTCAATCAAGACGAGCGAATGGAACCCCATGCGTTCTTTACAAGGTTGACAGCACCTAGGAATCACCATGTCTTACATTAGCGCCATTTCCGCGACACAGATCCCCAATCTGACGACCACACAGATTCAAAATTTGTCGACTGCCGATGTCAAGCTCTTGTCAACGGCACAGGTGGCTGCCTTGAGCAGCGCTCAAATTGCCAGCTTTGAAAATCGGGATTTCTTGGTGCTCAGCAGTGGTCAGATCAGTGCGTTCGATGCCAGCAAATTTTCGGACGGCCTGCTGGTTTACGGCAACAAGAGCTCTTTATTGACCGCAACGCAGGTTCAAGGTCTTACCACAGCTCAACTCAACGCTTTCAGCAGCGCTCATTTGGAATTTTTTGATACCAAAGACATTGCTTCTTTAAGCATTGTGCAACTCAACAGCCTGCAAACCAGTGTCATCGCCAACCTAAGCACCGAACAATTGCGAGCCTTGACCAGCGGTCAACTGGTTGGTATGAACACGACTCAGTTTTCCAGCTTGACCACCGACAGCATCAAAGCCCTGTCCACCCTACAAGTTCGGGTTTTGACCACCGATCAAATCAAAACTCTAAATACCTCACAAATTGCTGCTTTAGATACTGCTAGCGTTGCAACACTCTCCACCGCACAGATCTCCGCGCTCACCACCGACCAGATCGTTGCCCTGAGCACCGCTCAAGTCCAAGCCCTCAGCGCCAACGCCCTCAACGCCCTCAGCAGCGCACAGCTCGGCGCCATCGAGACCGCCGACTTGGCCGCCTTGACCACCGCCCAGGTCAACAAGCTCTCCACTGCTCAGATCTCTGCGCTCACCACCGATCAGATCGTTGCCCTGAGCACCACTCAGGTCCAAGCCCTGAGCAACACGCAAGTCGCCTCGCTCTCCACCGATCAGCTCAACGCCATGGCCAGCGATGACCTCCAGGCCTTGACCACCGCTCAGATCCGTGCACTGACCACCGCTCAACTCAACAACCTCACCACCGCTCAAATCGAGCTCATCGAGACCGCCGACATCGCCGCCCTCAGCGCCACCCAAGTCGCCAGCTTCTCCACCGACGGCGTCGCCGCACTCTCCACCGCTCAAATCGGTGCCCTCAGCGCCACCACCCTCAACGGCATGACCAGCGCTCAAATCGCTGCCATCGAAACCGCCGACATCGCCGCCCTGAGCACCGCCCAGATCAACAAGCTCTCCACCGCACAGATCTCCGCGCTCACCACCGACCAGATCGTTGCCCTGAGCA
>JAFEIL010000460.1 GCA_017495105.1 Emticicia sp. | reverse complement strand
CTTTTGCATTGGCATCCTTATTCCAGGTGATTTTATCTCCGCTAAGCGTCGCAATAGGATTAGCTAAGCTGAATTTATTTTCAACCAAATTAATTGCGTCTCCCGAAAAATCATTGTTTTTCATTTTAATATTTACAGTATGTTTTCCCGTAAATGTTGCCGGAATAATCGCTTTTTCGGCACTTTTTCCGTCAATGGTAACAGCCGCGATCTGATTACCAAATCCTTCCACCGTGATATCGAGATTGGCATTTCGGTATTTAAAATTATTCAGACTTCGGGTTCCACCATAATTTTTTGGAATTACAGGCGCAAAAACCAATTGGTCTTCTTCAAAATGCATACCCATGAAAACGCGGTACACCATCGAAAGGTTTCCCGCCATACTCCATAACATGCGGTGCGAATTAATTTCGGTTCCCTGATAATCCCCATTATCCGCAACCATATTTTCATAATTGGTCAGGAATAAACCGGCGGCCCTGTATATCGAAGCCAAGCCGTGATTCAAGGCTTTTTCGTTTCCAACTTTGGCTGCAGCCAAATTCCAATACGACTGAACAAAAGGCCAAATGGCATTGTTATGATACGGAGGAATTCCCGGGATTTGCGGATAAATACAAGTCGCCCCGTATTCGGTTAACGGGCTTTGGGACACAATCATTTTGCTTTGCTTTTCATCGGCAACATCAAATAAAACAGCCAAGGCTTCACCCAAAGCTTCGTATCGTTGAGACTGCACATAGAAATTTCTTCCATACAGGTATTGGGCATAATAGCCTTTGTCTTCCATCCACAACTGTTCGTTGATCGCTTTCTTAAGTTGCGAAGCAATCAAATCGTATTGCTCATGTGGTTCTCCTAACAAGCTGGCCATCTTCGATAAGATTTGATGTGTCTGGTAATGCACCACATTCGTCCCTAAATTTTGCGACACATAAATATCCATGTTCGACATCCATTTGGGATAGGTTTGCTCCCTCCAATCTAAGAAAGAAGACTCCCCAGAATACAATTGAGTTTGGGAATTACGAATCGTTTTATAGTCATCTGCCGCTGAATTTTTGATAATCGTATAGGCTTTTTGCAACCAATCTTTGTCACCGGTTGTTTTGTAAACTTCCCATGCGGCCAATGCCCAAGTGGTTCTATCTGAAGAAACCGGCCAGGCACCACCGGAACCTGTATCCTGAATAATACGGTCTCGTTTTACTTTTTTCAACAAACTGATTTTCGCCACTTCCGGTTCTAAATAAGCAAATGACAACAGAATACTGTAACTGATATCTCTGGTCCAGACACCTGCCCATTTTGCTCCCGTTCTAAAAGTGCTGTCCGGTTCAATTGCTAATTTTGCTTCTTCTAACGAAAGATTGTACAAAGCATCCACAATTGGTTGTTGCGAAGTATACGTCGCTTTCGCAGAAATATCTTGAGTTAGATTCCATGTCTTCTCTTCCACTGGAATTAACGGATTCAGTCGTAAGGTGATTTCAAAAATTCCGTCGTTATTGGCATCGGTCATTTTAAGTCCGCGTCCTTCCAGATTTACAAAATCCCAGGTAAGTGGCAAAGAGCCTCCCGCGATGTAAACGCCTTTGAAATCCGCTTGGGCAATTTTGGATCCATCCTGACATTGATAAAATCCTTTCTCTTTGAATTGTTGAAAAACGGCTCGCATATCCAATTTAAAAGTAAAATCAGTATCTGCCGGTAAAATCCCTTTTGGCGCATCTATTTTCTCCAATTGTGGTTGCCCAAAAACATAGACCTCAGACTCTTTTTGATTCGTAATCAAAACATGACGGTTTACGCCTTGCCCCAAATCATTATCTTTCTCGTTGATACTGAATTTGAAAGTGATTACATTAGAGTAAGTTTCGTTTTCAGTACTTTTATAATTGGATTTAATCGCTGTGGGTGAAAGTACCTCAGCTACATTTTGACCTTGAACCACTTTAGTAGTGTGCACACTGAAGTTTTTGGAATCATATAAAACAGATAATTCATTTTTACATGAAGTAACAATTGCGGCAGCAGCTATCACTGTTGTCACTAAAAAATTAATCTTTATTTTCATGATGAGTTATTGTGAGGTATTATTTTTTAATCTTTTAAAAAAAGGGGCAACTAATTCGTATTAAAACATGTGTTAACAAAGATAAATCTAAAAACAAATCATCTGTTAATTTATAACCCAGATTCGGCATAAAATTTATTAACGAATCTGGGTTTGATAAAAATAACTGCCTATCTCCAACTTTTCCAGTATTGAAAATACCGCGATCTCAAATGCATATAGTAACTCCCCCTTAAATTTATTCAAACAAACTACTAACCAATTATTTTTTTGATAACGAGGCGATATGCAAAAAGAATGCGATTCATCTACATGAAGGAGACAGGCAGTAAAAGAACAAAGGATTATTCTTATTGGTACTCCACTACTATCATTCCCCAATATTGCAGCGATGGGACTTTGAATACCAGATAACTACCCACTTGACTAAAACTAAGTTCTTTTGAAGCACCCCCATCCAAATCAGGAGAGGCGTACCATACTTTAGAAACCGTTTGATTATTTTGCAGATTCATTGTCAGATTCTTTTTTATTGCAGGCACTGCTTGCTCTCCATTTGTATCTCTCCAGTTCAGATTATTTGCATTTGAAAAGTTAATCAGATGAACGATTTGTTTATTCCCTAATTTTTTCCCTACAACAGAAACACTTGAAGCAACAGGAGGCCAACTGTTCAGGCTTACTTTACCGTCTCCTGAAATTAAAACTGGATTATTGAAGGTTCCACCATCACGTAATAAATTTTGATATCCCACTAAGAAATCATAATATTTCGGAAGCGTTTTTTTCAACTCTCCATCCATTTGTAAATTGTTATTGGGGAAATATTCCTTAGCCAACATGTGCTCTCCTAATTCCAAATGAGAACCTCCAAAAGCAAAGATTACTGCATCTGCTAATAATATGCCTGGAGTATTAAAAAAACCTGTTCCGTTTGCTTTGTCATAATCCATATAAGCAGCCAGAACCGTATTCAATTTATTATCTGAAAGAGTATTATTTTCCTGGATAATTTCAGCCAAATCCTTGAAACCGTCTCTTGGGCCCCAAACTTCGGTATAGGCTACATCAACCGGAGCACTTAAAATA
>JAFEIL010000419.1 GCA_017495105.1 Emticicia sp. | reverse complement strand
AAGTAATGGAAGAATATGGCTTTGAGCGAGTGTTTTTGCAAGATGTGATGGTCCCTCATTGGGTGCGTGGTCAGAAAGAAGTAGCATTTATCGAAGTAGGCAAACAAAAAACAAATGTACCAATCGCTGCATTAGGTGGCTCAATTGGTACGCCATCAACTGGAATAAAGGCTGAGGTGATTGAAGTAAAAAGTTTTGAAGAACTGGAAGCACTCGGAACTGGGAAAGTGAAAGGAAAAATTGTGCTATTTAATCGACCAATGGATCCAACTAAAGTCAATACTTTTGATGCTTATAGCGGTGCAGTGAATCAACGTGGGGGTGGTGCTTCACAAGCTGCAAAATATGGAGCAGTTGGTGCAATTGTACGTTCGATGACAACCTTACAAGATGACAATCCGCATACGGGTGGTATGCGTTATGCCACGGGTGTACCGATGATTCCGACGGCAGCAATTAGTACCAATGGGGCAAATTTATTGAGTAAAATGCTTAAAGAAAATCCTAAATTGCAGTTTTATTTCAAACAAAGTTGCGAGTCTTTGCCCGATGCTCCGTCGCATAATGTGGTTGGTGAAATCAGAGGAACAGAAAAGCCAAACGAAATAATTGTAATTGGTGGACACCTCGATTCATGGGATTTGGCTGAAGGGGCACAGGATGATGGAGCAGGTTGTGTGCAGTCAATCGAAGTTTTACGTGCTTTGAAAGCATTGGGAATTAAACCAAAACGCACAATCAGAGTAGTTATGTTTATGAATGAAGAAAATGGTCTTCGTGGTGGGACAAAATACGCTGATTTAGCTAAGCAAAATAATGAAAAACACATTGCCGCTATCGAATCTGATAATGGAGGATTTACGCCAAGAGGTTTCGGAATGGTCGGCACAGACTCTCAAATAGCCAAGGTTACGGTTTATAAAAACCTCCTTTCAGCTTATGATTTGAAAGAAATTGGTCGTGGAGGTGGTGGTGCTGATATTGGCCCTTTAGGTCAGCAAGGTACTTTATTGATTGGTTTTAAACCAGATTCGCAGCGTTATTTTGATTTTCATCATGCAAAAACCGATACACTTGAAGCTGTAAATGAGCGTGAACTAAATCTCGGAGCTGCTTCAATGGCTGCCTTGGTTTATTTGCTTGATAAATACGGACTCTAAACAAGTTACGATTTACGAATTATTATTTTCTGCAATTCGTAAATCGTAATTCTGAAATTGCAAATCTTTACATATATCCCTCAACACCCAATCCAAATAGTGCAAAATCATATTTCACTGGGTCGATTGGGTCGAGTTGTTTGAGATTTTGAGTTAGTTCGACGGCTGTTTGCCAGTCAGGTTTTGGACGAGTAATTAGGCCTAGTTTTCGTGCTACACGCTCAACATGAACATCGCAGGGGCAAACCAACTGCGATGTTTTTATTTTATCCCAAATTCCAAAATCAACACCTTTATTGTCTTTTCTGACCATCCAACGCAAAAACATATTGATTCGCTTACAAGAAGAATTGCGGGCAGGAGTAGCCACGTGCTTGCGTGTACGGATTGGATAATCTTCTAAACTAAAAAATACGCTTTGGAAATTTACTAAACCAACTTTAATGTCTTCATCATCAGGTTTTATACCACGCAAAAAGGCATTTTCAAGAGTATCATTTTTTGTATAAAAATCTTTGAAAAACTCTAAAAAATAGAGTGTATCGGTGGCATTAAAAGTACGATGCTTGAAGGCAAGAAAGCGTTTGAGGTCAGAATCTTTGTGGTTTTTGATGAAATCATAGGGAGCATAGTCCATCAAGTCGATAAGCTCATTGCATTTATTAATTATGGTTTTCCGCTGTCCCCAAGCGAGAGTTGCGGCAATAAAGCCTGTAATTTCAATGTCTTGGTTTCTGTTAAATTGATGTGGAATACTAATTGGGTCATGTGGAATAAAGTTAGGTTGATTAAACAACTCATACTTTTCATTTAGTAAATCAATAATGATTTGCGACATTATTTTAAGATTTTATCTTCTTCAAAATCCAAACAATTGTATTAGATATCCACGAGAAAACGGCTAATATTGCAGTAAATAAAAAGCCAAATACAGTAATGAATGGATATAAGACGGCAAATAAAACCGTCCAAATTTTTGACTTTGTTTGCATGAAAAGAGTAAAATGAAATTAGAAAAATTTAATCTCACAATGGACTGATGAAGGCCGACTGTGAAATATTAATTACTTATACTATAACTCAAGTCGGCTCTGATTCGTTTGTCTTTTGGTGATAATTTTTCAAAAGCTTTGGGTGAAATTTTTATAACCACATCACCCGCCGAACTAAGTTTGCCAATTACTTTTACCCAAACACTTTGACCATTGGCTTGATTAGCAACTTTAATGAGCGTACCAATAGGAGCAGTACGGTGTAGTGCCAAAAATTTATTGATGCCTGCACCAGCATCAATCATTTCGGCAATTCCTTGTTCCGAAAACTTCTTGCCGCCTGGGGCATTTGGTACTGTTGTGGCAGCAGGTTTATTTGTTATGGGCTTATTGATAACCGATTGGTCTTTTGGTTTTTCCTTTCTTTTCTCTTTTACAGCCACATCACCCGCTGGGGCTTGAACCTGTACAGCTTTTGGTTTTAAAGTGTCTTTTTTAGTTACTTTCGCCACAAAATTTGCAGGTTTTTCAACAACTAAAACTTGATTTACTTTAAGTGCGTCGTTTGTCAGACCATTCCAATCTCTAATCTGCCATACTTTTATATTGTAAAGTTTAGCTACCGTAAACAAATTCTGTCCCGCAGTCACGGTGTGAGTTTTACCTTTAAGCGTAGTTTTTGCTGCTGTTGGTTTCTTAAGTGTATCAGTTATTGTTAAAATGTCTTTCGATGAAACAGTTTGACTAACTTTTTCATTAATTGGAGGTGATTCTTTAGGTGTAGCTTCTGGAACATCAATTATTTCGATACCGTTTTCGTCAATATTTTTTTTATTCTTTTTTGAGGCTGGCGTCGTAATAATCTCAGAAAGGTGGTTTTTTTTTGTTACTCGATTACCTTTTATTGGTATTTCTATTACCTGTTCGGGAGCAATAGTTGTTCCTTTTTTGAATAAAGTATTAGCCGACAAAAATTCTTTTTCTGAACAATCGTATCTTTTTAAAATAGAATAAAGAGTTTCACCTTTTTCAACTTTGTGTTGAACCAAAACTTTACCGTTTCTTTTCTCTACTCCGAGCGAGTCAACGGGATTAGCGAAAGTGTTTGTCAGAATAAACACTAAAGCTATTGTTGAACAAAACAATCTGAACATATAGACGTAATTAGGTTTTTTATAATGCACGATTCAACCAAAATGCCGAACTTTAACTTAACCTAAAAAAATGAGAGATTATCAAGATTAATTACCTTAATTTTTAAGCAGTTCTCAATTTTTTTGTTTTAGTTTACTTCATTTTTTCTGGTATTTATTTCAATTTGATACAAATTTAATGATTCTGTGACAGATTAACGTATATATTTTTTTTTTGATGTAAATTCGCCTTCTTCAAGCAATAAAAACTATGAAAATTCTCGGTATAATTCCAGCAAGATTCGCTTCGAGCCGCTTTCCAGGAAAGCCTTTGGCTGATATTGGCGGAAAAAGTATGATTCAGCGAGTGTACGAACAAGCTCAAAAAGCAAAAAGTCTGAGTAAAGTAGTAGTTGCAACTGACGACTCTAGAATATTTGACCATATAATTGGGTTCGGAGGCGAAGCCTATATGACCGCCGAAAACCACCCAAGTGGCACTGACCGATGTTTTGAAGCTTTACAAAAGGCGGGTGGAAGTAGCAAATATGACTACATCATTAATATTCAAGGTGATGAACCCTTTATTGACCCCGAAACTGTTGAACAAATGGCAAAATTGCTCGATTTTAAGACCGAAATAGCGACTGCCGTCAAGAAAATAAATGATTATGAAACACTTTTCGACCCAAATGTGGTAAAAGCGGTGCTTACGATGCGTAAACAATGTTTGTATTTTAGTCGCCAAACTGTGCCTTATGTTCGTGGACATGAACCAGAAACTTGGCTCGACCATGCCGATTTCTATAAACATATCGGTCTTTATGCCTATCGAAATGATGTGTTGGAGCAGATTTCGCATTTGCCACCATCACCACTCGAAAACACCGAAAAACTCGAACAATTACGTTGGCTTGGCTATGGCTATAAAATATATGCAACAATAACAAACTATGAAAGTATTGGTATCGATACTCCCGAAGATTTAGAAAAATTGAATAAAAGTCGCCTTTAGGATAGGTTTGTCATCCGTAGATTATAATTAACAAATAATAAATCTATCTTGCAAATTTTTAAAGAATTCGGTAGGCAACAATACAAGTAATTTTCCGTTAAAGTAAAAATTGAAAAGTCCTACTTACTTTATAACAAGCCTTCAATTAGGGCGGTTCGCCGCTTCGACGGGGGCGATTAAAATCATAACTTATGCGATACAACATTCTTTGGGCCGATGACGAAATAGATTTATTAAAACCATACATTATTTTTTTGCAAGCGAAAGGCTACGATGTTACGCCTGTACCAAGTGGAGCTGATGCACTCGATAAAGTTGAATCTGAAAGGTTTGATGTAGTATTTTTGGATGAAATGATGCCGGGAATGACGGGTTTAGAAACACTTTCAAAGATTAAAGTTTTGAAACCCAACCTTCCAGTTGTGATGATTACAAAGTCGGAAGAGGAACGTATCATGGAAGATGCAATTGGCTCTCAAATTGCCGATTATTTGATAAAACCTATCAATCCGAACCAAATTTTATTATCGGTCAAGAAGATTCTTGATAATAAACGCTTGATTTCAGAGAAAACCAATTTGGGTTATCAGCAAGATTTTAGAAACTTGGCCATGCAATACAACGACCGCATCGGTCACGAAGAATGGTCGGAGATATATAAAAAATTGATTTTTTGGGAACTTCAACTCGATAAATCAGACGATAAAAGTATGGAGGAGGTTTTTGGTATGCAAAAAGCCGAAGCCAATTCAAATTTCTGTAAATTCATAGAAGAAAACTACGAAGATTGGCTTTCTGACCCGAAAGCAGATAAGCCTTTACTTTCGCATCAATTGATGAAAAACAAAGTTTTTCCTTTGGTAAAAAATGATTCTCCACTTTTCTTTTTATTGATTGATAATCTTCGTTACGATCAATGGAAGGTAATAGAAGAAGTAATTTCGGATTATTTTAATGTAGAAGAAGAAAGCGATTATTACGCGATTTTGCCAACAGCTACTTCGTATGCCCGCAATGCCATTTTCTCAGGAATGATGCCTTCAGATATGGCAAAATATCACCCTGATTTGTGGGTAAATGATGAAGGTGAAAATGAAGATGCTTTAAATAATAATGAAGCCGAATTCCTAAAACGACAAATTGATAAAAGCCGCCAAAATATTAGTTTTTCTTATCACAAAATTTTGAATACAGCACAAGGTAAAAGTTTGGTCGATAATTTTAATAATTTATTAAAAAACCAACTGGTGGCAATTGTCTATAATTTTGTTGATATGCTTTCGCATTCTCGTACCGAAATGGGCATGATTAAAGAGCTCGCACCCGACGAGTCGGCTTATCGTTCAATCACAAAATCATGGCTCGAACACTCGCCTTTGCTTGATTTATTAAAGAAAATTTCTGAGAAAAAGGGTCGTTTGGTCATCACGACTGACCACGGCATGATAAAAGTAAAACATCCGAAACGCATTGTAGGTGATAGAAATGTAAATACGAATCTTCGCTATAAACAAGGCAAAAATTTAAATTTGGACGATAAAAGTGATCATATTTTGGTTGTGCGTAAGCCAGAAACTTTTATGCTTCCGAAACCTAATATCTCGACCGCATATTTCTTTACGATGGAAGATTATTTCTTTGCTTATCCAAATAATTATAACCATTATGTAAGTCATTATCGTGATACTTTCCAGCATGGAGGCGTTTCAATCGAAGAAATGATTGTTCCGTTTGTGTATTTGACAGCGAAGTAGCACAATTTTATAATTGTGATAAGTAAATCCAACTACCACAACCAAAGATGAAACCAAAAATCTGCCTTTTGCTCATATTTAATTGTTTGATTATCAGTGCAGTTGCTCAAAATAAAACCGAAAAATATCTTGAAGATAAATATTCATGGTATGCTTCGTTGAACCTTGGAAATGCTGTTGGAAAGTATCAAAAAATATTGAAAGATGCCAATATGAATGGTACAAAAGGCGGAATTGTGGTAGGGGGTTTGATGAATCCCTATAAAAGGAGTAGGGCGTCTGCTGTATTTTATGGGGCAGAATTGGGTTATCAATCAAATGGTCAGGATGAAGATTTTTTGAGCAATGCTTTAGGTGAGTTTTATGTGGCAAATCATTCATTTTGGGCAAATGGAGTGGCTCGTTATCGTCCGATTTTGTGGAGTTCAAAACTGAATCCATATGTTGATGCTTTTTTTGGTGCAAAACTTATCAAAACAAATGTTATTCTGCAACAAAGTCCTGACCAAAGTGAAACTTTGGCAACCATTAATCGAATTGTGCCGAAATACGGTGCAGGAGTGGGGCTTGGAATAAAGTTATTTGGGCAAATGAAAAATAATTATCTTGATATTGGCCTATATTATCAGCAAGCCGATGCTAAAAAGATTGTCAAGCCAAATAGTATTGAGATTAATAGTTCTTACTTAATTTCATATAAACAGATATTAACCAACACCAATCAAATTGTAATTAAGATTGGTTTAACTGGTTTTTTGTAGAATAAAACAAATCCTTTATTAATGATAAATACTGGAAGTTTTACTTATAGTTTTAATCTCAAAATTTGAATTTCTGAAAACCTAATTTTTACATTGTGTAAATCTTTAAATTCCAATAGCTGCTAATTGCTTCACAAATGCTCAATTTTCCTAAATGCAAAAGAATATCTGCATGAATTTCGTCTAAAAAACAAATTTACTAAAGCATTTGAAACCTACTGAGGAAAAAATAAGATTTTAGCATTTATTCACCTTGTTTTGGAAACCTATAATTTGATGTGGATTTGCCACTTGTAAAAGCTTTGTGTTCGATAATTTGATACGGTGTTGCAGCTGGTGCTGATCATGATACTTTCTTTGTCCAATAAATCATTTCTTTTTGGGTAGAATGCTGATTTCCAATGTCAATCCATTCAAATTTACTTTTTAATGAAAGCTCTTTTTGATAGCCTCGTTTTTTCCAAAAAGGGTCTAAAGGTTGGTAATCGGCAGGTTTCAACTGATGATTTTCGGGGCGAATAACCGAACAAAAGCAAGTGATTTTGCAAGTCTCAAAATTATGAGCGTAAGCTTCACGTTCTTCAAAAAAACGGTGTCCTAATCCTAGTCCACGATATTCAGGTAGTAAAATACTTTCTCCAAAGTAGAATACACTTTCGAGATTTATTCCTGCATTGACGAAAGGTTCTTGAACATTGGAAGTTTCATCAATTAGGGGTAAACATGTAGTTGCTCCAACCATTTTTGAGCCATCATAAACAGCAAATAAAAAGGCATTTTTCGACTTAACATAAACTTTTAGGTATTCTTTTTCATAATCAATACTCCCTTCATAAAGATAAGGAAATGCTCTAAAAACAGCAATTCTTAGCTGTGCGAGGTCGTCGAAAACAGATGCTATTTCAGCACTTATCATTTTAATATATGAAAGTTGAGCCATTTTTATGAAACTAACTTAATCCTTAGAGGGAGGTTGTAGTACGTTGTTAAATGAGTGATTTGCCATTTTTTATTTCTAAAATGCTTCAGCAGGCAAGGTATATATGTTCCTAAGCCGACTGATGCGTCTTTGTCGACTTTTTTATGCTGTCATTTACAACAAATTCGGATGTTACACGACTATTGTTTGGTTCACCCAAAAGAACGAATTCAGTAAGGGCTTCTTCGTAGGATTCATCCATCTTTTGCAAAAACGTAGTAAATAATACAATACCGATGCGTTCTTTGCCTTGGTTGGGTTTAGGTTTGATTTCTGCATGAACGAGAGCAAGCATTCCTTTCAATCTTTATTTTTAAAGCAATTATAATAGTTTTTTTTGTTTCTAAGGTATTTATATCAACAGAATATTTTAAACATAAAATAGTGTTTGACTAGAAATCGAATACTTGCCGCAATATATAAAAGAATCAAGAAGTTTCGGCCTCAACCAACACACGATAGCTATATGCCAATCCCATTGCCACACTATTAAAATTATCGCCTGATTTTATTTTTTCTAAACCAAAACGCTGTATAAAAATATTGTTTAACGGACGTACCATTGATGTTCCTCCTGTCATAAAGACAACATCAACCTCATTATTTTTTATCTGATTTTTGTCTAGAAACTCTTGCAAATACTGCTCAATTTTATCTACATTTTTTTCAATAATTTCTTCTGAAAATTCTTGAATAGAAATAGGTTCATTGATGAAAATTTCGCTTTCATTAAATTCAAAAATTGCATTATCTGACCTAGTTAAGTCGATTTTAACTTTTTCGATTTGTTTGAAAAGTTCATAACCTAAATTCTGCTCAATCAAAGTTTGAAGGTTTTTTACTCGATAATCTTTCCCAGAATATTGGTATGATTTGGCTATGCTCAACTTCATGCGAAGAGAGTCCAAAAAGTTCATTTTTTCCCACGAACAAATGCTGTAAAAATATGAAAGTGGTAAGTCAATTGGTTTCCCAGGAGTAAATTCTTCTTTTACACCACGTCCAAAATGTGGCGTTCCTTTATGCCACATAATATCCGAATCAAAACTATCACCACCGAGATAAATGCCGCCTTGTGCTAGCATATCAGCCGTTCGGTCAGCTTGATTTATGGCATCTGGATTAAGTTTCATCAATGAAAAATCAGAGGTACCACCACCAAAGTCAGCCACCAAAACCAATTGTTGAATTTCGATTTGACGTTCATAAGTAAAAGCCGCTCCTATTGGCTCCATTTGAAAGTAAAATTCTTCAAAACCTGCAATTTGTGCAGCTTTAGATAGTCTTTCCTGGGCTAAAGCATCTTTTTCTGGGTTTTCGTCAAAAACTACTGGGCGTCCAATTACTGCTGTCTTAACGTTTTCTCCCACAAATTCATCGGCTATTTTCTTTAAATGTATCAAAATAAGAGCAACCAAATCTTCTGCTCGGTAACTTTTTGAACCGATACGGGTATCAATAAAACTTTTATTAGGTAAAACCTTTTTGATAGATTTCATAAACCTCCCACGCATACGATTCTGTACGTAGAGCGAAATTGCATCATGCCCAACCGTAGGAACAACGGGTTCTTTCGGGTTTAAAGGCTCGGGGAAAAATAGGAGTGAAGGGATTGTAAAAAGCTTAACTAAATTATTTGTTTCTGTATCAAGAATTGCCAATGCTGAATTAGTCGTGCCGAAATCAATTCCGTAAATATATTTGCTCATGCGAAAATTTGAATGTGGCTTGATATAACAGACGTTTATGGAAATTGGTTTCGTAGGAGTATATTTTTCTAAATATTGTTGGAGTATGGCACAATTTTAAGAATTGGACAACGATGAGAATTATTAGTTGTTGTTTTTTGAAAACATTTACATACTTTCTGCAAGGTCACGAACCTGACCTTTATCACAGTAGAGTGTACGATGGGGGAAGCGTTCAATCAGCTCAAAATCATGTGTTGCCATTAATACAGCTGTATTAGATTTTTCGTTTATATCGAGAAAAAGTTTCAAAATCTCTAATGACATTTCGGGATCGAGGTTTCCCGTTGGCTCATCGGCCAAAATAATATCAGGTTTATTAAGCAATGCTCGAGCAATACCAACTCTTTGCTGCTCACCACCAGAGAGCTGATGTGGCATTTTTTCAAGAATATGTGGCAAATTAACTAAAGTAAGTACTTCGGCAATTCGCTCATCAATGTCGCTTTTTTCGGTCAAACCCATTGCTTTTAAATAAAAGCGAAGGTTTTTGTCGATATTTCTATCACTCAACAATTGAAAATCTTGAAAAACAATACCAATATTTCTTCTAAGATAAGGAATTTGGGAACGTTTTAAAGCGTGAAGCTCAAAACCACCTACAACGCCAGTGCCTTTTTCAAGCCAAAGGTCAGCGTAGAGTGTTTGTAAAAGTGAAGATTTTCCACTACCAGTTCGGCCAATTAGATATACAAATTCTCCTTTTTGGACACTAAAATTCACATCCGACAAAACCAATTGGTCTCGTTGGTAAATAAAAGCGTTTTGTAGTGAAATGACCTCCATAGAGTTCTTAGTTCTGAGTTTTGAGTTCTGAATTGAGAGTAAAAACTAGGAATTCAGAACTCAGAATTATTTATTTTGCGTTTGCTTTAGCGTGGTCAGCTAAAAACTTAGCTAAACCACTATCAGTCAATGGATGATTTAATAAAGCCATGATAGCTGAAAGTGGGCCAGTCATTACATCCGAACCAATTTTAGCACATTGCAAAATATGCAAAGGATGACGCACCGAAGCAGCTAAGATTTGTGTTTCAAATCCATAGTTGTCATAAATTGTGCGAATATCTTCAATCAAAATCATACCATCTGATGAAATATCATCTAAACGACCAACGAATGGCGAAACGTAAGTCGCACCAGCTTTGGCAGCCAAAAGAGCTTGACCAGCTGAAAATACCAATGTACAATTGGTTTTAATACCTCTTTCTGAAAAATATTTAATTGCTTTGATACCGTCTTTAATCATCGGTATTTTTACAACAATTTGCTCGTCGATTTCAGCTAATTCTTCTCCTTCGGCAATCATTTCTTCGAAAGTGGTAGCAATCACTTCAGCACTTACATCGCCATCTACAATATCGCAGATTGCTTTATAATGACGCATTATGTTGTTTTTGCCAGAAATACCTTCTTTGGCCATTAATGAAGGATTGGTAGTTACACCATCAAGAATACCGAGGTCTTGTGCTTCTTGAATGTCTTTGAGAGAGGCTGTATCAATAAAAAATTTCATGGAGAAAAAACCCCTATCCCCTATAGAGGGACTTTTTGTTGGGAACTTCTATATCGTGGGGCGATTTAGACGTAGAAGTTACAAATATATTGATGCGAATAAGTCAAAAAAAAAGGCAAATTCACCGCTCGACCACAGTACCCTTGCTTCGGTCAAGACCTGGGGGATTCAGCAGGAGCTGGTAATTTGCCGACACAAAAGTAGTAAATTTTTGACTGTCTGCAAACGTTTTTTATGCAATTTAATAGTTTTTTGATTATTTGTCAAAATTAATTCCTATAGATTGCTGATAATCAGTTGTTTGTCGAGTAATGTTGCGGGATTAAAAAAAATTAAGGAGAAATATCATATTTTTTGATTGACCTTCATTGTATTTTTGTTCGTTTTAAGAAATATTCCTAACTCAATGCTTTTAAAATTATGATACAGAAAGTAGTTCTTTGGTTTTTTGTTGTAATGTTTTTTGCTTTTGCACTTGTGCAGTATAACGACTCAGACCCTTTTGTGTGGATTCCAGTTTATTTGATTCCGACGTATTTATGTTATTATAAGTTGAAAGGGAAGGGCGATAAATTGATGTATTTTATCATCGGTTTGCTATTCTTGATGTGGGCAATTAATCAATTTCCACCAGAATGGGAAGGTGTTTTGCTCAATCAAGGCATGAAAACGGTTAATATTGAGTTGGGGCGTGAATCGCTTGGTTTAGGTTGCTGTACAATTGGAATGTGGCTTTGTGCAGCGTTAAAGAATTAGTTATTGTTTTACTAGGGAATTGGTTATTGGGAAACTCGTTATTGCAAAACGAACTTCTCAATAACCAGTTTCCCAGTTCCTTGATAACTAATTTCCAAAACTATGCAAGCATCGCCATAAATTCTTCTTCCGAAATCATCCTAACGTTGAGTTTTTGGGCTTTTTGTATTTTTGATGCTCCAGGTTTCTCGCCTACAATCAGAAAATCTAGTTTTCCAGAAACCCCACTTACAACTTTTCCGCCATTGGCTTCGATTTTTTGTTCGAGAGCTTCACGTTCAAAATTTACGAATGTGCCTGTATAAAGGAATGTTTTTCCTGTAAGTTGGTCGCCTTCAAATTCTTTTACTTCATCTTGAGCCGAAAATTGTAAACCTGCTAATCGTAATCTCTCGATAAAAATTTGATTTTCTTCGTTTTGAAAATATTCCCCTATGCTTTGTGCAATTTTATCGCCAATTTCGGGAGCAGTGCGGAGAGTTTCATAATCGGCATTTTTGATATTATCAATATTTTTGAAGAAACTTGCTAGTTTTTCAGCCACTGTAGCACCGACATAACGAATTCCAATTCCAAAAAGTACTTGTTTGAAAGGTGCTTGTTTCGATTTTTCGATACCCTCTAATATATTTTGCACAGTTTTTTCTTTGAAACCTATCTTTCTGATTTTTCCTGTGAGTTCATCTTCTATTACTTTTTCGAGTCCGAAGAGTTTTTCATAAGTCAAATCATACAAATCAGTGATGTCGTTGACTAAGCCTTTGTCATAAAGTAATTCGATTTTGCCTTCACCCAAACTATCAATATTCATCGCTTTTCGGTGAATAAAGTGCTCAATACGACCACGAATTTGTGGCGGACAGCCTTTTTCGTTAGTGCAATAGTGGTTAGCTTCGCCTTCTTTACGAGTTAATTGACCGCCACATTCCGGGCAAGTTGTTGGGTAAACAATTTCTTGGGTGCTGAGCATATCTCGCTTCGATACATCAACAGCTGTAACTTTCGGAATGATTTCACCACCTTTTTCTACAAATACTGTATCACCAATTCTAAGCCCCAGACGCTCGATTTCGTTGGCATTATGAAGTGACGCACGCTTTACCGTTGTGCCTGATAAATGTATTCCTTTACCATTTAGTTTGTCATTATCAAGTTCGGCTACAGGCGTAATTGCTCCCGTGCGACCAACTTGATAGGTAACGGCTTTCAAAATAGCAGGTTTAGATTCGGCTTTGTATTTATAGGCGATGGCCCAACGTGGATTTTTAGCAGTATAGCCCAGTTCAGCTCTTTGGGCAATTGAATTGAGTTTGATAACGATACCGTCAGTTGCCAATGGTAATGAATAACGTTTTTCGTCCCAAAGTTTAATGTATTCTATAACTGATTGAATATCAGTGCATTTTTGCCAAGTTGGCGAAACATTGAAACCTAAGTTTTTGAGTGCAATGAGGCTTTCTTCGTGAGTTGTAAAAACTTCTTCATCCGATAGAAATTGATAAACATAAGCATCAAGTCCTCGACGTGCAACTTCGCCCGAATCTTGTAATTTGAAACTTCCCGAAGCGGCATTTCGTGCATTGGCGTAGCTTTCTTCGCCCGCTGCTTCTGCATCAGCGTTCATTTTTTCGAATGATGAGTAGGGGAGGAACCCTTCACCACGAATTTCAAAAGTTCCCCCTCTGGGGACGGCTACTTTCAGCGGTAAAGTTTTTATAGTCTTTACATTATTTGTAATATCATCACCTCTCACGCCATCGCCACGAGTTACACCACGTACAAAAATACTGTTCTCGTAAGTCATTGAAAGAGAAATTCCATCGAATTTTAGTTCACAAATATATTCGTAGGCTTCGCCGTTTAGTCCTTTTTTTACTCTTTCATCAAAGTCGATGAGCTCTTGTTCATTATAAGTATTGGCCAATGAAAGCATCGGATAACGGTGTTCGACACTCGCAAAATTTTTAGTGATTGTGCCGCCCACACGATGCGTTGGCGATTCGGGCAACTTGAGGTCAGGATGTTGATTTTCGAGCGATTCTAACTCTTTCAATAGTAAGTCAAAATCTTGATCAGAAATCTCTGATACGCTATCCATGTAGTAGCGTTGATTATAATAATTGAGTTTTTCGGTTAGTTCGCTTATGCGTTTGGCAGGATTCATAGTCAGCTTTTTATGTGGTGAACCTCAATTTATAAGTTATATTTTGTTCGATAATAATTCTCGGTAAAGTTAACAGTTTACAAATCTGTCTTATAATATTCAACGCAATTTATAAAGATTTCATTAAAAAAGCCTGCTTTTGGGCAGGCTTTCTATTCTTTTCACGAAACTGGAGTTTCATTCCACACTATACTTGCATGATGTCTTTTTCTTTATCGGCCATTAATTGTTCAGCTTTTGTTATGAAGCTATCAGTCATTTTCTGAACACGGTCTTCGGCTTTTTTTACTTCATCTTCTGAGCCACCGTCTTTTTGAATTTTCTTCAATTCATCATTTGCTTCTTGTCGAACCTTGCGGATGTTTACACGAGCAACTTCAATTTCATTTTTAGCTTTTTTTACTAATTCTCTACGACGCTCTTCCGTCAAGGGAGGAATATTCAAGCGAATCATTTCACCATCGTTGGCCGGAGAAAGGCCAATATTTGAATTGATGATGGCACGCTCAATATCATTGATTAGTTTACGCTCAAAAGGCTTAATTGCGATTGTCCGAGCATCTGGAGTGCTGATTGATGAAACTTGACTTAATGGCGTTGGCGAACCATAATATTCAACCTGAATTCCATCGAGCATTTGGGTAGAAGCACGCCCCGCTCTAATTTTTGAAAGTTCGATTTGTGTATGTTTCAAGGCACGTTCCATTGTGTCTTTCGCCATATCTAGGACTAATTCTATTTCTTCCATTTTCTTAAACTTCGTATTTCTAAATTACAATATTTATAAATATTCAATTAATCTCCTACCAAGGTGCCTACATTTTCGCCTTTTACTACTTTCATCAAATTTCCTGCAACATTCATATCAAAGACAATGATTGGCATTTTATTTTCTTTGCAAAGTGCAAAGGCTGTCAAATCCATCACTTTTAAGTTTTTATTGATGGCTTCTTCATAGCTTATTTTGTCATATTTTGTGGCAGTTTCGTCTTTGCGTGGGTCGGCTGTGTAAACTCCGTCAACGCTTGTACCTTTCATTAATACATCAACGCCCAGTTCGTTGGCTCTTAAAGCTCCACCCGAATCGGTCGAGAAATATGGGTTTCCTGTACCTGCTCCTAATATTACAATACGACCTTTTTCGAGGTGACGAATTGCACGACGGCGAATAAATGGCTCGGCAACTTGCTCCATTTTGATGGCCGACATCAAACGCGTGATTAATCCGGCTTTTTCTAAAGCACTTTGCACGGCCATACCATTGATTACTGTTGCAATCATGCCCATATAATCTCCTTGTTCACGGTCGATGCCAGAGCTTTGGCTTGCTCCACGAAAAATATTTCCACCACCGATTACAATTGCTACTTGGCAACCTGCCTCAACAATAGATTTAACTTCTTGGGCGTATTGCGAAAGAATGTCAGAGTTAATAATTTGGCTTTTATCGCCACCGTTGAGGGCTTCGCCACTTAATTTTAGGAGGATTCGCTTGTATTTTAGTTCAGACATTGAGGGAGTATTTTATAGCAAAGTTAGGGTTAAATTTTTGAGTTTGGAAAATTTTGAATATAGAATTTTGAATTGAACGATTAAAACAAGTGCGGCACACCTTTTTGTCTGAAACAATAAGACGTGCCACACTTATGC
>JAFEIL010000176.1 GCA_017495105.1 Emticicia sp. | reverse complement strand
GCTTTATTTATTGGCTCAACAAAATTAATCTGTTAGATTTTATATCTTTATGGAACGTCCAATTTGGACGTTCCTGCTGGAATAATTTGAAAATTTAAAATTATCTCTTTCCTCTTCTTCCTTTTCTCCCTTTCTGCATTTCAGATTTGCGTTTTTCCTGCTCTTCTTTAAACTTCTTTAATTGTTCAGGAGTAAGGATAGATTCATATTTTTTCCTTAAATCCAATCGTTGAGCTTTCATTTTTTCATGAGCAGCCATCATTTCTGCTTTGTGTGCGGCACGTAATTCTTCTTGCTTTTTTACTTGCTCAATATTGATAGCTAAAACCTTTTTGAACTGTTCTTCAGTCAAATTAAGGTTTTTTTGCATGCGTTTTGCGTAAACTTCTGCACGTTCTTCGGCAGTAAAACCTCCTCCTTGTCTTGGTCCTAGATTTTTATATTGAGGTTTTTCTTTACGAGCAGGTTTTGCATCTTGGGCATAAGTTCCAAAGCCGATTCCTGCGATTAATAATGTCAACAAAATTCCTTTTTTCATTGTAGTATATTTGTTTTTATAATGAACACTTATAGGATTTAGAGTGAATAATAAGACAATAGTTTAAACGTACTCTGAACAAAAACTGTTATTTTTGTTTAAATTAACATTTTTTAAGAAATAGAAATGAGTTATAACGAGATTAAAGGATTGATAATCAATATGTTTGGTGAAGAAATTGTTTTGAAGGAAGATTCAACTTCACTGCAGCATAGCATAACTATACCGAACGAACGTCTGCTTGAAGTTTGTCAGTTTATGCACGTTAATCCCAAATTATATTTTGATTTTTTAGCTTGTATTTCAGGTATTGATAATGGCTCAGTCGTCGGAACTATGGAAGTTGTTTATCATTTGACATCAATTCCTTATGAGCATAATTTTGTATTGAAAGTAGAAGTTCCTCGAAATCAAGAAGGCGAACCATTACCAAAAGTATATTCACTTACGCCAATTTGGAAAACCGCCGATTGGCACGAAAGAGAAGCTTTTGATTTATTAGGAATTGATTTTGTGGGGCATCCTGACTTACGGAGGATTTTATTGCCAGCCGATTGGGAAGGACATCCACTAAGAAAAGATTATCAAGAACAAGAAATATATCACGGAATAAAAGTAAAATACTAAAAAAGAATTTAGGAGTCGTATTGCATACGCCTAACGCCACTTTGTTATAATTGACGGAGCAAATGCAAATAAGTAGGGGCGTAAAAATTACGCCCCTACATTGAAATGATAAATGTTTTTGTTCTAATACTGTAATGCAGTTTTAAACTCTGAGGTAGTATGAAACTGAATATCGGTATTGTTTTGAATATTCATTCTTAAAATCCAATCAGTTTCGGCCAAAAATACAGGATTTTGATCTTTGTCATAGGCAATAAAATTGCTTTTTAGTCGAATAAATTCTGCCAATTTTGTTTTATCTTCACAAGTAATCCAACACGCTTTTGAGAAAGGACGATGCTCGAAAATACAACTCGCAGAGTATTCATTCAATAAACGGTGCTGAATTACTTCAAATTGAAGCTCGCCAACCGTGCCAATAATCTTTCTATTGCCAGGTTGAATTGTAAATAACTGAGCTACACCTTCATCGGTCAATTGTTGTACGCCTTTTTCCAGTTGCTTTGATTTCATTGGGTCTTTATTGATTACCTCTTTAAAAATCTCAGGTGAAAAACTTGGGATACCAATAAATTGCAGTTCCTCGCCTTCGGTTAGTGTATCACCAATTTTGAAAGTGCCAGTATCATACAAACCAATCACATCACCAGGGAAACCTTCTTCAATTACGTCTTTGCGGTCAGCCAAAAATGCAAACGGACTCGCAAAACGAATATCTTTATTCAGACGCACATGCTTGTAGAATTTTCCACGCTCAAACTGCCCACTGCAAATACGCAAAAAGGCGATTCTGTCTCGGTGGCGTGGGTCGATATTTGCGTGAATTTTAAACACAAAACCACTAAATTTATTTTCATCAGGCTCAACCATGCGTTTATCAGTCATTCGATGAACTGGCAATGGTGAAACATCACAAAAAGTATTCAATAGTTCCATAACACCAAAATTACTTACCGCACTACCAAAAAATACTGGTGCTAAATCGCCGTTTAGATAAGCTTCATTATCGAAAGTATCATAAATTCCATCAATCAATTCTACGTCTTCACGCAATTGAGCAGCATCTTTTTCTCCAACTTTTTGGTCTAAAATCTCAGATTCTAATTCAATTACATCAATATCATCCTCCAAACGAGTTTTGTTTATGGCAAAGTGATTCATTTTCTTTTCTAGCAAATGATACACACCTTTGAAACTCGAACCGCCATTGACAGGCCAAGTTATAGGGCGAACTCTCAAATTCAACTTTTTCTCCAATTCATCCAACAAATCGAAAGGATTTTGGCCTTCTCTATCCATTTTATTGATAAAAATAATCACAGGTGTTTTACGCATTCTGCAAACTTCCATCAATCGTTCGGTTTGTTCCTCAACTCCTTTGACACAGTCAATCACCAAAATTACACTATCTACCGCTGTAAGCGTGCGGTAAGTATCTTCGGCAAAATCTTTGTGACCAGGTGTATCAAGGATATTGATTTTAAGTTCTCGATATTCAAAAGTCATAACCGATGTAGCCACCGAAATACCACGTTGTTTTTCGATTTCCATAAAATCGGATGTCGTTGACTTCTTGATTTTATTTGATTTTACAGCTCCAGCAGTCTGAATCGCACCACCAAAAAGGAGTAGTTTTTCGGTCAATGTGGTTTTTCCTGCATCGGGGTGGGCAATGATGGCGAATGTACGGCGTTTGTGTAATTCTTCAGTAAATGACATTTTTGAATCTTAATTTTTTAAAACAAGTGCAAAATTAGTCAAAATTTTCCGTGGAGCGAACTTACAGTTCGCCTTTGTTTCAAAAATCAAGGAAAATGGTAAAGTGGATTGGAAGCGACCGAGCGTCGGCCGCCGTCGCCATGATTAGCTTCATATTAGAATTCTGGAGCAAACTTATCCCAAAGTTTATATGCTTGGTCTTGAATTACTTTTGATAGTTTTTTGAAAGCGGCATCGGCAACTTTTTCTTTTGGAAAACCAAATCCTCTTGGTTGTGTTTTTCCTTTGACGCCAGCTTTGTTACCATTTTCAATTACCATCAATTTTAATCCAATTGGACTGACATCGCTTCGGCAACCAACTTTATATAAAAAAGTAATTTCTGCATAATTATTTTTGTCTAAATCAGTAATTCTGAGCGATTCTGTCAGGAATTGTAAGTCATTATCAAGCTCGCAATGGTCTTCTTTATCAGTGATTTGCCTTATCAAAACTAGCTTTTTATTGCTTTTTTCGATGTAATGTTGCACCAAAATGGCTTTTGATGCCCATTCGTCTGACCTATTTTGTAATGTAGTAGCTACCAAATAGTTTTTGCCATTTTTATCCTCAAATTGCAATGCCTTGTCTACAATTGCATCATCCGATACAATTTTTCGGAGTACTGATGGTTGAATGGCTTTTGTGGGTATTTGCTGTGAAAAACCATTAAAACTGAGAATGAAACTAAAAAATAAAACTATTTTCTTCATGTTTTTATAATGCTCCCCAATATCTTGAAGCTTCTTTTATGGTTACAAATCTATTTTTGTTGGCTTTTGCATACTCGATGTTTGCACCTTCGGCTCCAGCCCATTCCGTAATGATTTCTAATTCACCCACTTTGTTACGAAATATCGCCAAAACTTTGATTGCATCATTCGGAAATTCACCACCATCATCCACACGCCAGGTAGAGCCAACGTCAAATTTGGCTGGATAATCTCTGTATATATATGATTTATCACCGATTACCAAACTTGCCAATATGCTATCTTTTTTTGGCTCAAAAATTACTATAAATACATTTTCTCCATCCAAATTAGCAATTTTCCAAGCTTCTTTAATTTTTCGTTTGCGTTCAGCGGATATTTTGTTTTTGTTGGATTCGTCGATTTTTATTGGTTGGCTTAGAGTTTTGACACTTATCAAAGAATGATTTTTAAGAAAGGCATCATTGAAAATGACATTTGTAAGGTCATTTTGCACCTTTTTATTATCAGATACTAAAAATACTTGACCAGCACAATTTTTGAAATTAGATGAAACCAAATTGACACCACTTTCAGTGCCTTTTTGAAAACCTTCAAATTTGATTGGCGTTATATTGTTTTGATAATCAATTGTTTGTGTAAAATAATCTGGCTTTATGCCTTCTTCAAAAGCTAAAATTTTATTGCCACTTTCGTTGCTAAATCCAAATGCCAGAAATTCTTTTGTATCATCTGTATTTGGAATTGTGGCTGTTGAAACTGTGTCGGTTTGTTTTTTGTTTTGACTTATTTCTTTTTTTGATTGACAAGCAATCAGTGAGACTAAAAATGATAAATAAACTATGCTTTTCATGTTTTATTTCTTTTATAGATTTTTAAAATATTCTTTCAAAACCTGTTCTCCAACCTTGCCCTGTGGTGTGTATTTATCTCTGAATTTGTGTTTTTTTCTCTCATCGTTTTCTTTCTTCATTTCAGGAAACCATTTCCAAATAAAACAACCAGCCAACCAATGTTCTTTCCAAACTTCTTCAAAAAATGCTTTGTAGGCTGCGGCTTGGAGAATATCATTATCGGGGTGTTTAGAATATGATTCCCAAGGCTTTTGAGTTGTAAAATCGGTACTTTGATAACCTATTTCGGTGAAAAGTATAGGTTTTTGTAATTTTCTACTAAATTTCTCCAATTTATTTCGGTGGCTTTCCCAGCCCTTCTTGATGTTTTCTAATGTAGGAGATTTTTCTTCGGCTAATGGGAAATAGCCATCTACGCCAACAAAATCGAGTTCATTCCAAAATGGCACTTTTTCGTAGCTATCCCAGTTTTCGGCATAAGTTAGTTTTCCTTTATATATGCTTCTGATTTCTTTTATTATTTTGTGCCAAAATTCGGGGCGTTTCTCCACAAAATTTTCAAACTCGGTAGCAATACAATAAACTTCAATTTTTGAAGAATCTGCCACTTTGGCAAAATCCAAAAGGTATTCGCCGAATGATTTTTCAAATGTTTGCCAGTCGGCTTCGGTTTTAAAATCTAAATCTCCTGTAAATATGCTTCTTGAGTTGGATTGTACCCATGCATGAGGCTTCAGCATTACTTTTAAGCCTTTTTCATGAGCCATTTTTGCACATTCACTCACACCTTTTGGCGATTCGCCCCACCAATGTCCGTCTGAAGTTTTATTATATTTAAATTCAGGACTCCCATCACGGGTAAAACCATATGGCGTCAGAGCAACCCATTCGGCGTTTATATTCTTGATATTTTCAAATTCTGATGCTTGGATTTCTTTCGGAGGTGCAACAAAGCAAACACCTTTTAGTTTTGAATCTTCAAAAACCACAGCTTTATTTTGGCAACTGATAATTCCAATCAAAAAAAGGAAGTATAATAGATTTTTTTCGAGCATTCTGGATAGTTGACAAATTGAAAAAAGTAGAATATTTGTTATAAAATTGAGAAATAGTCAATAGTTTTGCAAATAAACTTTTCCTTAATCGAAAAAGAATGACTTTTGACGAATATCTCCTTGCCAAGAAAATAGATGCTGATAAATTTAAAGATTCAGAACCACAAAGATTTGATGAATGGAAGCACCTTTTTTTTCAAATGCACGCCGATAGTTTTACTGCACAAAAGAAGTTTTTGATTAACCCTACTCGAAGAAAATACCAGATTGATAAATAACTCAAGATGAGTAATGATATACTTCTTGTGTTAAATTCTTGCCATTTTCTTGCTTCCCTTAAGATTCTACTTCTTTGCATGTCGATTATTAGATGCCTTTCGTCTATTTATTTCAGCCGCTTGTAAATTATACAAATCATTTAGTACTAAATTTAGTTTTACAAGGATAAATAAGCTTTAATTTTGCACTTATTCAAGATTTTCGCGGTCTATTAACTTCACCGCATACAGGATTATCTATCAAAAAAACAATATGAAAAAACTGAATTTTTTATTACTATTAATTTTAGGAACTGTTAGTTTGACATTCGCTCAATTTGGTGGCGGTGGCAGTGGTGGCGGTGGAGGAATGCGTATGGGTGGCGGTGGCTTTCCTGGAATGAATCAACAGCAGCAACAAATCCCACAAGAAGAAATTCCGAGAGGCTCGGCAAAAATTTCTGGAAAACTTATTGATTCCACTACAAACAAAGCTGTAGAATTTGCATCTGTAGCTGTTTATGATAAAAACAATAAAGTTGTAGATGGTGCCATGACTGATATGAACGGCTCTTTTACTGTCAAAAATCTAGCAAAAGGCACATATAAAGTAGTGGGTTCGTTTATAGGCTATAAAAACACTGTGGTTTCGAAAGTTGAAATCAAGGCCAATAAAGAAGAAGTTAATGTTGGTAATTTAATGATGTCAACAGATACGAAAGTTTTGGGTGAGGTAACAGTAACTGGTCAAGCCTCATTGATTGAAGATAAAGTTGACCGCTTAGTATATAATGCGGACAAAGATATTACTAGCAAGGGCGGAACTGCCGAAGATGTTTTGCGTAAAGTGCCGATGCTAACGGTTGATATGGATGGAAACGTTCAAATGCGAGGAAGTGGAAATATAAAGGTTTTGATTAATAACAAGCCTTCGAGTATTTTGGCAAGTAATGTAGCCGATGCTATCAAGCAAATTCCTGCCGATATGATTAAGCAAGTGGAGGTAATTACTTCACCATCAGCTAAATATGATGCTGAAGGTACTGCAGGTATCATTAATATCATTACTAAGAAAAATAACCTTCAAGGTTTAACAGGTTTTGTCAATGCTGGTGCGGGTGTTCGTGGTGCAAATGCTTTTGGTAATGTAAATTTTCGAAAAAAGAAAATCGGTACGGCACTTAATTTTGGTGGAAATAGCTCATACAATACACCAGGTGATGGCTCAACCGAGCGTACTTCATCGGTTAGAGGAGTTGAAACTAAATTTAAGCAATCTGATCAAAATGATGTAAGACGTTTGTTTGCAAACTCACAATTGTCGATTGATTATGACATCAATCCTAAAAACTCAATGAGTTTGAGTGCAAGATATGGTGTTGGGAATTTTAATACAAGTGGCCTTCAAACTAGTTTATTGCAAAACATGACAGGGACAGTATTACAGCAATTTACGCAGGATTCTAAGAATATCCGTGGCAATAAAAGTATTGATGTTGATTTCAATTACACCAAAACATTTAAGGAGCAGGGACATGAATTGGCATTATTAGCTCAACATGGTCGAAACGTAAGAGTAACTGATTTTACTAATGATCGTTTGGGTTTGCCATTTAACAAAAGTAATAATGATGGTATTAATGGTGAAACTACATTGCAATTAGATTATACCTATCCATTTAAGAAAAACATTTTTGAGGTAGGTGCCAAATACATTAATCGCGATGTGACAAGTAATTTTGACTTTTTCAATTATAATAATCAAACTGCTCAATTTGTCATTCAAGCGAATAGAACAAATAATTTTAGTTATAATCAAGATGTAGCATCGGCTTATTCGACTTTCACAATTTCTTTACCTAAAAAATGGGGAATAAAAGCTGGAGTTCGTTATGAAAACACGCAAATCACAGCTAAGTTTCAAACTTCTGATAGTAAAATCATAATTCCTTCTTACGAGAATTTTATTCCAAGTTTGTCGATTTCAAAAGATTTTCCGAAAAACCATAAGTTTAGAACAAGTTATACGCAACGTATTCAACGTCCATCTCTTGAATTCTTGAATCCATTCGTTAATTACTCTGACCCATTGAATATTTCCTACGGTAACCCATTATTAAAACCAGAATTAAGTCACAGTTTTGAATTAAATTATAGTACTTATTTCAAAGCCAATTCAGTCAATGTTTCTGTGTTTAGAAGATTTACTGATAACAATATTACAAGTGTAAGGTCAGTAAACGAACAAGGTATCACGACTTCTACATTCGATAATATTGGCAAAACAAATTTTTATGGTGGAAGTGTCTTTATTAACTTACAGCCGACGAAGAGTTTGAGAATTGGCGGTGGTACAAATATTACAAATAATTTGTTGAGTGGCTCAATTGTAATTCCAGTATTACAAGCTGACAAAACTTACAAAAGTACAGTTGTAGCAATATCAAACGAAGGGTGGAATGCTAGTGTAAACTTCAATGCTTCTTATAATTTTACAAATGGTTGGGGAGCACAAGCATTTGGTTTTATGGGTAGTCGTCAAATTCAATTGCAAGGTTATCAAGGTTCGTTCCGTTATTATAATTTGGGATTGAAGAAAGATTTCAAAAACAAAAAAGGTAGTTTTACTTTAGGACTTGATAATCCTTTCACGAAAGCACTTAAAATTTCAAGCGAATCAGGTGACCCAACTTATAAAAGTGTATCAGTACGTAATATATACAATCGTGGAGCTCGTTTTTCAATCAATTATATGTTTGGTAAAATGGACTTTAACGGCGGAAATATGTTCCGTAGCAAGAAAAAAGTTAGTAATGATGATGCTAAAGCGGGTGAAGGTGATGGTGCAGCTACCCAACAACCAGCTGGTGGTGGTCGTCCAAGATAATTTTCTAAAATTATACATCAGAAATAAATTTTTATTAATGAAAAGCCATGCAGTTTTGCATGGCTTTTTGCTTTTAAGCGATTAACTTTTATTTTTGTTAACTTTATCATAAACCCTTAAAAATCGTGAAAAAGACACTCTCTATTCTATTAGTGTTCTGCCTAAACATACCGGTATTTGCCCAAACTTCTAAAGAAGATAAAATTTTAGAAGGTAAACTTCAGGAAACCATTAATGGATTTCGGGGTGTTGTTGGGGTTTTTGTAAAAAATCTGAAAACCAATAAGTTTGTAGCAATCAACGCAGACACTATTTTTCCGACTTCAAGCATGATTAAAATTCCGATTATGGTTGGAACTGTCGATAAAATACTAAAAGGTCAGTTAAAATACGACCAAGAAATAGTCTATAAAGATTCACTTGATTATGATGATGGTATCGTTGGCTCGCTAAAAGACGGTGCTAAATTACCACTTAATGAATTGATGATGTTGATGTGTACCGCGAGCGATAATACTGGTAGTCTTTGGTTGCAAGCACTTTCGGGCGGTGGAATACGAATAAATTCAATCATGGATTCCTTAGGCCTAAAAAGTACCCGTGTAAATTCTCGAACTTTAGGACGAGAGAAAAATCGAACTGAATATGGTTGGGGACAAACAACGCCAAAAGAAATGGCTGAATTGCTAACGATGATTCGTCAAAAGAAGGTTTTTACTCCCGATGCTTCTGATAGAATGTACAGAAATCTTGGTCGTCAATTTTGGGATGGTGAAGGGCTATCGCAATTGCCCGAAAATATTAAATATGGAACTAAAAACGGAGCAGTTAACCGCTCACGTTCTGAGGTAGTTTTAGTTCATGCACCTCATGGCGAATATGTTTATTGCATCATCACAAAAAAACAAATAGATGAATCGTGGAAACGAGACAATGAAGGCTATGAATTACTTCGAAAGGTCGCTACTTTGCTTTGGAATTATTATGAACCTAAATCGAAATTCAAACCTGTTGAAGGTTATGAAAAGTGGTGAGTTTAGTAATGTGAGTTTTTGGAAAGAAATATACGATAACTCACTTTTGAAATAAGAAAACTTTATATTTTGATTAAATTTTTAGGAACGTCCAATTTGGACGTTCCTAAAAGTTAAAATTTTACCCCAAATTTTTCACCAAGTCCTTTCAAATCTTCAATAACTTTTTCATTGAGCGGAATTCCATTTGTTAAACGTTCTTTTTCAAGTTCACGCTCTGGGTCGCCAGGAATAATAACTGGTTGATTTTCAATGTGTTTCGCATTTCTAAAACGTTCAATCCAAGTATCCATGCTTGCCTTAAATTCTTCTTTTGGTCGAAAACCATCAATTCTCATAGCACCTAAAAAATGTCCTGTTCCTTTTCCCACTTGTTCGGCAGCCACTCCATGAAATCCAGCAGTTGCAAAAGGCGGAACCCACGGACCAAAATTTGCTCCCGAAAGAACACCTGAAAAAATATCTACAATCGCACCTAAACCATAACCTTTGTGGCTACCATGCTCACGGTCGCCACCGAGTGGGAGTAAACCACCACCATTTTTTACTGCATTGGCATCATCAGTTGGATTCCCGTTGGCATCTTGTACCCACCCAATTGGAGCAGATAAACCTTTTCGTTGCAATATCTCCATTTTGCCATAAGCAACGGCAGTTGAGGCAAAATCTGCTACAAAAGGTGGTTGATTGCCAGCAGGAACAGATACCGCTATCGGATTTGTGCCTAGCATTTTTTCAACCGCAAATGTCGGAACTACCAATGGAGCTGAATTGGTCATTGCCCAACCAATCATGTCGTGCTGTAAAGCCAACATTGAATGATAACCAGCAATTCCGAAATGATTAGAGTTTTGTACCGAAATCCAGCCAGAACCGTAGCATTTTGCTTTTTTTATGGCCACCTTCATGGCAAAAGGAGCAACAACCAGCCCTAGACCTTTATCGCCATCAATTACAGCTGTAGAAGGTGTTTCATGTATGATTTTAATTTCGGGGTTTGGATTCAGACGACCATTATCAAATAAACGTACATAGCCTACCAAACGAGCTGTTCCGTGAGAATCAATGCCTCTTAAATCTGCTGAAATTAGTACATCGGCTGCAAGTTTTGCATCTTTTTTAGGGCAACCAATACTCAAAAAGATATTTTCTGTAAAACGTCGAAGATTTTTTTCTTTAATCATATACTGTGATGCGAACATTCTATTCGCTAAATAATGTGGAGTATAAAAATTTTGTTTTATAGAACTACCAATAAAACCACTCTTAAATAATTTCAAGCAAAATAATAAATGTTTTACACCTAAAGCAAAGAATTTTTCTTAAAATTGTCTTTCGTTTGTAGATATTTACAACCTATTCATACAATAAACCGTTTTGCTGACGTTTTTATAAAAACAAACTTACTCTTATTATGAAAATTTATTTGCAGTCGATGCTAACTTTATTTTTTTCTAAAACAACTATTCTGAATTCAACTTTAAGACTTGGTGCATTACTTTTTGGCTTTCATTTTCCGATTTTCTCGCAAGGACAAGTAAAAGTGGATGCAGAAAATCAACATATTACAGTTTTCTTGAATCGTGCTCAAATTGAAGCCCGTCTAAAAACGACTGTTCAAGCAGGAACTACTAAAATGATTATTGGAAATGTAGCTACTACCGCAGATCCAAATAGTATTCAGATTGGTGGTAAAGGTGATGTTCTTATTATGGGTGTAAAATTCAAACAAAATTATTTGGGTAATAAAAAACGTAGTGTTTTGGAAGATTCACTGAAAATGGCTAAAACTGAGTTTGAGGTTATTGATGTTTTGGTGAAAGTAGCTGATAATGAGCGAAATATGCTCATGGCAAACTCAAATATAAAAAATGAAAAAGACGGAGCAACTCCTGAAGATTTGAAAGAAATGTTAGATTTTTTCAGAACAAAGCTTACAGAAATTGGTACTCGACAAATGCAATTGGTTCGTCAATCGAAAGATTTACAAGAAAAAATCACTCGTTTTCAGCAACAGCTTGATTCTCAAGGTACAAACCTCAATCAACCAGCAGGCGAAATCGAATTGACTTTGCAAGCAAAAGCGTATTCGAGTGTAGATTTAAATCTGACTTACATTGCCAATAATGCGGGTTGGTCGCCTGTATATGATATTCGTGCTAAAGATGTAAAAAGTAATATTGATTTAGCTTACCGTGCCAATGTTTACCAAAGTACAGGCATTGACTGGAAAAATGTAAAGCTAACACTTTCAACAATAAATCCAGCCGAAGGAGGTACAAAACCCGAATTATATGCTCAATATGTAAATATTTATGAGCCAGCAGTTGTTCAGCCAAAAAATGTTCGATCTATGAAATTCGAAGCTCCACAGGCGATGTCTATAGAAGCACAACCAGAAGCTGCAGATGTTGCAACCACAGCTGATTTTATAAACACCGTTCAAACAACATTAGCAGTAAATTTCGATATTTCAATTCCTTATACTATTCCATCGGGTGGAAATGCCGAAATGGTTGATATTCAAAATCATTCATTAAGTTCTACTTTTAAATATTATACAGTTCCGAAATTTGATAAAGATGCTTTCTTGACTGCGATTATTACTGATTGGGAAAAATATAATTTGTTGCCAGGCACTGCCAATGTATATTTTGAAGGAACATTTGTTGGCACAACCGATATTGCGGGTGGAGAAACCAAAGATTCTTTATTGATTTCGATGGGAAGAGATAAAAAGATTATTTCAAAGCATGAAACAATCGAAGAGTTTAAATCTAGAAAAAATGTCGGTTCAATAATCCGTGAGTCATTTGGTTATAGAATTACGCTCCGAAATACGAAAAATGAACCAATTTCAATGGTGATGGAAGACCAAGTGCCAATTTCACAAGATAGCAGAATTGAAGTTGAATTGGAAAATGCCATAGGAGCAGATTTTAACCGTGAAACAGGAAAACTTACATGGAAATTGACGCTCCAACCGCTCGAAAATAAAGAGATTTTATTGAAATATAACGTAAAATATCCAAAAGGAAAAAATATTCAAGGATTGTAATGTAGGACAGGTTTGTAACCTGTCTGAATAACTAAAAATTACTTATCCCACCATGGACAGGTTGAAAACCTGTCCTACAATTATATATGAATTTACAAGAAATTTGCCAACAAACAGTAGAAATAGCCAAAGAAGCAGGAGCATTTATTGCCCAAGAGTCTGCTAAATTTAATCGAAATTCGGTTGAGTATAAAGATGTAAACAACGTAGTTTCTTATGTTGACAAAGAAACTGAAAAGATAATCGTCAGCCGTCTGCGTGAGATTCTGCCCGAAGCAGGATTTATAACAGAAGAAGGTACAGCCGATTCCTCAGACCTTGAAGGTTTAAATTGGATTATCGACCCACTCGATGGAACAGCCAATTTTATTCATGGTTTACCAAATTATTCTGTAAGTTTGGCTTTGGCTCGTGGAAAAGATGTTCTAGTGGGGGTGGTGTTTAATGTCTGTACAAAAGAAATATTTTCGGCAACTAAAGGCGGTGGTGCTTTTAGAAATAGAGAAAAAATACAAGTTTCGCCAATCAAGCATTTGGGAGAAAGTTTATTGGCCACTGGATTTCCATATTATAAATTTGAAAATCAAGATAAATATTTGCTTATTTTGGAATCATTAATGCAAAAAACGCATGGTTTACGCCGTATGGGTTCGGCAGCAATTGATTTGGCTTACACAGCTTGTGGATATTTTGATGGTTTTTATGAATACAACCTAAATTCGTGGGATATGGCGGCAGGAATTTTACTCGTAACTGAAGCTGGTGGTTTTGCCTCCGATTTTTCAGGTGGAGATAACCATCTTTTTGGTGGTGATGTCGTTGTTGGTTCAGCCGTTCATGCCGAACTATTGGCCGAAATTCAACGTTATTGGAAGTAATTATTAATTTATAATTGAGAACGGTTCGCCGTAGTGATGAAAAATTGATATTTATGAATAAAAAACTTTCAAGTTTATGGATTTAGATAAATCGGGCGTCGTATCGCTAAAATACCCAATTGGTGATTTTGAATATGGAAAAAAATATTCAAAAACAGATACTCGTTCACATATCAAAGTTTTAGAGAAACTTCCACAAAGATTAAAGACTTTGACATCAAAACTTACTGATGCTCAATTAGATATACCTTATCGACAAGATGGTTGGACCGTTCGTCAAGTTGTTCATCACATAGCCGATAGTCATATTAATATGTTTACTCGTGTTCGTTTTGCTTTGACCGAAGAAAATCCACCTATTAAAGGCTACGATGAAGCTTCTTGGGCATTATTACCCGATCATTTATTGCCGATTAAGCCTTCATTGCAGATTATTGAAGGTTTACACAAACGCATGGTAGTTCTTTTCAGAAGTCTTGATAAGGAAGGTTTAAAGAAAACCTATTACCATGCAGGCTACAAGAAAACGTTTGAAATTCAAGAAGTCATTGCCATGTATGCTTGGCATTCGGAGCATCATTTTCAACACATTATTCAAGCACTAAAATGATAGAAAATATATTTATTGGATTCGTTTTCGTTGGTGCATTAGCTTATTTAGTAAGTACTGTACGAAAACAATTTTCCTCAAAATCTTCTGGTTGTGCGAGTTGTGCAGGCAACTGTCAAGTTGGTAAAATTGAGAATCCTATTGAAAATTTATAAAAAAAGTGCCATCTTGTGATGGCACTTTTTTTATAAATTGCTTATTTTACATTGGTGTAAAAGTCGCTTCATCCATAATCTGATGGGCGTGTTCTTTTCCCAAATATTTATCAATAATATTATGAGCCAAATAGATGAGTGGTGTAAGTAAGATTGCCACTGCAAATTTATAAATATAATTATTTGTCCCAGTAGTTAGTACTTCTGTAATAGTCCAATTACCAAAAACATAAAATGCTATAAAAACCACAACAAAACTATCAATTAGTTGAGAAACTAATGTTGAACCTGTTGCTCTTAGCCAAATCATTTTATTATTGGTATATTTTCTGAGCCAATGAAAAACAGTTGCATCTAAGATTTGTCCAACCAAAAATGCAGTAATCGACCCCAAGATAATTCCAAGCCCTTGTCGGAAAATAATGCCATATGCATCATTAATATTCAAAAAATTTCCTGCTTTGTCTTTATTATTATGATTTACCCAAAATTCGGCGGGTGAAACGATGGTAGAAATATAGATAATTATAAAAGCATAAGCTATCAAAATAGCTGTTAAATAAGAAATTTTCTTTACTCCAGTTTTACCAAAATACTCGTTTATAATATCAGACGTAATAAATACAAATGGCCAATTTAAAACTCCAGCCGACATATTAAAATTAAATTTTTGGCCGAATAATGGAATTTGTAATGGGTTAATACCAAGAGTAGCTTCAATCGAAAAAATCTTTGCACCAATTACTTCAGCTACGACGGCATTGGTTAGGAAAATTCCGCATAAAACAAGATAAAGTGTTTGCTTTTTAGTTTTTAAGGAATCAGACATTTTTAGTTTAATGTATAGTGATGTGAGTAGAGTTTAGAATGAAGCGATACATTCTTCATTCCAAACTTTACACTAAAATAATTCCATCTTGCATAACCAATTTTCTATCTGCCATATTTGCCAAATGTTCGTTATGAGTAATTATAACAAATGTCTGATTGAATTGTTTTCTTAGTTCAAAAAACAGTTGGTGTAATTCCTCAGCATTTTTTGAATCCAGATTCCCGCTTGGCTCATCGGCAAAAACTACTGAAGGTGAATTAATTAATGCTCTCGCAACCGCAACACGTTGTTGCTCACCTCCCGAAAGTTCAGATGGAAAATGCTTTGCTCGTTCTTTTAAACCTAAAAGTTGAAGTAAATCTTCTGCTTTTTTTGTAGTTTCCGCATTGTCTTTTCCGCCAATCCAGGCTGGTAAACACACGTTTTCGATGGCTGTAAACTCGGGCATCAGGTTATGAAATTGGAAAATGAAACTTATTTTTTCATTCCTAAACTTAGCCAATTCTTTATCTTTTAATGCACTGTAATTGAT
>JAFEIL010000493.1 GCA_017495105.1 Emticicia sp. | reverse complement strand
GTCATTACATATACAAACATTTACTTTTAGTAAATACTCAATGATTGCCACACGAGCAGGATGAGCAATGGCTTTGGCGAGTATTGCTATCTCGTTTTGATTTTCAGTAAAAAGGTCAGCTTTTGTGATTCCCATTTGAAAAGTTATTGTTATATTGCAATATTACGATATAATTTACTTTAATAAAAGAGAAATCGTAAATTTCTCCTATTCTTAAGTACTCCTCGGTCAATAGTCTAAAGTTTACACGAGCATAAAGTACTGTCTATCAGTTTTTTATGAAAAAATGTCTATTAAATTTGCCCAAATGCTTAACAAAGCCTAATCTGAGCGATAATTGTTCAAAGGGAAGGCTTCCTTTCGATATCACTTTTAAATGTCCATGCCACTATTCTACTAGTTTTCTGTCCTTGTGCCATGTTTATAGTTTTTACATCAATCGCATTTACTTTTTTTAAGTAAAAATAAATACTTGGTAAATGCTCTTTTTTTGAAATTAGACTAGTAAACCATGTAATTTGTTTACTAATTTCTTTGCTTTCAAAAATCATGTTTCTGACAAATGCCTCTTCGCCACCTTCGCACCAAAGTTCGGCATTTTGACCGCCGAAATTAAGTTTGGTTTGATGCTTTATGCCTAAATTTTTAATTTTTCTTTGACTTCCAGCTGCTGCTTCTTCTGCCGAGGCATGAAATGGCGGATTACAGATTGAAACATCAAAAAACTCATCGGGTTTCAAAATGTTGTTAAAAATATGCTTATTTGAAGGCTGTAATCTACATTCAATTTTTTCGGCCAAAACGTTGTTACTTTTTATGATGTTTTGAGCAGATTTAATAGCAACAGCGTCAATATCAGTGCCGACAAAGTTCCAGCCGTATGCTTGCGAACCAATAATTGGATACACACAGTTTGCTCCGACACCAATGTCTAAAATCTTGATTTTTTTGCCCGTAGGAATCTGATTTTTATTGTCATTGGCTAATAAATCTGCTATATAATGAATATAATCAGCACGCCCAGGAATAGGTGGACAAAGGTAATTTTTAGGAATATCCCAAAGGGAAATTTGATAGAAATGCTTGAGAATGGCACGATTGAGCGTTTTTACGGCATCAGGATTCGAAAAATCAATGCTTTCGCTACCAAATTTATTGAAGCTAACAAATTTTTCTAAATCCAAACATGAACTAATTAAAGCCTTGAAATCATAGCGAAAGCGATGTGGGTTTCGGGAATGAAGTCCAGATTTTTCGGTTAAATCTTTTGGTTTTTGCTCTATCGACTTTCCTTTTCCTTGCATATACTCATTTTTTACAAAGTACGGCTATAATTTGCAGAAACAAAAATAGCTCACTCTCTAAAATAGAGGTGTGATATATGTGTGGTTTAAACTAACCCTAAACAATTGAATTTTCTAATTCTACCTTTTGATGAATTGAGGAAACTCGAATCCGAAGAGTCAAATTTTGTTGCTTACTTACTTTATTACTTTCAAATTATCATAAATCAAACGACTTTCTGCGAATTTCCATTGTGTTGAAATATAGTTATCATTAGAAGTTTTTACTTGAATCTTGTATTTTTATGATAAAATTTCTACTTCTAAAATCGCACTCTTATTCAATCTTCCAAACAAATGAGGGAAAAATTCATTATTTATTGCCTGTTCATATTTTAATTCTGCAAAAAGTTTCTCTGAATCAATATGAAGTTTAAGTAAATCAACTTGACCAGCGTAGTAGCGTTCTAAAACATCTGAAACTTGTTCGGTTGTACTTAAGTGTATGAATGTTTCTTCATTGAAAGTTGGACTTTCATAATAATCCAAACTTTCAAATTTTGCCCACCATGCTTTGGTTGTTACATGATAAATCGTAGCCATTTTAGCGTTTTTGTATGTTTTTATAAGCTGTTTAAATTAACAAGTTTAACTTAAACAGATACTAAGTCTTTTTTACTAATTTACTGCGAATTTGAAAGTTCGCTCCACCGTTCTATGCTTTTACCTTTCCCCAACCCATCGTAGAAACCATCCAGTCGGGCAGCGGTTTTTGGGTTTTGCGTTTTTTTAGATTTAGGTACCAGCCAATTTTTTTCAAAACTGGTACTCGGTGTGTTTCTACAAATTCAATCAATGTGCCATCGGGGTCTTCTAAATACGTAAAACGTCCACCTGCTTCGCCCATATCGAAAGTATCGTCACTATCAACCGTAAAAGGAAAGCCATTAGCTTCGCATTTCTTCTTGAGTGAGTCCATGTCAAGAGTATCGAAACAAACATGAATGAAACCTAAATCGCCCCAGCTTCTGCCTTCAAAAATAGTTTTTGGCGAGCCTTCAAGTGTTTGTACTAATTCAATTTCAACATTTCCAAGTAATCTACTAAAAGCCCCAGTATTGTTCATCGGCTTTTTCAAAAGCACCCTTCGAAATTGTTTTTTATCAGCATTTAGTTCTTTCAAATCATCGAAATGACCAGTTTTATCATAGACTACTTCGCTGATTTGTAATATATCTTTATATAGTTTAAGTGCTTTGTCAATATCACTAACGCCAATTATTACGCCTAAAACTCCACCTGTTATACTCGCTTTGGGTTTAAACCATGAATTATCCTGAACGATTTGGAGTTGATTGCCATAGCTATCTTTAAGCCATGTTGTTGGTTTACCTTCGGGTGATTGAGTAGTTGATAGTTGCTGACTAAGGGTAAATTGCTCGATATCTGAACATTTAATTTTTACCGCAAAAATACCTAAATCGCCAATTTGAGGCTCAAAATCTGCTGCTAGTGGTTCTGGCCTATTTGATTGCCAAATTTCGGCTCCACCGCCACCTGCCATATTAAGTGCTAAAATTGCTCGGCGTTGACGAACATTGCCTTTTGTATAGCGTGTCATGAGCGTTGCTTCGGCAACATCATCAAAAAGAGGAACATTGAGTCCTAGGGTTTTATTATACCAACTAAATGCTTCTTGGGCATTACGCACACCGATTCCAACTTGCTGAATTCCACTAATCAAATCTGACATATTCTATTTAATAGGAGTTTTTAATGATTTTTTCTCTATGACACTTTAATAGTAAATTTCCCCTAAAAATATCATATTTCAGTCTCGGTAATCTAACATTCGTTGATATGTTTCCATCATTTCTTGCTGAGAAGCCTTTCCACTTAGAAACATTCGCATGACTTTTAAATTTGCTTTCTGAACCCGAAGATAGGAATTAGTTTTGTATTTTCGGGCAGAAACGATTACATTTTTAGGAATAATCTTGAATTTGAGCACTTTTTTTGCTCGAATAATAAATTCATAATCTTCCATAATTTGATAATTTTCTCTGAATTTACCAACTTTCAGAAAATCTTTTTTGCGAATAAAAAGTGTTTGGTCACCACCACGACACCAAATAAATGGCAGGCGTGTGCAGAACGCATTGACTTTCAAAAGCCAATCATCGGTATCGAATTGATAACGATAACAGCCAAAATCATGTCCGTTGTTAATTGCTTTTAAAATATCAAAAGCATAGTCAGGGTTTACTTTTACATCGGCATGAACAAAATATAGAATCTCACCTGTAGCAATAGAAGCTCCAAAATTCATCTGAAAAGCCCTTCCTTTTTGAGGAGATTTCTGAACAATCGCACCTAGTTTCTGAGCAATTTCTTTTGTAGTATCGGTCGAATTTGGCGAATCTGCAATAATTATTTCATGAAGGTGCTTTTCCCCATAAATTTTTAAGGATTCGATGAGGCAACCAATATTGTCGGCTTCATTAAAAGTTGGTATGATTACGCTTATTTTCAACAGATTCGAAGGAAGTTTATCTAAGAAAAATAAAGTTAATGACGATATTTACGAATTAAAAACATTTTAAGATTTTAAAAAAGTAAATCCATGAAAATATTGTCGGTTGAACAAATCAGAAAAGCGGATGCCTTTACCATTCAATATGAGCCAATAGCTTCTATCGACTTGATGGAACGTGCTTCAAGAGGATTTGTTAATTGGTTTTGTGAAAATATTGAACAAGGAAATTTCAAAGTAAAAATATTTTGTGGACTCGGTGATAATGGAGGTGACGGTTTGGCAATAGCCCGAATGCTGCAACTTTTGGGTTATGATTTAGAAGTATATGTGGTAAAATATTCAGAAAAAAACTCAGAAAACTTTCAGACTAATCAAAAACGTTTGGAAAGACAATTAACTATAAACTACATTGAAAATGAAGAGTTTATCCTTGATTTTGATGAAAATGACAAAATTATTGATGCACTTTTAGGTTCAGGATTATCAAGGTCGGTCGATGGCCTATTGAAATCAGTAATCGAACAAATAAATAGGAGTGAAGCTTACGTTATTGCTGTTGATATGCCTTCGGGTTTGTTTGCAGATGAGACTAATCAATTGACTGATGCGATTATCAAAGCAACTAATACAATTGCTTTTCAATTACCAAAAGTTGCTTTTTTGTTGGCACAAAATGAAGAATTTGTAGGTAATTGGCACTTAGTAGATATTGGTTTGCACTACGATTTTATAGAAAATGCAGAAACATCTTATTATTTTTCAACACCAAAAGAGGTAAGGAAACTGATAAAATCCCGCCAAAAATTTTCTCATAAAGGTATATTTGGGCATGCTTTAGTCATTGCAGGAAGTCACGGAATGATGGGGGCGGCTGTTCTTGCTGCTCGTGCGTGTATGCGTTCGGGTGTTGGAAAACTTACTGTGCATTCTGTAAAATCTGGCTTGCCAATTATGCAAACGTTACTGCCAGAGGCAATGTATTGGGAAGCATGGAATTATAAAAGTGTCGATTTCATTGCGACTAAGTTTCACGCGGATGAGTTTCGCAATCGATATCAAGCTGTTGGAGTAGGGCCTGGAATTGGTGTTAATGGAAGTATCAGAATGAGTTTGGAAAAACTCTGCGAAATTTGTCAAGAATTAGCAATTCCGATGGTTTTGGATGCTGATGCTCTCAATAATTTTTCGACTGAAAAAGGACAATTAGGAATGAAGAAAATTCCTGTAAACTCAATTCTGACTCCACACCCAAAAGAATTTAAGAATCTAATTGGCAAATTCTGGAAAAATGATTTTGAAAAGTTGGAATTATTACGTGAATTTTCGATTAGTCATAAACTAATTGTTTGTCTGAAAGGAGCTAATACAGCCGTTGCCTTGCCTGATGGCACAATTCATTTTAATTCTTCAGGTAATGCAGGAATGGCAACCGCAGGAAGTGGTGATGTGCTTACAGGAATCATTACCGCTTTATTGGCACAAGGATATACTCCGCAAGAATCAGCAATTTTGGGCGTTTATCAACATGGTGTAGCGGGTGACCGTGCTGCTCAAAAATATGGTTTGACAAGTATGATTGCCAGCGATATTGTTGAAAATATTAGATTTTAATAGGTAGGGAATTTATAGTTTGTCAAAAAAATACCGCTAAAGCATTGAGATTTAGCGGCAAATTATCAATAAAGTTGAAATATCTGAATTATATTTTAATCATAATTTAAAACTGGAGCGAGCCATTTTTCAATCTCTTCAAGCGGCATGTTTTTGCGTTTTGCGTAATCAACTACTTGGTCTTTGGCAATTTTTCCGATAGTAAAATATTTACTTTCAGGATGAGAAAAATACCAACCACTTACCGAACTTGCTGGATACATTGCAAAACTTTCAGTCAATTCGATGCCAATTCTTCCTGCATCTAACAAATCAAATAAAGCCGTTTTTTCAGTATGGTCTGGGCAAGCAGGATAACCTGGTGCTGGACGAATACCTTGGTATTTTTCTGAAATCAATTCTTCATTTGTAAAAGTTTCGCTTGATACATAACCCCAAAACTCAGTTCTTACTCGCTCATGCATCAATTCGGTAAACGCTTCTGCCAAACGGTCGGCAATTGATTTCAGCATAATTGATTGATAATCATCATGGTCGTTTTCATATTGTTCGAGTAATGCTTCGATACCCAAACCTGCTGTTACTGCAAAACCACCAATGTAATCATCACCTTCACCTAATGGGGAAATAAAATCACTTAGACACATATTTGGTAAGTTTTGGGCTTTTAAATTCTGCTGACGAAGTTGATGCAAAATAGCCAATGGAGAATTTTCAACCAAATCACCATTTTCTGAAACCGCTTTTTCACTTAAAATTCGATAACCTGTACTTTTCAATGCACCTTGTCCTGCTGCATTGTATTCGTAGGCTTCAAAATTATGTAAAACAATATCATCTCCTACCGAATTGGCAGGATAAAAACCAACTACAGCTTTTGCTTTTAATGACTTTTCGGCAATTACTTTTTTGAGCATGGCTTGGGCATCATCATAGAGTTTTTTGGCTTCTTTCCCAACGGTTTCATCGTCAAATATTTTCGGATATTTACCTGATAATTGCCAAGTTTGGAAAAATGGCGTCCAGTCAATGTATTTGGCTATTTCGGCTAAATCATAGTCATCAAAAACTTTCGTTCCTAAAAACTTTGGTTTTTTTGCTTTGTAATTGCTCCAATCAATTTTTACATGATTATCTCTTGCTTTTTCAATCGGAATAAAATTTTTGTCTTTTTGACGACTTGCGTGGTCAATTCTCAGCTGAGCATATTGTGCTTTTATTTCATCAAAAATATCTTGGCTTGTCTGCTCATTCTGCATCAAACGCCCAGCCACTGGCACACTTTTCGAGGCATCTAAAACGTGTATTACTGGTCCAGAATAATGTGGATCAATTTTCACCGCTGTATGAATTCGAGAAGTCGTGGCTCCACCAATCAATAAAGGAACTTTGAATCCTTGCCTTTCCATTTCTTTAGCAACACCCACCATTTCGTCGAGGCTCGGGGTAATCAAACCACTCAAACCTATTATATCAACATTATGTTTTTTGGCTTCTTCCAATATTTTATTGGTTGGCACCATCACACCCAAATCTATGATTTCGTAGTTATTACAAGCTAAAACAACGCCTACAATATTTTTACCAATATCATGTACGTCACCCTTAACAGTTGCGAGTAGAATTTTTCCTGCAGCCCCCGAACCCCCAGAGGGGGCTAAAACTTGACGATCTTTCAAGTCGGGCAATGTTTTGATTTTTATTAAAATCGTATCTAAAACAGTATCAATCTGAGTAAGCACCTCTTCGTTAGTAAATCTAATTACTTCATATCCTTGTGTATTCAGCCAATGTGTTCGTTCAATATCTGAGATTTTATTCTCGGGTAATTGATGAATAATTCCATCAATTTCAATTATTAAGCCTTTTTCTAAACATACTAAATCTGTGATAAATGCCCCAATAATATGTTGTCTTCTAAATTTGTACCCTTCTAACTTTTTCGAGCTTAAACAATTCCACAAGATTTCTTCCGCTTTTGTTGGATTACTTCTCATTCTTATAGAATAATCCTTTAATAAGCCATACAAAACAGGATCGGCGGTTTCACGATATGCACCCTTATTTTGCTCCCCCACTGGGGGTTGGGGGGCTTTTCTTTTCTCTTCTTCAATAAATGGCAATAAATAGGCTACTGCTTTTTTCATTACCCTCGCTGATTTTACGACTTGTGGCAAAAACATTTTTCCTTCGCCAAATAAATCTCCAACTACATTCATGCCATCCATCAAAGGCCCTTCAATTACGTGCAGTGGCTTTTCAAAACCTTGACGTGCTTCTTCTACGTCTTCATCGATAAATTCAGTCAAACCTTTAATCAAGGCATGCTCTAAGCGTTTACCAACTGGCAGTTCTCGCCAAGCGTTATCAACTACAGCCTCTTTTCCTTTAGATTTAACGGTTTCGGCAAAAGTTACCAAACGCTCGGTAGCATCTTCACGGCGGTTCAAAAGTACATCCTCGCAAAGCTCCAACATGTCTTTCGGAATATCATCATAAACGCCCAATTGTCCTGCATTTACGATACCCATATCCATACCTGCCTTGATGGCGTGATATAAGAAAATCGTGTGCATTGCTTCACGAACTGGCTCATTTCCTCTGAAACTAAATGAAATATTAGAAACTCCACCCGAAACTTTGGCATAAGGTAAATTTTCTTTTATCCAACGAGTGGCATTGATAAAGTCAACTGCATAATTATTATGTTCTTCCAAGCCTGTTGCAACCGTCAAAATATTGGGGTCGAAAATAATATCTTGTGGAGGAAAATTTACCTCATTCACCAAAATATCATAGGCTCTTTTGCAAATTTCAATTCTACGTTCATAAGAATCAGCTTGACCTGCTTCATCAAAAGCCATTACGACTGTTGAAGCACCGTAACGTTTTACTTTTTCAGCCGTTTCTCTAAATTTAGCTTCACCTTCTTTCAATGAAATTGAGTTGACGATAGATTTTCCTTGAACACATTTCAAGCCGGCTTCAATAACCTCCCATTTAGATGAGTCTATCATTAATGGTAATCTTGAGATATCTGGCTCTGCCGCAATTAAGTTCAAGAAAGTTGTCATGGCTTCTACGCCATCAATCATTCCTTCATCGAGGTTTACATCAATGATTTGGGCTCCATTTTCTGCCTGATTTCTTGCAACCGAAAGAGCATCATCATATTTGCCTTCACGAATCAAACGTGCAAAAGCTTTTGAGCCAGTAACGTTACACCGCTCACCAACATTGATAAAATTAGTTTCCTTTGTCATTTTTAAAGGTTCTAATCCCGATACTTTTTGAATCGGTTCAAAAGTTGGAATGATACGTGGTTTATATTTTGCCGAAACTTCCGCAATTGCTTTAATGTGTGCAGGCGTTGTTCCGCAACAGCCCCCAATAATATTCATAAAACCACTTTGCAAGAAATCTTCAACAATCACTGCCATTTCGGCAGGAGATTGGTCATATTCGCCCATTTCGTTGGGCAAACCTGCATTAGGGTGAGCCGAAACCATGAAAGGAGCTTCATTAGCCAAAATCTGTACGTATGGACGCATCAAATCTGCCCCTAAAGCACAGTTTAAACCAATTGATAATAAATCTATGTGCGAAACCGAAGTCAAAAATGCTTCAGTTGTTTGTCCCGATAAAGTTCTTCCAGAAGCATCGGTGATTGTTCCAGACACCATTACTGGAATGTTTTTTTCTACAAATTCTAGCAAATTTGTTCTTGTTTGCTGTTCCATTGAGGTACTTTTCAATGGTTTTATGGTATTATGTTTTACATCAAAAGCAAACAAATCAATCGCAAAAAGAGCGGCTTTTGCATTGAGCGTATCGAAAATGGTTTCTACCAATAATAAATCTGCACCACCATCAACCAAACCCTGGATTTGCTCATAATATGCTTCAACTAATTCATCGAAATTAATGGCACGAAAACCAGGGTCATTTACATCGGGAGAAAGCGAAAGCGTACGATTGGTTGGCCCGATTGAACCAGCTACAAAACGAGGTTTCGATGGATTTTTAGCGGTGAATTCGTCGGCTACTTCACGAGCAATTTTGGCAGATTGATAATTCAATTCATATACATAATCTTCCATGTGATAATCGGCCATGGCGATTGATGTTCCCGAAAAAGTATTCGTTTCGGCAATATCAGCTCCTGCGTCAAAGTATTTGGCATGAATTTCTTTGATAACCTCTGGTTTCGTGATTGAAAGCATATCATTATTACCTTTCACTTCATGCGGAAAATTTTCGAATTTTTCGCCACGATAATCAGCATCTGATAATTTGTATTCTTGAATCAACGAACCCATTGCACCATCAAGGACAAGGATTCTATCTTTTAGTATTTCTCGGATGTTAGCCACTTTTTACCTTATTTTTATTTAAAAAAAGCAATCACAATTAAGAAAATTGTGTTACGAAAGAATAACAAAATTTATCTTACAAAAGTACGATTTAAAGATTGATTTTTTAAATAATTTGCAAAAAATAGATAAATTATCTAAAATTACATTGTTTGCTAAGGTTTTTATTTTTAATTTTGACATAAATATTTGATAAAAACGACATTTTATCTATGCAAAAATTAGATAGTACTGACCGTGAAATTTTGAAGTCGCTTCAAGAAAATGCACACCTGACCACTAAAGAACTGGCCTCTCGATTGAATCTTTCGCCCACACCTGTTTATGAGCGGGTAAGAAGATTGGAGAACGATGGTGTTATAAAAAAATACGTCGCTGTAATTGACCGTGAAAAAGTGGGAAAAGACCTAATGGTTTTTTGCAATATTCGCCTAAAAGAACATGCCCAAGAAGCAGGCAAAAAGTTTGTTCTAGAAATTGTGAAACTGAATGAAGTTATCGAATGTCATAATATTTCGGGTGAATACGATTTTATGATAAAAGTAGTGGTTGAAGATATGAGAGAATACCAAAGTTTTTTGATGAATAAATTGGCTTCACTCGAAAATATCGGTAGCACACACAGCACTTTTGTTATGAGTGAGATTAAAAATGAAACGAAGTTGGATATTTAGACAACATATCTTTAGACATGAGACAAGAGAAAATACATTTTTTGTCTCTTGTCTCACTTCTAAAATCTAATCTTACAAATCAAACTTAATCCCTTGAGCAAGAGGCAATTGTGTGCTATAATTGATAGTATTTGTTTGTCTCCTCATGTAATTTCTCCAGGCATCTGAGCCACTTTCACGACCGCCACCTGTCTCTTTCTCTCCGCCAAAAGCTCCTCCGATTTCTGCTCCCGAAGTCCCGATATTTACATTTGCAATGCCACAGTCCGAACCAGCGTAAGATAAAAACTGCTCGGCTTCACGCATATTTAAGGTAAATATTGAAGACGAAAGTCCTTGCGGAACTGCATTTTGTAGCTCAATAGCTTCGTCAAGGGTTTTAAATTTCATTAAATATAAAATCGGTGCAAATGTTTCGTGGCAAACCGTTGGCGTTTGGCTCGCTACTTCTATAATTGTTGGTTTAACGTAACATCCTGATTCAAAGCCTTTTCCTTCTAAAACTTCATCACCAAAAAGCACATTTCCGCCTTCTTTTTGAATGTTTTCTATAGCTAATTTATAATTTTTCACAGCATCAATATCAATCAATGGCCCAACGTGATTGTTCATATCCAGCGGGTCGCCGATTCGGAGTTGAGAATAGATTTTTACTAAACGATTTTTTACTTCTTCAAACATACTTTCGTGCAAAAATAAACGTCGAGTAGTTGTACAACGCTGCCCCGCCGTGCCAACTGCACCAAAAACTACAGCTGGAATAACTACTTCTAAATCAGCATTTTGCGTAACAATAATGGCATTGTTTCCACCGAGTTCCAATAAACTTTTTCCGAAACGAGCAGCTATTGCTTGACCAACTTCTTTTCCCATTCGAGTAGAGCCAGTTGCCGAAATCAAGGCTATATTTGGGTCATTTGATAGCCATTCTCCTACATTTTTATCACCAATAATTAAGCAAGAAACGCCTTCTGGAATATCATTTTTTTGTAAAACTTCTTGAATTATATTCTGACAAGCAATTGCAGTCAAAGGTGTTTTTTCGGAAGGTTTCCAAACACAGACATCGCCACAAATCCAGGCCAACATGGTATTCCATGACCAAACCGCCACCGGAAAGTTAAATGCTGAAATGATACCCACTATACCGAGCGGATGCCATTGCTCGTACATTCGGTGCTGCGGACGCTCAGAGTGCATCGTGAGACCATATAGTTGGCGAGAAAGTCCGACCGCAAAATCACAAATATCAATCATTTCTTGCACCTCGCCCCAACCTTCTTGCAGACTTTTGCCCATTTCGTAGGAAACTAATCGCCCTAATGCGTCTTTATTTTTACGCAGTGCATTGCCCATTTGTCGCACGATTTCACCACGTTTTGGAGCAGGAACTGTTCGCCAAACTTTAAATGCGGCATTGGCTTTTTCGATAACTTTGTCGTAATCTTCTTTATTTGCTTGATTTACTTGTCCAATCAACTCACCATCTACTGGCGAATATGAACTAATTAAACTTCCGCCACCTGTCCAACTTTCTACGCCCGTACTGATTCCGTTGTTGAGTGAGTCGATTTTAAGTGTTTTTAATACTTGTTTCATTGATTTTGTTGTTTTGAAGTGTATGTATCTACTATTCTATATCAAATAATTCAGCAGGATTCAGCTTAAATTGTAGCATATTTGCTGTATTTCTGCCACCATCGCCACCTTTTCTTTTTTGTGTAACCGGCATATATTAGGCAGTATTTTTTTTAAATCAATCATTTTTAATGGCTATTCCCTTATTCTTCCGTACAAATATAAAGAAACCATTCCAAGCCACAAACTTGATGCAATATATCGTGATATTTATGTATATTTATGTCTCAAACCTACTCAATTAATAATATGAACGTTACCGAATTATCTTGGAAAACATCTGATGGACTTAATATTTATGGTAAAAAATGGGAAAGTAGTTTGCCCATAAAAGCTATCATTTGTATGATGCACGGCATGGGCGAGCATATTAATCGCTATGAACATGTAGCCGGAATGTTTACGAGCAATGGCTATGCCGTAATTGGATGTGACCATCGTGGACACGGAAAATCGGAAGGAAAACGTGGGCATTTTCCCGATTTTGATACTTTTATGAATGATGTAGATGCTTTATTGAAAGTTGCTCACGCTCATTTTCCTGATACCAAACTAATACTTTTTGGGCATAGTATGGGTGGAAATCTATTGGCTAATTATCTGCTTCGTCGTCAACCTATAATTGCTGGTGCGATTCTTTCCTCGCCATATTTTCAATTGGCATTTCAACCTTCACAAATTACTCTTTTCATTGGAAGGTTAATGAAAGATACTTTTCCAGCTTTATCATTGAGTAGTGGTTTAGATTCATCAGCGATTTCACGAGATACCGATATTGTAAAAAAATATAATGAAGACTCGCTCATACATGATAAAGTTTCGGCAAAAATGGGTATTGAAATGATTGAAACTGGTCAATGGGCAATTGATAATGCTGATAAATTAAGTATTCCGACTTTGGTTTATCATGGTTCTGCCGATCGCCTTACTTCACATCAAGGTAGCAAACTATTTGCTGAAAAAGCAGGTAAAATCGTTACATTTTTTTCTCTTGAAGGCTTATATCACGAAACACATAATGAACCTGAAAAAGGTGTAGTTTTCGACAAAATTGTTCTTTGGCTGAATAATTTAGCGTAATTCAAATCTTCTCAAGGGCGTCGTGAGTTACGCCCTTTCTTCTTCTTTTTCCTTTTTATTTTATTAAATAAACAAGTTTGAAACTTGTTTGATAACTCCGTTTAATTAAATAAATCAAAAAAATATTTATATTATAATTGTCATAACAAATATTATTTATATTTTTGTATGTGTAACAATAGTTGTTGTAGCAATAAAATATTCGTTTTACGTTTCTCACGAAATTATAATGCCTATTTATCATAAACTCAGGAATACTCCTTCAAAACGCCATCCTCCGTTTCAGAAACCTGATAGTGACTTGGATTATGAGCAACTTTGTGGAACAATTGGCGTCTATGGAATGGCATCTTTAATATACCACCTTCATCGACCTATACAAGTTATGGAAATACTTGAAAGTCAAGACCTTACGCCAAAATCGGCCAATTATCACAATATAATGATGCGGAAATTTATAGGTTTCGATTTGGTGCCAAAAGATGATTTTTTGGAAAACAAAATGCCGAGGATGTTTAATAAAGATTGTTTTATTGGCGTAGCTGCTTCTATGTAATCTTAATGCTATGAAATATGTCGATGGGAAATGTTTTCAGAGTTGGAAAAAGTAGTTTATTACTATTGAGGCACTAAGTACACATCGGTACACGTATTTATCTTTATTCTTTTAGTGCCTTATCGGACTGCCTTAGCGGTGGGGTTTAATATATTTCATCAATATTCAAAAAATAAAAAAATGTTACTTCAAGAAACACAAAATATTATCGAACAAAAGAATGATTTTCTAACAATCAATGGCACTGACTATATTGAGTTGTATGTAGGAAACTGTAAGCAAGCCGCTCACTATTACCAAACAGCTTTTGGTTTTCAGCCATTGGCCTATGCAGGTCTTTCAACGGGTCTTCGTGACCGTGAAAGTTATGTTGTCCAACAAGGGAAAATTCGCTTAATTCTTACTTCTCCCCTTCATGGAGGTACTGAAATTGGGAGGCATATCGACCAACATGGTGATGGTGTAAAAGTTGTTGCTCTTTGGGTGGATGATGCTCGTGATGCTTATTTTGAAACCATTTCTCGTGGAGCCAGACCATATTTTGAGCCAATCATTGAAGAAGATGGATTTGGTAAAGTTGTTCGTTCGGGAATTCATACTTACGGTGATACTGTGCATGTTTTCGTAGAAAGAAATGAGTATAAAGGTACTTTTTTGCCAAATTTTATAGCATGGAAACCAAAATATAATCCTTCGCCAGTTGGCTTAAAATACGTCGACCATATTGTAGGAAATGTGGGTTGGAACGGCATGAACGAATGGGTAAATTTCTATGGAACAGTTATGGGGTTTAACCAATTGGTGAGCTTCGATGATAATGATATTTCGACTGAATATACGGCATTGATGAGTAAGGTAATGTCTAACGGAAACGGTCGCATCAAGTTTCCAATCAATGAGCCGGCCGAAGGGAAAAAGAAATCACAAGTAGAAGAATACCTTGATTTTTATGGCGGTGCTGGAGTACAACATTTAGCAGTTGCAACTGATGATATTATCACAACAGTTACTCATTTGAGTGAGCATGGCGTAGAATTTCTGCAAGTTCCTGAGAGTTATTACAAAGATTTGATAGGTCGAATCGGTGATATTGATGAAGAAATTGAACAACTAAGGCAACTTGGTATTTTGGTTGACCGTGATGAGGAAGGCTATTTGCTCCAAATATTTACGAAGCCTATTGAGCCTCGTCCTACGATGTTTTTTGAGATTATTCAAAGAAAAGGAGCAAAATCGTTTGGAAAAGGCAATTTTAAAGCACTTTTTGAAGCAATTGAGCGTGAGCAGGTATTGAGAGGAACGCTTTAAATAATTTTTAATGATAGAATGAGAAAATGCTTTCTTAAAATTCTATCAATTTCTCATTCAATTCTTAATGCTATGAATCAAAAATATGATTTATACCCACCTGACGACCATGAAGTTTGGCAGGTATTATTCCAGCGGCAGATGAAGAAATTACCTGCTATTGCAAGCGAAGCTTATTTGGAAGGAATAGAAAAAGCTGGATTTATAGCTAACCATATTCCAGATTTTGAGGATGAAACCAACCCTCGCTTGCAAGCACTTACTGGCTGGAAGGTGATGGCAGTTGAGGGATTAGTACCAATCAAAAGATTTTTTGAGCTTTTGGCCGATAAAAAATTCCCTGCTTCAACTTGGCTTCGCACAATGGAGCAATTGGACTATTTGGAAGAGCCAGATATGTTTCATGACACTTTTGGACATGTGCCACTACTTACCAACCAGTCTTTTTGTGATTTTTTATCAGAGTTTAGTACAATTTCGCTCAAATATATTAATGATGAAGAAGCAGTGAAATTATTACAAAAACTTTACTGGTTTACAGTAGAGTTCGGGCTGATTCGTGAAAATAATCAACTGAAAATTTACGGTGGTGGCATCATTTCATCAAGTGGCGAATGTGTTTACAGCTTATGTAGTGGAATACCTAAACGAGTAGCCTATTCTGTTGAAGAAATTTTGCAAACTGAGGTGAAAATTGATGCCTACCAAAAAAAGTATTTTGTGATAGAATCTTACGAACAATTATATAAATCGCTCAGAAATTTTGAAGAAATTTTAGAACGTCAATTATTAGTG
>JAFEIL010000245.1 GCA_017495105.1 Emticicia sp. | reverse complement strand
TTAATTTTCAGATAAGTCTCTTATAATCAGTTAGTTACAGATCCAAAGGGGAGCCAACATAGGTACATCATGTTGATACTTTTTATATTTTTCTCCAAAAACTTCAATTAGTTTTTTCTCTTCAAAATATATACCCACAAACAAATAAATCGTTACTGGAATTGCACTGGATAGATTTTTGATAGAGGCATCAGTTACGAATATCCCCCAAACAAAAATCAAAATTCCGAAATAAATCGGGTGACGCATGTATTTTAATAATCCATCACTTTTTAATTCGTTTTTTTCTTGGCTTTTATTAAAATTAAGTCCACTAAATTCAAATAAATCGTAGCCTTGTAAAGCCTTTGCGACAAGAAGGACTCCACAAATAGTAATAAATTTTCCAATAATAGATTGATAGACAGAAACTTGCCAAAGTGCTTCTTTTTCAATAGATAGCTTCAGATTAAAGATTGGAATAAGCAACACAAACGCCAAAAAATTGTAAATGAGACGATAGAAACGGAAGTATTTGCCCAATATTTTTTCGGCTAAATTTTTAAAATAATTGCTTGCCATGAGGCTGTGAATTGTTCCGTAAAGTAACCAAGCGAAAGCCAGTGCGAGCATAAATAGAAAAGTTTATCTACAAAGATTGGGAAATTTTGGGAAATAAAAAAGCCCTGTTTTGGATTAAAACAGGGCTCTTAATTGGTATGAGATTATCGCAAATCAACAACTTCTACACCTGGGTATTTGTTTTTATCGAACGTAAAGATTTTATCGTCAGCAGGGGAGTTTGGCATGAACTTATCAACACGGAAAACCGTGCGTTTCCCATTTTTGTCCCATACTTTCCAAGATTTAACTGATTTGTCTTTTTTATCAACCTTGATTTGTACTTTCGCAACTTTGCTTCCTTTATCTTCTGGCGAAAGTTCGATTACTTCGTACAGTTGGCTACCTTCTTTTACTTCTTCCAAGAAAATATATTTATAACCTTTTTTGTAAATGCTATAAATTTTTGTCGGTGAAAGTGCATCCATATCAGCAGGATTAAATTCCGAAACTTGACATTCGTTTGTTTCTTTAGTGTAGCTGTAAAGTTCTTTACCGTTCGTAAAAACCTCTTGTCCGAGCATTTTTAAGCGAAACTTTGCCCCTTTTACTGTTACATCACCTTTATATGATTCGGTCAATTTTGCGTTTGTTCCCTCAATTCCGTAAGTAAACGCCGCACTAAAAGACTTCATTGTTTGGTATTTTTTGCTCATTTCGTCCAAAATAGCGGTTGCTTTTTTGTCTTTTTGAGCCATCACCAAACTACTAATAACCAATAAACTCGTAGTTAAAATAAGTATTTTTTTCATCTTTATAATAATTAATTTTCTTTAGATGTGTTTTTAGTTACATGTATTTAGGTATTATATACTTGGTAAAACAATGTATACTCAAAATTAATTCAATTGGATGTTAGAATGGTATGAAAATCTGGTAAAAAATATAATCTTTTTTATCCTTATTGAATTAGTCTGAGTTGACAAAAATTTTGTTTTGTTCACCAAAAATACGTTTTACCGCATTGATTGATACAAAAATTAGCGAGCGACGGTCGCTGTAAAAACCTTTATTATCTTAATTGATTCGCATTCCTATCGCAATTTTCTCAATATTTCCTCCAAATGCTCGATGTCTTTTACCAAAACTTCACGTGCTTTACTTCCTTCAAATGGCCCAACAATGCCCGCACCTTCGAGTTGGTCGATGATACGGCCTGCACGATTATACCCTAATTTCATTTTTCGTTGAATGAGCGATGTACTTCCTTGTTGATGAGAAACCAATAATCGAGCTGCATCATCAAACATAGAGTCGAGTTCGGAAGCGTCAAACTCTGCTGTTTCGCCTTCTTCATCACCGTAGAATTCTGGCAATAAATAAGCAGATTCATACGCTCTCTGCGAACCGATAAACTCACAAATATCTTCAACTTCGGGCGTATCTACGAATGGACATTGTAAACGTATCATATCCGAACCCATTGAAAGTAACATATCTCCATTACCTACCAATTGCTCCGAGCCTCCAGTATCCAAAATTGTACGTGAGTCGATTTTTGAAGTAACTTTAAACGACAAACGAGCCGGGAAATTGGCCTTAATCAAACCTGTTATTACATTGACCGACGGGCGTTGGGTGGCCACAATTAAGTGAATACCAATAGCACGAGCCAACTGAGCCAAACGGGCAATTGGTTGCTCTACTTCTTTGCCTGCAGTCATCATTAAGTCGGCTAACTCGTCAATTACCAATACAATGTATGGTAAATAACGGTGTCCTTTTTCGGGGTTTAGTCTGCGTTGAATAAACTTTGCGTTGTATTCTTTCAAGTTTCGCACACCTGCATCTTTCAATAAATTGTAGCGGTTATCCATTTCGATACATAGTGAGTTGAGCGTATAAACAACTTTTTTTGTATCGGTAATTATGGCTTCTTCTGCATTTGGTAGCATCGCCAAGAAGTGTCTCTCGATTTTGTTATAAAGCGTAAGTTCCACTTTTTTAGGGTCAACCAGCACAAATTTGATTTGGGCTGGGTGTTTTTTATATAATAACGAAGCTAAAATAACATTTAAGCCAACTGACTTTCCTTGCCCAGTTGCACCCGCCATAAGTAAGTGAGGCATTTTGGCTAAGTCTGTCACAAAAATTTCGTTTGAAATTGTTTTTCCAAGAATAATTGGCAAATCAAAGTTTGATTTTTGGAATTTGTCGCTTGCAATGACCGATTTCATCGTCACCATTTCACGATTTTTGTTCGGTACTTCTATACCAATCGTGCCTTTTCCTGGCATTGGAGCAATGATACGGATACCCAACGCCGCCAAATTTAAGGCAATATCATCTTCTAAATTTTTGATTTTTGAGATACGAATACCTGCTTCGGGTACGATTTCATAGAGCGTAACGGTTGGTCCAATCGTAGCTTTGATGCTCGCAATGCCGATTTGGAAGTTTCGCATCGTTTCTACGATATTATTTTTATTGGCTTCGAGTTCTTCTTCAGTTACTTTCGTGCCAGTATTGCCGTACTCACTTAAAAGTGAAATTGGTGGATATTGATAATTGCCCAAATCAAGTGTTGGGTCGAATAAGCCAAAGTCTTTTAGTACTTTTTCGTTGACATCATCAGAATCTAAATCATCTTCAAAAGTATCAACTTCTTCTTCTTGATTCGTTTCGATAATAAGGGTTGGACTACCCTTGAATGGCTCATTTGGTAATGCACTTTTTGGCTTCTCATTAATTTCAAGCGAAAGATTTTTTTCTTCAAAAGGTTTTGGTACGTCAATATCTTCTCGGCTGATTTTTAAGAAATCAATTTTTGCATCTTCTTTCTGTACAATTGGCTCAGTAACTGGCGTATGTCTGAAAGAATTATCTTTTTCTTCTTCAAAAAACTCATCTTCTTCAACTTGTATTGCTTTGCGGATGCGTTCAGTGGCTAAGTCTTCATGAGGGTCACGCTTGAAATATTTGGCAAAAAACCAATCGTCGATTTCGGTATAACCATGAAAGAAAATCAGCCAACCCGCTAAAAGTAAAATAATAATAAAAATTCCTCCCCAACCCATTGCCTGCTGGAAAAATTGATTGACAGAATAACCCAAACCACCGCAAATTGTACTGCCGGAAGCATCGAAAACAGTGATGAAGTATCCTAAAAATATGCTTGTCCAAATGATATAAAATATACTTGAAAACGTGAAGCGATTGAAACTGTATGGTAGTAAATCTTTTTTGGTTACTAACCAATATCCTGCCCAAGTCGTGACAGGAATCCATCCAAAAGCCGAAAGTCCAAACCATTCAAAAATAAAAAAATGAGAGAGTTTTGCTCCCAGCAAGCCAATAAGATTAGCTGCTTTTTTGTCGCCTTGTTTGATAGAAGTCCAAAATGTACGTTGTACTACATCTTGGTCGGCATCGCCTGTAAAGAGATATGAAACGAAAGAAAGCAATAGAATTAAGGAAAAAAGTAGTAAAAAAATGCCCAAAGCTAGTTGATAGCTTTCTTTACTGACATTAAAATTAAGCGAAGTTTGAGTGCCACCACTTTTGCTACTCGAAGTATTTCGGGGAGCATTTGGACTTTTGGGAGGTTGTTTTTTGCGAAAAGTATTGTTATTGTCAGGCATTGTTATTAGAAGGAAAGCAATGTATTTTAAGGACAAATATAAGGAATTTGTATAAAAAATAGTTAAAAAAGCGGAATTTTGTATTTTTAAGGATAATTGGAAATGAATAGCGTGTTTAATGATTTAAATTTTAAGAAAAAGTTTTTGAATCACAAAAAACATCAATTTGACATTTATCAAATACTTATCCCAAAAAAATAGTGCTATTTTGATTTTCAAAACTTTTCAACCTCTTTGTAATATGAAAAAAATAAGCTTAACCATGATCTTTTTATTCCACATTTGGGGGGCAGGGGGCTGTATTTTTGCCCAAAAAGACATTCAGAAAAAGATACAAACCCAATTCATCATGGCCGAAAATGGCTCTACTATTCTGCTTGATGAAGGCTCATTTACATTTACGGCTAGTCTTTCGCTTGAAGGTAAAAAGAACATTACTATTAGAGGAAAAGGCAAAGACAAAACGATTTTGTCTTTCAAAGGACAAACCGATGGGGCAGAAGGAATCAGGGTTTCAAACGCCGAAAATATTACGATTGAAGACATAACAGTGCAAGACTCGAAGGGCGATGCGGTGAAAACAATGAACGTAACAGGTATTACTTTCCGCAATGTAAAAACCGAATGGCTTGGCGAACCAAAATCTACAAATGGTTCGTACGGACTTTACCCTGTTCAATGCGAGAAAGTGCTAATTGAGGGTTGTGAAGCTATCGGGGCATCAGATGCAGGCATATATGTGGGGCAATCGAAAGATATAATCGTCAGAAAATCAAGAGCTTACCATAATGTGGCAGGTATTGAGATTGAAAACTCAATCAATGCCGAGGTGTATGAAAACGAATCTACTGAAAATACAGGCGGTATATTGGTATTTGATTTACCCGATTTAATTTTGAAAAAAGGAGGAAATACAAAGGTTTTTAATAATAATGTGCATCACAATAATTTTCCGAACTTTGCCCCAAAAGGCAATATTGTCGCTAAAGTTCCAGATGGAACAGGCATATTGATATTGGCTGCCAATCATGTGGATATATTTGATAATCAGATAATTAACAATAAATCAATGGGGGTGGGGGTCATTAGTTATTTCACGACCGAAAATAAAATCAAAGACAAAGAATATTATCCATACTCGGAGGCGATTACGATTCGTGACAATAATTTTGAGCGTCAAAAAGTAAAAGCAACGCACAGAGGTAGATTCGGACAGATTTATCAATTTAAGCTACGTTTTGGCAAAAATGTGCCACATATTTTATGGGATGGAATCGTAGATGATAAAAATCCAAACACTGTGATTTGTATCAAAAACAATAAAAATGAATCGTTTGCTAATATGGATATCGAGCATAATTTTAAGAATGTTTCACGAGATAAGAGTAAAGTTGTTTGTAAATAGATGAAAAAAGTATTTTTATTATTCATTTCCATTAGCATTTTTGCTTTATCGGCATTTTATCAAAAGTCTGATAATGAGGCAAGTATGCCTAAAGAGAAATTGTCAGATTATCAGTTTTTTGAGGGAAATGGTTCGGAACAAAAACCAACAAAAGGTGTGCTACCTTATTCATTAAACACACCTTTATTTAGTGATTATGCAGAAAAGCTTCGCTTTGTTAAACTGCCTGATAATCAGACAGTTGCGTATAATGATACCGAAGTTTTGGATTTTCCTGTTGGTTCAACAATCATCAAAACTTTTTATTATCCTAATGATTTCCGTAAACCCGAATTGGGAAGAAAACTAATTGAGACTCGACTGCTAATTCATGAAGAAGATGGATGGAAGGCTTTAGAATATGTTTGGAATGATGAACAATCCGAGGCCTATTTGGAAGTAGCGGGCGATACAAAAGAAGTGAGTTATATTGATGCCAACGGCAAAAAGAAAAAGCACGAGTATGGCATACCAAACATTAATCAATGCAAAGGTTGTCATAACCGAAATGAAAAAATGACGCCGATTGGACCTTCGGCAAGGCAGCTCAATGGCGTTTTTCAGTCTTCAGTAGGCGGTGAGCAATCTTCAACAAAAATTGCTGATAATCAATTGATTAACTTGCAAAAATTAGGGATTTTAACAAACCTACCAGCCATAGAAACTGTACCAAAAGCTGCAGTTTGGAACAAGCCTGAAAGTGGAAGCCTTGATGAGCGAGCCAGAATTTGGTTGGATATTAATTGTGCTCATTGCCACCGAAAAGGAGGTCCAGCCCAAACATCGGGTTTGAATTTGAGCATCCATGAAACCGAACCAATTGCTTACGGAATCTTGAAAACTCCAGTAGCGGCTGGGCGTGGTTCGGGCAATAGAAATTATGATATCGTGCGAGGAAAGCCGGATGAGTCTATCATTGTTTATCGGATGGAATCGACCGACCCAGGAATCATGATGCCTGAAGTGGGGCGAAAAACTACACATAGAGAAGGTGTAGAACTCATCAAAGAATGGATAAAGGCGATGAAGTAAATACTGGATTCGAGATAGGAGATTCGATTATATATGACAAAACATCTAATCTCCTATCTTTTTTCTATCACTATGCCCCAATGATTTTTCAGGAGCGACCAAATCTCGCACCAACTGTTTCAATACTTTTATTTCGGGAAAATGGCCTGCAAGCTTACGGTCGAAAATTATTTCTTCGTTGAGCAAAATTTTAAAACTTCCTGCAATTTCACTTGGTCGAAGGCTTACTTCGCCGAGTTCAGCTTCAAATGTTGTCAATAATTCTTGTGCCATCCATGCCGAACGTAATAGCCAATGGCATTTTGGGCAGTATTCGAGCGTAATTTTCGGTTTCATATTTTTAGAAGATTTTTTGAGCAAATAAAGAGAAAAATTTTCTTATTTTTAGCAAAAATTAAACCCTAAACTGCATGAAACGCTATTTTTTTCTCGTCTTTTGTTTAATATCTCTCGTCTCGACGGCACAAGTCCAAAAAGATTATCCTTATCGTGGAGTACCATTTACGCAAGTAAAACTCAGCGATAATTTTTGGTTACCAAAACTTGAAATCAACCGAACCGTCACGATTCCGTGGTCTTTTCAGAAATCAAAAGAAACTGGTCGTATCAAAAACTTTGAGCAGGCGGTTACCCATACTGGTAAACTCTGCACAACTTATCCTTTTGATGATTCCGATGTATATAAAATCATTGAAGGGGCGGCATACTCGCTGCACGTAAAGTACGATGCTAAACTTGATATTTATCTTGATTCGCTCATTACGCTTATCGGCAAAGCCCAAGAACCTGATGGCTATCTTTATACCACTCGCACAATGGGCGATACAACTCACCCGTGGATTGGAAAAACTCGCTACGAAAAAGAGCATGAATTGAGTCATGAACTTTATAATATGGGGCATTTTTACGAAGCAGCTACTGCACATTATTTGGCCACAAAAAAGCGAAATATGTTAGATATTGCCATTAAAAATGCTAATCATCTTCTGACTGTTTTTGGACCAAACAAAAAAGCTGTTGCCCCTGGACATCAAGTAATTGAGATTGGACTGGGAAAACTTTATCGAGTAACGGGTAATCAGCAATATCTTGATTTATCGAAGTTTTTTATTGATTGTCGAGGACAACGAAAATATGAAAAGAAAACAGGTGAAAAAGATGCAACTGTCTGGCAGACAGGGGCTTACTGGCAAGATAATGTTCCTGTAACGCAACAAACGGAAGCACTTGGACACTCGGTTCGTGCTGGATATTTATATGCTGGAATGGCCGATGTGGCTTCAATGACCAATAATTTGGAATATCTGACTTCGCTCAATAAAATTTGGGAGAATGCTTTCTCGAAGAAAACTTACATCACAGGGGGACTCGGACAAGCAGGTAATTGGGAAGGTTTTGGACCTGACTATGAATTATCGAATCATGCGGCTTATTGCGAAACCTGTGCGGCTATTTCGAGTGTTTACTGGAATCACCGAATGTTTATGATGTACGGCGACTCAAAATATATTGATATTTTGGAGCGTACACTTTATAATGGACTCATCAGTGGTATTGGACTTGATGGAAAAACATTCAACTACGAAAATCCGATGGAATATACGATGCAAAAAGGCAAATTGAGCGGAGAGAATAAGCGGTCTCCTTGGTTTGGGTGTTCGTGTTGCCCGACAAATATTTGCCGTTTTATGCCTTCGATTCCGAGTTATGTGTATGCTCAAAAAGACAATCAAGTATATGTGAATTTGTTTATGTCGAATACTACTACTTTGGAGGTTTTACCAAAAGAAAGCGTAACAATTTCGCAAAATACTGAATATCCGTGGCAGGGGATGGTTGTAATTTCGGTTGACCCAACCAATAAAAATGGTTTGAAGTTTTCACTTCATGTCAGAATTCCAGGTTGGGCTAGAGATGAGGCTTTTCCGACTGATTTGTATCGTTATAAAGAGAAAATATCTGATAAACCTTCAATCCAAGTAAATGGTCAGATACTTGAATATACTATGGAAAATGGCTACGCAATCATTGATAAAGCTTGGAAAAAAGGCGATAAATTAATGATGACATTACCGATGAAAGTGAAACAAGTTGTGGCCAACGAAAAAGTAAAAGACAATATTGGTAAAATAGCGATTGAGCGTGGACCAATTGTTTATTGTGCCGAATTTGTCGATAATAACGGACTTACGTCTAACTTGGTAGTGCCTGAAAGTCAGAATTTTTCCTCAGAATTTCAGACAAATTTATTAAATGGAGTTATGACTCTCAGAGGCTCGGCAAATGCTTTTAAAATTGAAAATAGTTCTTCAATTTCAACACAGACTCAACCGTTGGTTTTGATTCCGTACTACGCTCGCTCGAATCGTGGCCAAGGAGAAATGAGAATTTGGTTTCCGACAAGAATTAAAAACTTGGAAATTTTGACCGAGTAAAAATGAACTATAAAAACAAATGGTTGCCAAGAAAGCGGACATTGTTTTTTATAAAGAAAGTAGTGAATAAAGAATTGAATTTTGAAGGTTTTACTCATAGGAACGTCCAATTTGGACGTTCCTACAAAGTTTGTTTTATTTTTTGCTCACAACTTTGCTCTTCACACCAATGCCGAGTTCAATATCTTTCTTTGCTTTTTTCGAATCGGTGTTTAGTAATTTGACGCCATCAGATTTATCGCCCATTACCTTCAGTAATACATCTTTGTTAGCACCATATTGGATATTATTCAAGATAACATTTTTGCTGTTTTGTACTTGCATTACCGTTTTGTCATTAGTCAAAAGAGTGACGTTTTTCAAAGAAATATTTTCAGCCTCTACACACACCAAACCTTTATTCGACTCAATTATGGCGTTTTCGATATTGATATTTTTGATGGCCATTTCGGGTAAGCCTCTTATCAAAATTGCTGTTTCGGCTCCTTTACAAACAATATTTTTTATATAAAAATCCTTGAATTGTGGCGTGCCTTCATTTAAAGGCTCAGCTTTGATAGTTGGTAATTCGTTTTCTTTTCCGTCCGCACGAACAGGGTCTTTTGCTGCATAATACATATCAAAAAGTATCGCTTCGCCTGGAATTTCGGTCATATTAATGTTATTTACATAGATATTTTCAACAACTCCTCCACGTCCACGAGCAGTTTTGAAACGTAAACCTACATCCGAACCCATGAAAGTACAGTCCGATATGAACATATTTCTTACACCGCCCGACATTTCTGAGCCAATCACAAAACCACCGTGAGCATGATAAACGATGCAATTTTTGATGATAAAGTTTTCAGTTGGAATGCCACGTTTTCGGCCTTGTTCGTCACGACCCGATTTTATCGTAATTCCATCATCGCCAGTATCGAAAGTACAGCCTTCTAAAACTCCGTTTCGGCACGATTCCAAATCAATAGCATCGCTGTTTTGAGCGTACCAATAGTTTTTCACTGTTACGTTTTTTACTGTGATATGTTCGCAAAGAAGCGGGTGCATTGTCCAAGCAGGTGAGTTTTGGAAAGTTACGCCTTCAATAATGATGTTTTTGCAACGAGTCAGACTCAACATATTCGGACGAAGAAAGTCCTTGTAAGAAGCCAGTTCTTCAGGCGTAGGTTTTACGCCATTCAATATTCTACCCGCATTCGGAATCAAATTTCCTTTCAATGATTTTTCTGATGGATACCAGTTGTTTTGTTTTTCATCTGTAACACCGCCCGATTTTATCAAATTTGCCCATTGGCCAGCCGTCTGTTTTTCTTTTTTGATAGCTCTCCAGACATCGCCACCACCATCAAGTACGCCTTCGCCCGTAATAGCGATATTTTCTAAATCAACTCCCCAAATCGGTGCTTGACAACGGTAAGAATCTTGTCCTTCCCATGTTGTTAATACGATTGGATAATCATCGTAGTTTTTGCTGAATTGTAATAAAGCACCTTTTTCGAGGTGAAGGTTTACATTGTTTTTTAATACAATTGGTCCAGTTACCCAAAGTCCTTTTTGTATGATAACCGTTCCGCCGCCAGCGGTATTACAAAGTTCAATCGCTTGATTAATAGCTTTTGTATTCACTGTCAGACCATCGGCTTTTGCTCCATATCGTACAATATTGAAAGTGTCTTTTCGGAAAACTGGACGGTAAATTAGCGGTAATTCATAGGCATATTTATCGTTAAACTCGGTTTTTTTTAAGAAATTTCTTAATGGATTTCCTGTAATTACAAGGCCATCTGCCACCAAATTTGCCATCAATCTTGCTCCATAAGACGTAAAATGCGTATTATCCTCAATACCTTTAGGGAATTTTGGATAAATACCAGCCGCAACATTCATGAAAATTTTCTTCGAACCTTCAACGCCATGTTGCTCAATTATTTTTTGGCTTGAAGTGTGCATATCAATCAACGTAATGTTGTACTGTTTGGCTATTTCACGCACTACTATTGGATATTCGCCATGTTGGTCAACGAACTTACCGCTCTCATCAAATTTTCTACGCATCACTGGAGTGAGCAATACGGGTGTTGCTCCTTTGGCTTGTGTTTCTTCGATATATCTAATCAAGTTTTTTCGGTAATCAGTTTGTGCGGCTGCGTAGCGAGTAGTATCTGATTCTTTTTGGTCGTTATGCCCAAATTGAATGAAAACGTAGTCTCCTTTGTGCAGCTGGTCGTGTACTTTTTTCCAAAGTCCTTGATTGCGAAAATTTCTTGTACTGCGACCATTTACTGCGTGATTTTGAATTTCTACGGCATTTGTAAATAGTTCGGCAAGTACCTGTCCCCAGCCAGTTTCGGGGGCGTCATAAGGGTTTTTGTTGGCACAAGTTGAGTCACCAATTAAGAAAACACGTGGTTTTTCTTCGGTCGGACTAAAAGCTGAGTTTGCCCAAAATAAGGCAGTGAATAGCAATAATCGGTATAGGGTTTTATTTTTTTTCATGTGAAAAATCTAAATTTATTTATTTACAGGATTCCATTTTCCATCAAAAGTCCAATCAATCGTAACTGTTTTCGGGTCGATTTTTAGATTATTTGCATACCACGCAAAATCATTCCCTTTGCGGTGGCAGTTGTAATAGTAAACTCGCTTTCCCCACTTGAGTTGTGTAGTTGATGATTGATAAATTTCGGCATCGGCCATATTTTCATCAAACTTGCAATCAATCAAATAAAATTGTGCTTCTCGGTGAAAACGCCCCAGTTTATAGCCTTTATCGCCCTCAAAAGTGCAGTTTTTCAATACCGTTTTTGAAGATTCGTAATTTGAGCCATCGTGCCAAATAGCGGCATTCATATTGTGGCAAATAAATTTGCAGTTTTCGGCATAAGCCCAACCTCTCGGACAGTAAAAGTCAACGTGACCTTCCATCGTACAATTCTTGAAATAATACAATCCACCCTCAACATCCCACGGGCTAACGGTGTCGCCACCACCTGCTCTAAACGTGCAGTTTATAAAACTAAGCCGAGTCGCCCCGGGAAAAGAACGAAAAGCAAACTGATGCCCATCTTTTCTTACGATTTTCTTGCCAGTTTTTTCACCTTCTTCTCTCGGTAAAGTGGTTTGGCTATTGCCTGCTTCGTTAGTGCAGATAATGGTCGTATCTTTCTTAGCATTAAAACCATAATCATTGATTACAGAAAGTTTCTCGAAAGTCAAATCATGGGCTTTTACGTTGATGGTCGCTGCACCAAAATCGTCGGAATTTTCACAACGCCACACATCACGTGGAAGTGTAGCAAGAATAATCACACCATCCTCCGATTCGCCTTGTAGTTTCAAAAACGACTTCGTTATCATTAATTTCTCACGATAAACACCATTTTTGATGAAAATGGTGCGTTGTTTGGTCGAAACTGTATCAAGACTATTGATAGCTTCTTGAATCGTTTTATATTTCCCAGAACCATCTTGGGCAACTGTTATTTTTTGAGCAAAAAGGGTGTTAGTTAGGAGAAAGAATAAAATTAAGATTAACTTGTTCATGAAAGTATATTTAGTAATAAGTTGATTATCAGTGATTTGTGTAAAGGTTTTGATGACAATTATTCACTGATAATTGAATTACTTTCCCCATTTTGCAACCCATGCAGGATAATCAGTTGAAAGAAATTTGGTTGGCCAAGTACCATAATAAGCATAACCAATGCGACGTTCGTTTTCTATTTCGGCCAAAGTTGGTTTGGCGATACTATCTCTTCCTGTGAAGAAGGGTTTATTGGTTTCGAGGTCGTAGAACCTTGCCCAAATTATAGAATTTGGGTCGGAAACTACCACTTTATCTTTGCCTGATGGCTGATTGGGGTCGGTAATATCTTGTACTTTTATTCCTATAATTTTCACTGATTCTAACCAAGCGGCAGCCGCATTGACCGACTTTTTTATTTCGGCTGAAGGGTTATTCAAGCTTATTAGAAAAGTACAAATCCCTACACTTTCATTACCGCTGATTGAGGCTAATTCAAATGCACGAGCTTTTGCTGGTTTAAGCGTAACTCGGTCATGCTGGGCACACCATGCGGTGAGTTTTCCATTTTGTACGTATTGTGTTTTCAAAATACAGTTAATACCTTTTTCAACGGCCAATTTTGCTTGAGGAACGAGCGTTTTATCAATCGTTTCAAAATCATTTGTTCCCTCTGAAGCGTACTTCATTACCCACATTACATCAACCATAGCGTTATCGTTATAAGTGATATGTTTGTGGTAACTGCTGGTGTCAGGAAAGAATTGTCCCCAGCCACCAGCGGAATTTTGAGCGGTAAGTAGATACTTGATGCCGTTTTCGGCAGCCTTTAAGTATTCTGAGTTATTAGTTTTCTTATAAGTTGAAAATAAGGTTTTTATTTCGGTAGTAGTAGCTTTATCGTCGATACAAGCATCGAGTTTGTTTTTTTCTGATTTCAGTGTGGCTTTTAATGTTTCTGAAAGGGTTTTTGAATAATCAATAGCATTGCCGCCAGGTTGTGGCCAACCACCGTTGCTGCGTTGGTAAATTAACATTCGTTCGGCTACTGAATCTTTTGTAATTACAACCGCAGGAGTATTTGTTGGCGTAACAGATTGCATTAATTCTTTTGCTTGACAACTAAATGCCAAACTTGCCAAAAAGGCGGTTAAAATAAATAATTTTAAAGGCATTGGAGTTCGTTTAGGCATTTTTTGAATAAACCGAAAAAATTAGGTATTTTTCTGATTGAATGAAAAAGAATTAAGAATAAGTTTCCTCATTCTTAATTTTACATCGCTCGGGCGACCCCGTCTTCATTTTACATTAAAATCAATACCCAGCGTTTTGTTTCAATTTTCCTTGATAAGCATCAACTGTTGCCTGATCATAAGGGAAAAGTTCACTTTTACCTGTTACAAAGAATCTTGCAATACCTTGGTCGAGTGCCACACCGTCAATCAAATTTCCTGTTAGATGTTGAGCCCAATCAAGTCTTGTCCAGCCTGTTGGTGCGGTTGTTGTGGTATTGGCTTTATAGAATGAATTTAAGAATTGTATTTCTTCCCCATTATTTCTCCAGAAAAGATATTGTGGAACATTTGCATAAGCTCCTTTTCTTGCCTTCATATCTGCGATTTTTACACGAGTTTCGGCAATTTTAGTTGCCAAAAGATTCCAACGAATTAAGTCAAACTTACGGATTCCTTCGCTACCAAATTCTAAGAAACGCTCATTTACGATTGCATTAAAGAAAGCATCTTTTGTTGTCGGTGTTTTACCAATTGCAGGGTTGCTTTTATTGGTAAATGCTCTTTTACGAACCTCTTCAAAAGCAGAAATTGCCGCCGCTGATGGGCTACCATTGATTTCATTTTCAGCCTCAGCAAACATCAATAATACATCTGAAAAACGAATCATTGGCCAGTTGTAGCCTGGGTTTAGAGCCGTTCCTGGCAACAAAGGCACACGCCAATCTTTTCTGAATTTTCCATCAGTCAATTCACCTAATCTTCTTGGCGATTTGATGTTAGTAGCTGCAATCGCATAGTTTGTTACGGTCACATCACGGCGAGTATCGGTTGAGTCAAAAGCATAGAAATAATTTGGTAATGCTAATAGACCGCCACCCCCAGTTCCGAAGCGAGAAGCAGCATTTACCGATGGACCATTATAGTTGCCCATTCGGCTATCAGAGTTTGAATTAGAGCCACCAGCACCTACTTCAAAAATAATTTCGCCCTGTGGATCATAAACAAATGAAGTTAGTTTTCGCCAAATATCTTCATAACTTGGGTTGAGTGTGTGTTCGCCTCTTTTGGCCAATAAATCTGCACATTCGTCACGAGCTATTTTTATATATGTTAAATAATCGGCGTTACGCTCCATTTTTCCACTATTTCTGAGAGCATAACCACCTCTAAACATGGCTAGTTTTGCACGCAAAGCCTTTACTGCACCTTTTGTGATTCGTTCATTTCTTGCACCAGCTTCGGTTCTCCAAGGTACGAGGTCAGTGGCTGCTTTTAGGTCTTCGATTATTTTCGCATAAGTTTCGTCACGGTTTGTTTGCGGAATAAACAAATCCGTTTGTTTATAAGCGGGCGTAAAAGGAGCAGGCACATCACCCCAGTTTCTGATTAGTTCAAATAAAAATTGAGCTCTGAGTGTCAAGGCTTCGCCGTGCAAACGACGCAATTCTTTTTTATCAGCATCACTTCCGTTGGTGTAAGCAGCCATGAGCGGAATCTGCTCAATACAAAGATTAGCCTTTTCGATACCACGATAAAGCTGCAAAAATGGGTTACGAAGTTCGGCGTTTGTCAATAATAATTGATAACGACCAATTCCACGACGACCATTATCGATGTTTCCTGAAACAATTATTTCATCAGAATCATAAGGATAATACATGTTAATACGGATTCCGTAGCCATTATCGCCCATGAGTTCGTCATAAACACCAATTACTGAGTTAGTGGCATTTGCCACATTTGAGAAGGCATCTGAAATGCTAATCTGAGATTTTGGCTGCACTTCCAAGTAGTCTTTACAGCCGCTTATTGCCACGCTAGTCAGCGATAGCGATAAGATGAGAATAGTTAGTTTTTTGAATATATTTTTCATTTTCTTAAATCTATTTTGAAATACTTCTTGAGGCTTTTAGAAAGTTAGATTGATACCTGCTACCCATGTTTTTGCACGAGGATATCCTGCAAAATCAACTCCTTGTGTGAGCAGGGTTGTTAAGTTCTAAATATTTTATAATTTTGCCCAAATAAAATTTGGAA
>JAFEIL010000188.1 GCA_017495105.1 Emticicia sp. | reverse complement strand
CCCATTTTGAATTTGCTTGTGATTGACTTTCGGTCTTTTCTACAGTTTCTTGATAAGGCGGATTTCCCACCACTGCATCAAATTTCATATCCGTTTTTAATTTTAATAATTTTTGTAGTTTTTCTTTTTCAGTATTTTTCAATGCTTGTGGCGTAATATCATGTTGAACAAAATTTTTGCGACTAATCTTTTGCTCTGTATCAAACCCAAAAATATAGGCTTGTGTTATGCCTTGTAAAATGGGTGTAGGTGCTAGTCCAAACACTTGATTTTCTAAAATATGTTTCAGACACTCATGGTCACTGTTATACTGTTTCCGGGTATTGTTAAATAGTTTTTTTACAATCTCCGTAATATACATACCTGATTTCATGTACAAGTCTATAAAAGTGCTGTCCGTTCTTGTAAATAAACTTGGTTCGTGTTCTTCAAGCTTATTTATCATCATTTGCACTACCTTTTTAGGAGTAAATATTTGATTGGTTTTTTGGTTAGGAATTAATTCAAAAATATCTTCATCGGAGGTAAAATAATTTGCAAGTTGGTCTTTTTTCGACCTAAATTCTGCAATAGATGCATTGAATCTATATTTATTAAACACCCCTTGAAATGTTTTCCTCACCCCATTTTCTTCATAATCAAAACCATCACGGAGTTTGTGGAATTCATCTTTAGTAATACTGGTAAGTTCTACGAAATCTTTTTCGGTTATATCTAAATCAAAATTATCAATGGTAATTTCTCCCTTTGAAGAATTTGCCATGATAAACATAGGTATGGTACGCGTAAATGAACGCAACCTATCTCTTATTTCATCTTCTTTGGTTTTTTGAACTTTTGCAACAACTTCCTCTTCTTTTTGAGCAACTTTATTTTTGACAAAATCATCTTCAATCGTTTCTATTAATTTTTGTTTTAAAACAGAACTGTCTTTAATCTCTGAATTGTTGTATTCCTCAGCAATTAATTTTACTTTTTCTTGCAGCTGTTTAGTTATCTCATTGGTTTCTGCTTGCGTTGACTTATAAACTTCCTTGTATTTTGCAATTAGTGGCTCTGAGACTTGTGAAAAGGTTTCAACTAATTCTTGTGCGGAGATTTGATTACTGTTGTTATTTAGTAAATTCTCAACAACCCTTTCAGTATTAGTTTTGAATATCTTTTCACCTAGAATAATTTCTGTGTTTTCATTTATTTTAGCAGTTTTATTGTCGTTTACCTTTCGTGCATCATCCAAATCAAGCGTACTATTTGTTTTTTGAGCTCGCTTGTTTTTCTCTTCTGGCATTTTATTTAATATCTCTTCCACTTCTTTAGGGAAATTAAAAACCCCTTTTAAGCTGTCATTAAATAATAAATTGGTCATAAAACGAGCATTCACTATTTCTGAAGCTGCCAATGCATTAGGAAATGTAAGGACTTTTTCTGCGTCCAGTTCAATCATTTCACCATTTACATCTTCTGATATTACAGGGAAAAAGTTCAGCAGTTCTTGGATGTTCCCCTCTCTGTCCTTTTCGGTAATTTCTCCTTTTACAGCTTTTGGATTTAATCCATTAGCAAACTGGTCATATATTTCAAGAACTCGGGTTGGTGCAAAATCAAACAAGTAAGCAGATTTTTTCATAAACAACTCGCCACCTCTGATTTCTTTATATGGATTTTGAGCCCGAAAAGCAGCCTGCATATACAAAGAAGGAGATTTAATATCGGTCAGCATTAAAACTGCTGACCACTCTTTAATGGTAACTCCAGTTGTTAATTGTCCGCAGGAAAGCGTAATTGTTTTATCATTTTCACGAATTGCTTTTTTTACTTTTTCAAAGGATTTTTCGTTGCCTCTAATATCGTTTTCTTCTTCTTCAAAACTTTTACCATCACCAGCTGCCACAATTATTTCGTAATCTTTGAATATAGAATCATCTTTGAGCAGTTTTTCCAGTGCTTTTACTGATTCAACTCTATTGCCTACATACCAAAAAGTATGCTTAAGTTCCTCTCGTAGTTCGGGTGTAGAGAAAGGGTATTTTTTATTAGCTGTAAGATTTGTTAAAAATTCCTTGACCTCATTTTCTCGTATAAACTTTTTATCTTTTGCTCTAAAAAATTCATTCAAATCAAAAGCATAATCAAAGTTTTCATTTTCAATATCAATTCCCTCATTTACTTGGTTGGTGGTCATTTGAGAAATTCGATAAGTAAATAACCTTAGGTCAGGCATATCTGTGTGTTCACCAGATTCACCTTCTTCTAATTCAATTTGCTTAATCTTTTGCTCATCCAAATAAGTCCAGTTATAAATGGCTTCTTTCTCAAATTTTTCGTTTGCTAAAGCTTTGAATGGTGTTCCTGAAAGATGGAGCGTATGTTTCCGCTCTATATAATCAAAAGCAGACTTCGTTTTACTTGTTTCTATTCCTTCGTGTGCCTCATCGATTATTAATAAATCCCATTGCAAGTCAGCAACCCAACGTAATTTTTCAAATTTACCACCAAAGTATTTAGAACCTTTTAGGTCTTGCAAAGAAAGGAATGTAAATTGTGGTTTTATAGGCTTTGTTGAAATGTACTGTTCTCGGTTGATTGTTGGTCTATTATCTAAGGATGAAGTTTCAGATATAAATGCATACCCATCAATAAACATTTCATAATCATCGAACCATGAGTTAGCAATGGCAGGTCTGTTGGTCACTATAATTACTTTTGTAGCATTTAATCGCTTTGCTAAATCATAACTTGCCAGTGTTTTACCGAAGCGTGGTTTGGCATTCCAAAGAAATTCTCCTTTTTCATTTTTTTCAAAATACTCAATGGCTTTTTTTACTGCATCTTCTTGTTCAAAACGCAGTGTATATTCCTGCTTTTTATTATTTTTTTGAAGTGCTAAAAAGCCTTCTTTACGGAATAAATCAAATAATTCTTTTGATTTGAGGGGTTCTCCGTTAAAATAGAACCACTCTTCCCCTAAATTAATTTTTCTTTCAATGCCTTTTTTGATAAGAAATTTATGGAATGTTTTATCCATAAAACTTTCTTTTCCATCGTCAAAAAAAGCTGGAGAACTCCAAAGTTTAGTGTATTCTTCTGAAAAAGCTGCTGTTTTTACTTGTTGGAGTATTCTTTTGTCAACATCTTCCTTTTCTGTGTAACCTATTTTTTGTGAACCATTATTCTGTTCGCGATTTGGTAATATATATGAA
>JAFEIL010000521.1 GCA_017495105.1 Emticicia sp. | reverse complement strand
CCTTTTACTGATTCTGATTTCAAAGTCCAATATTCATTTTCGTTGATTCTCTCAACGTTTTCAGAAACTTGACCAGAAATGTTTAATGGACTTTTATAAAGATATGAAGCAGAAAGAATTTGACTATTAGTACTACGATCTACATTGAAAGTACGAAGGTTTGTACCATCTCCCAAAGGAAATTCAAAAGCTTCGCTACCTTCTTTTTTCACTACACCTCTAACGTGTGAGAAATCTGAAGCACCGTTGTGCTTTGCATCTGCTGAAAATACTAATGGGTTTATTGATGATGATTCAATTACGCCACGACGGAACGCCACTGATTCGTTTACCCTTACTGGTGTTTCGAGTTTCACATCATTATCCAACATTAATTGGCTGAATGAAAGTTCGTTATTACTTTTAATAAGTTGTGTTCCGTTTCCATCAAAAACCGCTACACCTGTTGATTGTAATGAGCTAAGGTTTTCTAAGTTTTTTTGAAAGTGAACTTTACCATTGTTAGTGATTTTACCTTCATTTACCACATCGGTATTGAAACTCACGACTGCACCCTCGCTTACGTAGAAGTTTGTGCTATTGACAAACTGTGCATTTACATGGCCAGCCAATAAGCATACGCCAAGTGAGTAGATGATTTTTTTCATATATACATTATCTTGTTTTCTTGATATAAAGGTAAATACTTGTTTTAATAAGAAAAAACTTTCTTACTAAATTTTATTTAATGGTTAACAACTTCTTAATCAGTGGTTGTTGGGTATTTTTTAGATATTATCCAGAGGTTTCTTTAATAAATCTGTACAATAATCATTCCATAAACAATTATTTGGTTATAATACTGATTAGAGGTAGTATTTTTAAGAAATGTTTTTATATTTCAAGGAAAATTAAAAATTGGCACGTTGCTTGTCTAAATCAAAAAAAGCATTTTGTGGATTTATTTTTTCAATAAAGTTTTACTCTATTCACCAAAAACGCCCAAACAATTGCCAGAACTGCCACTATCGAAAATGCAAATGGTAGATTGACACTTTTGGAAATAAATCCAATTAGCACTGGCCCTGCCAAAAAACCTCCCATACTGAAAGTATTCATGGTAGCCAAGCCTGCCCCTTTGGCCATACCCGGTACACGAGCCGCACTACCATATAATATCGGAGCTCCGCAAGATACGCCCGCCCCTACGAACATAAAACCCAAAATAGAAGTAATTGTATAAGGGAAAATAATAGCCAAAACAATACCCAAAGCCGCAATGATTCCACCTGTGCGAAGTACGGCATTGCCACCAAAACGAGGAATGAGAGCATCGCCCAAAAAACGCCCCAACGCCATAAACATTGAGTAGCCAGCCAAACCCCAGCCAATGAAATAATCATCGGTCTGTACAACGTCTCGCATGTAAACGGCCGTCCAATCAGCCATTGTACCTTCAGTTACGTTAGTGCAAAGACTAATCAGAATCATTAATAATAAGGCACCTTTCGGAAGGATGAACTTTGCTCCGGGAGGAGTCCCTCCGAGAGGCGTCCCTCCGTCATCGCCCTCTTCTATGTTTTTTTCATTATGAATAGCCAAAATTGTTGGTCTAAGTAGCATAACTAAGGCCGTAATTACAACTGCAATGAATGTCATTTGTAAAACTGGCTCGATTTTCATTCCACGCAAAATACTAGCGGCAATCGAGCCAAGCATGAGTCCCGCACTAAACATACCATGGCAAGTTGACATAATATTTATACCATATTGATGCTCAAGGCTTGTCACACAAGTATTCATGGCTACATTCGTGACAGAAAGACTCATTCCGACTAAAACCAAACCTGCTGAAACTAATGGAAGATAAGCAAAACTTACGGGTAAAATATAGGTAACTACCAACATAATCAGTCCAAAAATAGTAGTATTGAGCATTCCGAAACGATTGATGAAGTAAGTCGAAAACGGATTCATGACAGTTGCACCGATGGGCATACTCAGCAAAAGTAGTCCAAGTTGAGCATCGTCTAGGTCAAATTTTTGTTTGATATAGGGAATTAAAGTTGCCCAGTTTCCAAATAAAAATCCTACCGAAATAAAGACCATACCAATAGCAAAGCTTTGTCGATTGGTAAAAAAAGTACGTAAGTGTGTCAGCATTATATGGTTATTTCTATGCGATTTTGTTCGGGGTCAAGCACTACGCTTTCGTAGTAGCCATCGCCTGTCCATCTTGGTTGGCCTACTATTTCAAAGCCATCATTTTCCAATATTTTTGTTAAAGCATCAACTTTTTCTTGCGTTCCAACCGAAACGGCAAAATGCGTAAGACCAATAAACTGCTCATAAGCAGTATTTCTTGAATTAGGAATTGTAGGCATTTGCATAATTTCGAGCCTTGCTCCTAAATCGAAAGAAATAAAATAAGATTCAAAGCCCTTTTTATCGTTTCGATATTTCTAATTCGATTTTCCCCCAAAATATTTTTCGTAGAAAACCCTCATTTTTTCAAGGTCTTTGGTCCAAAGAGCAATATGATTGATATTCATCAGTTAAAAAGTTCTTTTATTTTCTGATATGTAAGTCCTTGATAATCAACTATATATTTGTCGCAAACAGGCAATTCTTCTATTTTATAAGTCGAAAGTACTCCCACAACTTTTGTACCTGCGGCTTTTCCTGCGGTAACGCCTGAGAAAGAATCTTCAAAAACAACGCATCTTTCTGGCGAAATATCTAAGTTCAAAGCAGATTTTAGATAAACTTCGGGATTTGGTTTGTGAGAATTTACGTCTTCGCTAGCAAGTAATGATTGCATTTTATCACGTAAAGGCAGTTTGCTCAGAATCATTTCCATGTTCAGATACGGTGCCGAAGTTGCGATACCTGTTCGCACACCATTGGCTTTTAAATCTTCGATAAATTCGACCAAACCCGAAATCGGCTTTACGTGTTCTTCATAAATTTCACGAAAAAGAGCTTCTTTTTCAAACTCCATACGGTCAAACTCTTCGCCAGTGATTTCTCTTTTGAAAAAATGTTTCAGAATATAGCTATTGCTTTTGCCGTACATGTGAGCAATAAATTCTTCTTCACTTGATGCGATTCCGTGTTTATCGAGATAGGCTTTCCAAGCGAGAGAGTGATAAGGGTTTGTGTCGCAGATGACACCGTCCATATCAAAAATAACAGCGAAAGATTTTTCCAATTTTCTTTGAGAAGGTTTAAGATTTATTTTGCAAAAGTACAATTTTAAAAAGCGGGATTCTATTTTTTCATTTACTAAAATTATTACTCTGTTACTTATCTATCTGTTTAACAGTTTATTTTCACTTTAGATTAAAGTACCCAACATCTCAAGATAAATTTAAAAATATTCCTCTATCTTTTAATTAGGTTCAAGAAGAGTATCGCTTTCTTGCTGTACTTCATTTATAAGTGGACATAAAGTTTTGGCTCAAACAACTATGTGTAAATTTATTATGGTGCAGGAAAACAAGTTCGAATGTTTAAGGCTTATGATACTTACTAAAAACAAGAAATCGGCATAAAAACTTAGAAAAAGGTTCTTGTTTTATCGGAGTAATTACTGATGGCTACGAGGATTCATCTTCCTTAATTATCAAAAAATGACGAAACTTTATTGCCCAAAATTTGGTTAAATTAGTTCGAGCTATTCTTTTAAAACTAAATGAATAATACCCAAAATACGCATCATACGGACGTTGAAACCCTTGACCCGAAGCAATATATCATCATCAAGGGAGCAAAAGTAAATAATCTTAAAAATATTGATGTGGCAATTCCCCGCAACAAACTCGTGGTAATCACGGGGCTTTCAGGAAGTGGCAAATCTTCGTTGGCATTCGATACACTCTTTGCCGAGGGGCAACGAATGTATGTCGAAAGTCTGAGTTCGTATGCTCGTCAGTTTTTGGGTCGTATGGAAAAACCCGAAGTAGATTATATCAAAGGTGTTTCGCCAGCGATTGCCATCGAACAAAAAGTTGCGACCAAAAATCCTCGCTCGACGGTCGGTACAACCACCGAAATATACGATTACATGAAACTTCTTTTTGCTCGTGCAGGTATCACCTACTCGCCAGTTTCGGGGAAGGAAGTAAGAAAAGATACAGTAACTGATGTCGTAAATTTCATTCTTTCGCACCAAGAAGGCACTCGTGTGATGGTCTTGACACCTTTAAAAGTAAAAGAAGGTCGAAAAATAGAGAAAGAATTAGAGCTTTTGCTTCAAAAAGGCTACACTCGTATTGTAGTTGATGGAGAAATAAAGCAAATACAAGAGCTCCAAGATGAAAAAGTAAAATTTTCAGAAAATCAAGATTTAGAAATTCTGATTGACCGAAACGTTGTGAAGCATGACGATGAAGACACTCAATTTCGTTTTTCAGACTCAGTGCAAACTTCTTTTTTTGAAGGAGAAGGCGAATGTATCGTTGAAATTATGCCCTCGGCTACACTCGAACAGCAGTCATCACCACCTATGCCCGAGCGAAGTCGAGGGCAGAGAAGAACTACATTCTCAGATAAATTTGAACTTGACGGAATACCTTTTGAAGAACCAAGTGTAAATCTTTTTACCTTCAATAATCCATTTGGAGCTTGCAAACGCTGCGAAGGTTTCGGAAAAGTACTGGGAATTGACCCAGAACTGGTAATTCCTGATAAAAATTTGTCCGTTTTTGAAGGAGCGATTGCTCCGTGGCGAAGCGAACGCATGAGCGAATGGCTTGCCCCTTTACTCAAAAATGGCATTCGTTGCGATTTTCCGATTCACCGCTCTTACAAAGACCTCACAAGCGAACAACAACAATTACTTTGGACGGGCAACAAATATTTTCAAGGGCTCGATGCGTTCTTTGCCGACATCGAAAGTCAAGTTTATAAGGTACAATACCGCGTAATGCTTTCTCGTTACAGAGGTCGCACTGACTGTCCTGATTGTCGAAGCTCACGCTTACGCAAAGATGCCAGCTATGTAAAAATCGGCAAAGCGTCAATCGTTGATTTAGTGTTGATGCCAATATCAGATTTAGCTAACTTCTTCAAAAGTTTACAACTACCTGATTATCAAAAAGCTGTTTCAAAAAGAATTTTGATAGAAATCAATAGCCGCCTCGAATTTATGGAGCGAGTTGGACTAGGTTATTTGACACTCAATCGTCTTACCTCAAGTCTTTCGGGCGGTGAATTTCAACGTATAAAACTGGCAACTTCGCTTGGAAGTGCCTTGGTTGGTTCGATGTATATTCTTGACGAACCAAGTATAGGCTTGCACCCACGAGATACACAACGCTTAGTAAGTGTTTTAGAATCGCTTCGAGACATGGGCAATACGGTGGTTGTGGTAGAACATGAAGAAGAAGTTATGCGTGCTGCCGACCAAATTATCGATATCGGACCAAATGCAGGAACGCTTGGTGGAGAATTAATTTTTCAAGGTAGTTGGGCGGAAATCAATAAAACATCGAGTGAAAAAAGCATTTCCCACACTATCAATTTTTTAACAGGAGTCGATCAAATTCCTGTGCCTATTCAACGCCGAAAACCAACTGATTTTATTGAACTAAAAGGTGCAAGAGAAAATAATCTCAAAGAAGTTGATGTTAAATTTCCGTTGGGCGTACTTACAGTTGTAACTGGCGTGAGCGGTTCAGGAAAATCAACTTTAGTTCGTAAAATTTTATTTCCAGCTATAGCACGCTTGAAAGGCGAATATAGCGAAGAGGCAGGAAAGTATTCAGGTTTGATTGGTTCACTCGACCGCATCACACAGGTTGAAATGATTGACCAAAATCCGATTGGAAAATCGTCTCGTTCAAACCCTGTCACGTACATCAAGGCGTATGATTACATTCGTCAAATGATGGCCGAACAACAGCTTTCAAAAGCACGAGATTATAAGCCTGCTTTCTTCTCTTTCAATGTTGATGGTGGCCGTTGTGAGGCATGCCAAGGAGAAGGCGAGCAAACAATCGAAATGCAATTTATGGCAGATGTACGCCTAAAATGCGAAAGCTGTAGGGGAAAACGCTTTAAGCAGGAGATTTTGGAAGTAAAGTATAATGAAAAAGATATTGCTGATATTTTGGCCATGACCGTTGACGAAGCCATTGAGTTTTTCAGTGTAAGTGAGCCAAAACTAGCCGACAAACTTCGTCCGCTGCAAGATGTTGGTTTGGGTTATATTCGTTTAGGACAATCCTCAAGTACGCTTTCGGGCGGAGAAGCACAGCGAGTAAAGCTAGCATTTTTCTTGAGCAGAGGTAATGCTGATAAAGGTAAAACACTATTCGTTTTTGACGAACCAACAACAGGTTTGCACTTCCATGACATCAAAAAACTCTTGAAAGCCATCAATGCTTTAGTTGACCAAGGCGATACCGTGATTATTATTGAGCATAATATGGAAGTCATAAAATCGGCCGATTGGATAATTGATTTGGGTCCAGATGGTGGCGAAAAAGGGGGCTATTTGACTTTTGAAGGCACCCCCGAAGCAATGATAAAACTTGAAAGAAATTATACTGCTGATTTCTTGAAAGGGAAATTATAAAAATTTGGAAGTCAGGAATAAAAGCTTGACTTTCAAAACTCAACTCCATCCTATTTTATCTACAAAAAATCTTATTTAACTTCTTTCTTTTCTGACAAATAAATTTAATTAATTTTGAGAAAATCTTTGTACTAAAACAAAAATGTTTCAAACAGAATTAATCGGACATTTACATCCACTCATCGTTCACTTGCCCATCGGCATTGTAATTTTTGCCTATGTAATGATAATTTTTCAGCAATTTCGAAAAATTGACATAGATGTTGCCATTGATTTAGCCCTACTTTTAGGAACACTTTCTTCTGTATTTGCTTGTATAGCAGGTTGGTTTTTAGCCAAATCGGGTGACTACGAAACCGATGCTATTTTCAAACACCAATGGACGGGTATCAGCACCGCCATTTTCGGATTTTTGGCGTATTTTTTCAAAAAACATCGTTGGATTTTAGCAACCGTAACTATCATTTTTTTGATAATAGCAGGGCATTTTGGAGGAAACCTCACGCATGGAGAAGGCTATCTTTTTAATTCTAAAAGTAAATCTTCTACTACAATAGACACCACAAAAATAGCTTCTTTTGATAGTATTGACAACACGCAGAGCATGAATCATGTCGTTACAAGAAAAACATTTGTGTATCGAGATAAGATTATTCCAATTTTGAAAACCAAGTGTTATAACTGTCATTCTGCCAGCAAAAAGAAAGGTAGTTTACGCTTAGATTCGGAAGATTTCATAAAAAAAGGCGGCAAAAATGGGCGTATTGTGAGCCTTGGTAATCCAAATAAAAGTACATTATTTACGCATTTAATTTTACCCGAAGACGATGATAAACACATGCCTCCCAAAGGTAAAACCCAACTTACCAAAAACGAGATTTCGACTATTTATTCTTGGATAAAAAAAGGAGCATCTTTCGTAGAAGAAACTGAGACTATGGCCATCGAAAAACCTATGGTGGAAACCTTCATTCTAAACACACCAAGACCATCTGAAACAAGTTCTGATATTTCAGTCATTGAAAAAGAAGACATACGTAATAATCATTCAAAATTACAGACAGTTAATGTAGAAGCCGTCAGCCCATCTGTGCTTGAGAAATTGAAACAGGAAAACATCGGTATTACGTATTTGGGAAATGGTTCAAATTATGTTTCAGCTAATTTTGTGAATGTCAAAAATTATAAACCATTTTTGTTAAATAACTTGGAAAGCATTAATAATCAACTCATTAACCTAAGATTAAGTAATCAACCAATCAATGATGAGGCTATTAAAAAAATTACTAATTTTAAGAACTTAACAAAGTTAAATCTCGAAAACACAGACATTTCAGATGCTGCATTGGAGCATCTGAAAGCTTTACCAAACCTCGAACAACTTAATTTATACGGCACAAATATCACAGATAGCGGATTGGAGGCTTTTTCAAAATACCCAAGACTAAAAGTGGTTTATTTATGGCAAACTAAAGTAAGTAAATCGGGAATCGAAAATTTGAAAAAGTCATTTCCAAAGTTACAAATTGAAACAGGTGAATTTCAGTTTTCGAAGCCTGATTCTAATAAAAATATCAAATAAGAATTTAAAAACAATAAATTCAAACATGAAAAAATACTTACTATTACTTGTTGCTTGTATTTATTTATGGTCATTTAAACCAAATGAGCATCGGTTTGCAGACCCTGCAAAATTGCCCGAAGATGTCGCACTCGCATATAAAAACCTACCTGTAACGTTAGATTATAATCTTCATGTCAAGCCCATTTTATCAGATAAATGCTTTGCATGCCACGGCCCCGATAAAGCCAAACAAAAAGCAGGATTACGTTTAGATTTAGCCGAGACCGCTTATGCACAGCTACCCGAAAGCCCTAGTAAAGTTGCTATTGTGCCACGAAACCTAAATAAAAGTGAGGTTTTTCACCGAATCATCTCTGCTGACCCTACTTATGTGATGCCTACTCCCAAATCGCATTTGAATTTAACAGCCCATGAAAAAGCAGTCATTATTAAATGGATTGAAAATGGAGCTGTTTATCAACCTCATTGGGCATTTGTAAAACCACAAAAAAGAGTAATCCCCTCGCTTAAAAGTACGCTTACTTTTTCGCCGATTAATCAAATTGACAATTTCATTTTTAGCCGTCTAGAGCAAGAAGGTTTATCATCATCGAAGGAGGCTTCGAGAGAGATTTTATTGCGTCGTTTATCATTTGATTTAACAGGTTTACCACCAACTTTAGAAGAAATTGATGCTTTTATAAGCGATAATAGCCTCAACGCCTACGAAAAACAAGTTGATAGACTACTCGCTTCACCGCATTACGGCGAAAAAATGGCAACTGATTGGCTCGATTTAGCACGTTTTGCCGATTCGCACGGCTATACTGTTGACCGCCTTCGAGATATGTCACCTTATCGAGATTGGGTCATTCGGGCTTTCAATGAAAATATGCCTTATAGTACTTTCATCCACCAACAATTGGCAGGTGATTTGCTTCCTTCGCCCACAAAAGATATGCTTATTGCTACTGCTTTTAATCGAAATCATCCTCAAAACTTAGAAGGTGGCATTGTGGAAGAAGAATTTCAAACAGAATACGTAATGGATAGAACCAATACGTTTGGCGATGCTTTCTTGGCAATTTCGGTTGGCTGTGCCAAGTGCCACGACCATAAATATGACCCTATTTCGCAGAAAAATTATTATGAATTGTTCAGTTTTTTCAATAACGTAAGAGAGGCTGGGCAAATTTCGTGGAATGATGACCTTCCAACTCCAACCTTACTTTTACCAACTTCAGAGCAGGAAAAAGTTGTTAATTTCATCAAAAAATCCATTTCTGACCAAGAGCAAAAAGTTATCGAAACACAAAATTCAGCATCGGCAGATTTTGAAAAATGGCTACAAGAAAACCAGCATAAGTCGCTAGCTAACAATACTTTACCACAAATTGGCTTACAAGGGTTTTATACATTTGAAGATTCGCTCCGAAATAGTATTAATCCAAAACAATCGGGTGTGATGCGTCGTGATGCTGGGACACTTGATAAACCTACATTCGAGAAGAACTCCAAGGGAAAAGTCTTGCTCTTGGACGGAGATGTTTACGCCGATTTAAAAGACGTGGGCGTTTTCCGAAAATCAGAAGCTTTTACGGTCGGAATTTGGGCGTATATCCCGAAAGAAATGAAAGATGGAGTAATTTTTCATAAAAGTAATGCCGAGCGTCTATATAATTTCAAGGGCTATCACCTTTTTCTACGAAACAACAAATTAGAAATCACGATGGCTCATACTGCCCCTTCGAATGCCATTACAAAATTGAGTTTGAAAGATGCTCCGCGTGAAAAATGGTTGCATTTAAGCATGACTTATGATGGTTCTGCCAAAGCCAATGGCTTCAAATTATACCTCGATGGCGAAGAGACACCTATGGAAACCATCATCGACCAATTATACAAAGACATTATTTTTTATTCAAAATCAGAACCTGCTTTGCAAATTGGTGGTTGGTGGCGTGGCTTAGGTTTTAAGGGTGGAAAAGTTGACGACGTAATTATTTATAATCGAACATTAACACCTTTTGAAGTGAAAATCTTAGCAAAAAAAGCCGATTGGAGCAATATTTCCAATAAATCAGTACTTGAACTAAATACTCAAGAGAAAGCTGTTTTAAAAGAATATTACTTTTCAGCTGTCAATTCAGCCATTTTGTCTTCAAAAAAAGAATTACAAAAACTCCGAACGGCTTTGTCTGATTCAAGCGAAAAAATTGCTGAAATAATGGTTATGCAAGAAATGCCTAAACCTAAAATTACGCATTTGCTCCACCGAGGGCAATATGATGCTTTGGGCGAAGAGGTAAAACCCAATACTCCCAAAAATATCCTTGCGTTTCCTGCCAATTTACCTAAAAATCGACTTGGTTTGGCTCAATGGCTTACTGCCGAAAATAACCCACTGACCGCACGAGTAGCGGTAAACCGATTTTGGCAAAATTTCTTCGGAGTGGGGATTGTGAAAACTACTGAAGATTTTGGCAATCAAGGCGAAATGCCAAGTCACCCCGAATTATTAGATTGGCTAGCTGTTAATTTCCAAGAGGTTTGGGATGTAAAAAAACTCAACAAACTAATTGTAATGTCGGCCACGTATAGACAAGATTCAAAAACTACCAAAGAAGTGCGGGAGCGTGACCCCGAAAATCGTTTACTTTCGCACGGGCCAAGTAATCGACTAACTGCCGAAATGGTACGTGATAACGCTCTGGCGGTGAGTGGTTTGATTAATAAAAAAATTGGTGGTAAAAGCGTAAAACCTTACCAACCCGATGGACTTTGGGAAATTAATAACACGCATTATACCCAAGACACGAGCGATGCCGTTTATCGTCGTAGCCTTTATGTGGTTGTTAAACGTTCGGTGCCAAATCCAACTTTGGGCACATTCGATTCCCCATCTCGCAGCTATTGTGTGGTTCGCCGTCAAAAGACCAATACGCCTTTGCAAGCCCTCGTTACGCTTAATGACCCAACATTTATTGAAGCTGCCAAAGTTATGGGTGAGAGCATGACCAAGCAAGCTGACACACGAAAAGCAATTATTGATTTGTATCGAAAACTAAGTAGCAAAATGCCTTCTGAACGCGAACTAAATTTACTTTTATCTCTACAAAAGACTGAATATGAACAGTTTAAGCAAAATCCAAATAAAACTAAGGGTTGGTTAAAAACAGGACTTTACAAAATTGACCCAACTTTAGAAGTAGCCGCAGTAGCCGCCAATGCAGTTGTGGCAAGTACGATTTTAAACTCAGATGCAATTATTACGAAAAGATAAAATGGCACATCACGACGATACATTCAAACTTCATTCTCCTGAATTTTCGGCCTTAAATCGAAAATTGGATAGACGTAATTTTTTGCTTCGAACGGCCTCTGGTTTGGGAGCAATGGCTTTGGGTAGCTTGATTAGTTCAAACGCAAAAGGCAATACGCTTGAACAGCAAATTATGAGTGCTTTGCCGAGCATTGCCCCCAAAGCTAAGCGAGTTGTTTATTTGTTTATGAGTGGTGGACCTTCACAATTTGAAACTTTCGACTATAAACCCAAACTCAGTAATATGTTTGGTCAAGGCTTGCCCGATTCAGTGCGAAAAGGACAAAGACTCACTGGTATGAGTGCCAATCAAGCTGTTTTGCCGCTCGTCCCGTCGGCTTACAAATTTAATCAATATGGAAAAAGCAAAACTTGGGTAAGCGATTTGCTGCCTTACACAGCTCAAGTTGTGGATGATTTGTGCATCGTAAAATCTATGTTTACTGAGCAAATCAATCATGACCCCGCCATAACGTTTTTTCAAACTGGACATCAGCTGCCTGGTCGTCCTTCTATTGGGTCATGGATGAGCTACGGACTTGGTTCTGAAAATCAAAACCTGCCTGCATTTATTGTGCTAGTTTCAAAAAATGCATCAAAAGACCAGCCACTTTATGCACGTCTTTGGGGAAATGGTTTTTTACCTTCTGAGCATCAAGGAGTCCAATTCCGTTCGGGAAAAGACCCTGTTTTGTTTCTTAATAATCCTGAAGGATATGATGGCCAAGACCGCCAAGAAATGTTGGAATATTTGACAAAACTCAACCAACTACAAAACGAAACTTGGGGAGACCCCGAAGTAGATGCACGAATCGCCCAATACGAAATGGCATATCGCATGCAAACTTCAGTTCCCGAAGTAATGGATACTTCTAAAGAACCCGATGAGGTTTTTGAACTTTATGGCGAAGGTAGTCGAGATAAGGGAACTTATGCTGCTAATTGCCTTTTAGCTCGAAAATTACTAGAAAAAGATGTGAGATTTGTTCAGCTTTATCACCAAGGTTGGGACCATCACGGTTCATTGCCCAAAGGAATGGCTCACCAATGCAAACAAACCGATAGAGCCACCGCAGCTTTGATTATAGATTTGAAAAGAAGAGGTTTACTCGAAGATACTTTGGTAGTTTGGGGCGGAGAATTTGGCCGAACGGTTTACTCTCAAGGAAAATTGACAAAAGATGATTACGGCCGTGACCATCACCCACGGTGCTTTACGATGTGGATGGCTGGTGCAGGAGTTAAACCAGGCATCAGCTACGGAGAAACAGATGATTTTAGTTATAATATCATCAAAAATCCTGTCCATGTACACGATTTTCAAGCTACTTTGTTGCATCTCATGGGTATCGACCACGAACAACTGACGTACAAATACCAAGGTCGTCGTTTTCGTTTAACAGATGTGCATGGGCAAGTAATAAAAGGAATTTTATCGTAAATTTGCGGCATAAAACATTCAAACTTGAAACACTTCTGGGTCATATTCAAATTATTATTATTGATAGTTTTTGCTCTTCGTTTATTAAAATCTAATCGAAAAGTGGCAAAATTTGAGCATGACCCAAAGCGTGGATTTTTCAATTTATTTCAAGAAAAAGTCATTTCTGAAAAAATAGTTTTTACACTTGAAAGCACTACGCATGAGTTACAGTTAAAAGAACTTTTCCGAAAAATCATTCGCCCAAAAGAAGAACTTTGGAAACAAAACGGCGGACAACTCGATGATTTTTTTGCTACTTTGACTTTAGAAGAACGCATCATTTACGTGGTATATCTTTCCAATAAAAGTTTGCAGAAAGGGAGTATTTTCAACTTTTTATGGTATAAAACCGAATGGATGATTGCTTTTGGACAGATTTTGAAACACATGAAAGAAGAATCGCTTTACGCTCATTATCAACAGGTTATCCTCGAAACTTGTCATTTTGATTTGGAAAGCATATCGCCCGAACACAAGGACTTTTTTGGCCTCGAACTTCACCCAGATGGCAGCAAAGAATTTGACTCAGTTAGGCTTTTTGATAAAGAATTTGATAGAAATGTATTTTATCTGAAAGCCACATCCTTTAGCACCTTAAACTAATTCCATTCAAGCTTCATTATAAATATTATTTGTAGTACTCAATTGCTTATGGCTACCCGAATTGATAATTTCGCCATTTTCAATTATATAAATCCTGTCGGCTATTCTAGCAGTTTGTGGCTTATGTGTTACCAAAATTATTGCCATTTCGTTTCTGATTTTATGAAGCAATTGCAAAATAAACTTTTCAGTTATTCTATCCATTGCTGAAGTTGCTTCGTCTAATAAAAGTAGTTGTGGATTTCGGTATAATGCCCTTGCCAAAGCCACCATCTGCCTTTGTCCACCCGAGATATTGATACCTTCTTCGCCTAAAATAGTTAAATAACCTTGTGGAAAATCTTCAAAAAACTGTGAAAATTTATAGCTTTCACAAAATTCAATGACTTTTTTGGCTTCTTCTTGTGTATTTTCTAAACAAATATTATCTAAAAGTGTGCCATTGAAAAGTTTAGTTTGTTGTGGAACAACACCTAAAATATCTCGCCATGCTTTTGTATCAATTTTATTCCAGTCTTCTGAATTAACAACAATTTTACCAGAATCTACTTCATAAAATCTTTGAATAATTTGAATTAATGTACTTTTTCCAGAGCCACTTTCACCCCATAAAGCTATCATTTCTCCTTTTTTTACATTTAAAGAAATGTTTTTGAGTAAAAGCTTTCTACCAATGAAGCGAAAAGATAAATTTTTGATTTCTAAATTTGAAAACTCCAAGCCATTGGCAACAGAGCGTAGTCGAGGTTCTGTTTCAATATTCACAAACTCAAACATTCTATCAAAAGCTACTTTTGCTTCTTGAAGCTGAATATTGGTCATTGCTAAGGCACTCACGGCAGGGATAATATTTCCAGCAATTGATAAAATAGCCATCATTTCTCCAATTTTTAAGGTTTTAATGATGACTAACCAAGAAGCAAAACTTATTATACCGACTAATAAAACAACAGAAATTATTTCGCCTAAAAGTCCAAAATGCAAGCTCAATTTACCTAAATTATAGATTTTTGTCTGAAAAACACCATAAATTACTTTTGTAAGATTAGTAAAAAATGGTTCTTTATTACTTGCTTTGATTACTTCAATGCCTTGAATGGTATCTATATAATTACTTTCATTTTGGGCGTAAGAAGCCATTACTTCTTTTTGTTGAGTAATGATTTTTTTGTTGAAAAACCATACTAACCCTCCAAATAAAGGAATACTTGCCAAAGCAACCAAACCTATCGAAACCGAAATTGTGAAAACATAGATTGACGAAGCAACCAAAACCAATAAATTGATAAGCACATTGCCAGTAAGAAAACTAACTGTTTGCTGAATACGTCGGGTATCATTCATGCGGGCAATGAGTTCGCCTGTTTTGCGACTATCAAAAAATGACTTAGGTAAACTTAGGATTGAACTATAAAAACCATCAATAATGCGATTATTGAAACCCTGACTTTGTCTATTGAGTAGAAAACCACGCAAATAGCTCACAAAACTTCGGGCAATAAGCAATACGAAAAGTAACACCAAACCCAAAACAAGTCTCTTAATGTCTTGTTTGGGTAAAATATCATCTATCAATCTTTGTGAAAAAATAGCCGTTGAAATACCTAAACTGGCAATGATAACGCCCATAATTGAAGCAATACCCAAAATCGTAAAGTCTGGGCGAACAATATTCAAAAACCATTCCTTTTTTTGTTGCTGTTCCTCCGAAACTTGCTTCAAATGCTCATTTGGCGTTAGCACCAATAATGCCATTGTTTGCCAAATTTTATCTAATTCCTCTACCGAATATTCAATAATTCCCTTTGCAGGGTCGCCAATGGTTAAAGTTTTATTCTCTTCTGAATTATTCAAATTAGGGTAAAACACTAAATAATGTTCCATTTTCCCTTCTAAAACTACATGGAGAATAGCAGGAGTAGAAAGTTCTTTTAAATTATCGATACTTTCGGCTTCCATGCCTTCTGCTGTGAAACCTATTTGGTTTGCTGCTTGATACAAACCCAAAAGTGTTGTGCCTTGCTTATCTGTGCCACTTAGCTCACGCATGCGTTCGAGTTTCATTTCTCCCCCATGAAACCTCAGAATAGAAAGCAGACAAGCCACACCACAATCTGACTGCCCTTGTTGCAAGGTAAAGCCTTTGGATTGAGAATGATTTTTATTTGAAAACAAATTAGTGAAAGAAAGTTTCATGGAATGGATTGGATAAGTGTGCGATTAACCATTCGATAAGTAGATATAGTATTTTTAGCAGCATGATTATAGATATTTTAGAATAACTTCGATTTTGGTTTCGCCGACGAATTTTCTTACAAGTTTTTTGTCTTTATAAATCAAAATTGTTGGATTTGTGCTAATGCTAAAGTGCTTATTAAAATCTGTTATTGAAATTTTTGCAATTTTCAGTGAAGGTATTGTTTCTTGAATTTTATATTTTTCTTCAAACTTCAAAAGATTTTCTATTGGTTCAATAGAAAGCC
>JAFEIL010000344.1 GCA_017495105.1 Emticicia sp. | reverse complement strand
TATATATACAATGACCTTTATTTGTACTAATAATATGCTTTGGCTATAACAAAATCTTTTTTAAATCTCAAAATCAATTAAATCAATGAAAAAATTATTTTTAACTATTGCAGTAGTATTTGCTTTTGTAGCAGCATCAAGTGCACAAGGAGTATTGAAGTTCAACAAAGAAGTTCATGATTTCGGTAAATTATCAGAAGGCCCATTGGCAACATATAAATTTGAAGTAACAAATACTGGTACAGCTCCAGTTGTTATATCAAATGCACAAGCTTCTTGCGGATGTACAACTCCTGAGTTTTCGAAAGATGCTATTATGCCAGGTGGTAAAAGTGTAATCAAAGTTGGATATAACACTTCTGGCCGTCCAGGTGCTTTTACAAAAACTATTACAGTTATGAGCAACGCTGAGAACTCATCGGTTATCTTAACTATCAAAGGTGAAGTAACTTCAGCTCCTGCACCAGCAGCAGCTCCTGCGGCAGCACCAAACGCTAAGAAAAAATCATAATTTGAGAAGTATTAGTTTTCAAATAAAAGCCTTTCGCAAAACTGCGGGAGGCTTTTTTGTTGTTTTTAGAAGATTTCGTCCAAAAATATTGAATATAAATACCAAATTTTTATATTTGAAAGTTAGAACATATATCACCCATCAACAATTTACTTGAGCCTATGAATTTTCTTTGTATCTGTACGTACTTTAAGGGTGTCGAATTTCTGAAATCTTGTAAGGCTGAAGGTAATAATGTGTATTTGCTCACTGATGAAAAACTGCAAGATAGAGCATGGCCTCATGAGTCAATCAACGAAATTTTTTATTTAGATAACATAGAGAATACTTTCGATACTTATCAAAAAATATTGCTTGGATTAGCGGCTTTGATGCGAAGCAAAAAAATTGATAGGGTAGTAGCACTCGATGATTTTGATGTCGAGAAAGCTGCTTTGGTACGTGAACATTTCCGTATTCCAGGAATGGGACAAACAACCGCTCGGTATTTCAGAGATAAACTCGCCATGCGTGTGCAGGCACAAGATGCTGGTATTAACATTCCGCCTTTTAGTTCGCTTTTCAATGATGTTGACATTACCGAATACCTTCAACGTACATCTGCACCGTGGGTGATTAAGCCACGTTCGGAAGCTTCGGCGGCTGGAATTAAAAAAGTTAATAGTTTCCAAGATGCGTGGGATACAGTGCATTCTTTGGGCGATGAACGTCATAATTTCTTGATTGAGCAATTCAAACCTGGCGATGTCTATCACGTAGATTCGTTAACGCTCAACGGAAAGGTAATTTTTACAAGATGTAGCCAATATTTGAACACGCCTTTTGAAGTGGCACATGATGGTGGAATCTTCCGATCGGTTACAGTTGAGCATAATTCAGAAGAAGATGCAACACTAAAGAAAATGAATGAAGATGTGATGCGAACTTTTGGTATGAAATCGAGTGCATCGCACACCGAAATGATAAAATGCTATGAAGATGGCAAATTCTATTTTCTTGAAACTGCCTCAAGAGTAGGAGGGGCAAATTTGGCCGAAATGGTGGAGTATTCATCAGGAATAAATTTATGGAGAGAATGGGCAAAAATAGAAACCGTAGTTGCGGTAGGTGGAACTTATGAATTGCCGATTGTAGAGGATTACTACTCGGGTATTGTGATTTCGCTTTCATCACATGAACATCCTAATTATACGCCTTTCGATGACTCCGAAATTGTTTGGAAAATGAAGGAAGAATATCATATTGGCCTAATTGTTCGCTCAAAAGACCGAGCAAGAGTGCTTGAATTGATGGAAAAATATGCAACGATGATTCGCGATTTAGGCTATCATGCTTCTGCTCCCGCTCTTAATAAACCTATACATTGATTTTCCAAAAATATCTTTCAACCAAACATAATGACTCAAGAAGAAATCATCAATTACGTGAATAATCATCCGTCTGGCAAAGTAAAGTTAGCAATCGCTGATATTGATGGGGTTTTACGTGGAAAATATATTAGTAAACAAAAATTTATGTCACTGCTTGATGGCGATTTAGGTTTTTGTGATGTAGTTTTTGGCTGGGATATGGCCGATGTTTGCTACGATAATGGGACTTTTACAGGTTGGCATTCGGGCTATCCAGATGCAAAAGCAAAGTTAGATTTAAGTACATTTCGGAAAATTCCTTGGGAAAATGACATTCCGTTTTTTTTAGCAGAATTTATTGAAAGTGCGGCCGAAATATGCCCAAGAAATGTGTTGAAACGAGTCGTTGAAGATGCTGTTAAACAAGGCTTTAAACCTTTTTTTTCGCAAGAATTTGAATGGTTTAATTTTGAAGAAACGCCAGTTTCTATTCAAGAAAAAGGCTTTCAGAATCTTTCGCCACTTACTCCAGGAATGTTTGGTTATTCGTTACTCCGTAGTAGTTTTCGTAACGATTTTATGACCAATATTTTCGAGCAACTCACCAAATTTGATATTCCTCTCGAAGGGCTTCATACTGAAACTGGGCCAGGAGTTTATGAGGCAGCAATCACCTATTCAGATATTTTATTGGCTGCAGATAGAGCGATTTTATTCAAAACTTCAGTCAAAGAAATTGCTAATAAGTTAGGTATTATGGCAACTTTCATGGCAAAATTCAATGAAAATCTCCCAGGTTGTAGCGGTCACGTGCATCAAAGTCTATGGGATTCAACTGAAAAAACAAATCTTTTTTATGATGAAAGCACTCCCAACTATATCAGTCCTTTAATGGAAAACTATATGGCTGGACAGTTGCATTGTTTACCGCATATTTTGCCGATGGTTGCACCGACAATCAACAGCTATAAACGTTTGGTTGAAGGAGCTTGGGCTCCAACTACGCTCACTTGGGCGGTAGATAATCGAACTGTAGCTTTGCGGGCTTTACCTTTGGGTAAAAAATCTTGTCGTCTCGAAACCCGTGTTGTTGGGTCGGATACAAATCCTTATTTGGCATTGGCGGCTTGTTTGGCGGCTGGTTTATATGGTATTCGACATCACCTTAAACTCAATCAACCTGCTACTGTTGGAAATGGCTACCGTGATATTAGTAACGGAGTTTTACCAAGCAATTTACACGAAGCCACGCAAGCCATGAAAAATTCAGACGTGGCCAAAGAACTTTTCGGCGAAACTTTTGTGCAGCATTTCACCCAAACGCGTGATTGGGAATGGCGACAACACGCCAAAGTTGTAACCGATTGGGAATTGAAACGCTATTTCGAGATAGTATAAAATCAATAATAAAATGTTGAATGATACAATGAGTGAATATTTAGGCTTTTTGCTTTTAGTATTTTACCAAAATTATTTAGTCAAAATCATTCACACTCTCATTTTATAATTCATTCATTCATTTATTTATTTATTTATTAATTCCATGATAATCCTCGTTGTCTTTTTGGCAATAGCCTTTATTGTTATTTCTTCTACTTGGTTCAAACTCCATCCTTTGGCTGGTTTGCTTTTGGCAGCTTTGGGAGTCGGGATTTTTGCAGGTTTACCGATTGACAAATTAGCCGAGACAATCGGGAAAGGCTTTGGAGAATTGATGTCGAAAATCGGTTTAATGGTTATTTTGGGTTGTGTCATCGGGGCGATTTTAGATAAATCAGGGGCAGCAATTAAAGTTGCAGATATAATTCTAAAACTTTTTGGTGAAAAATATCCCGCTTTTGCGATGTCGGTGATTGGAGCAATTGTGGGTATTCCAGTTTTTTGTGATTCGGGTTTTATTATCTTGGCAAAACTCAATAAAATTGTAGCAAAAAAGGTAAATCGGCCACTCGGAACAATAGCTATTGCTCTTTCTGGAGGTCTTTTCGCCACGCATACGCTTGTACCACCTACACCTGGCCCTCTTTCGGCGGCAGGAAATTTAAACCTAACTGATTCAGTTGGGCTTGTGATTTTGGTTGGTTTGGTGGTTTCTATTCCTAGTTTATTTGTTTCGACTTGGTTTGCTCAAAAATTTGCAACAAACGTAGAAATAATTGAAGATAATGATCTGGAAATCAGTGAAGTATATAGTAGTAGTTTACCTGCCTGGAAAGCGTTTATGCCAATTTTACTGCCAATTTTATTGATTGCTTTTTCCTCTTTTGCCAAAATATCTCACGTTTTCAGCGAAGATGTTTTGCATTGGTTGAGTTTTCTCGGAAGTCCATTAGTCTCATTTTTATTGGCAATTGGTTTTTCTTACACCCTTTTTCCCGAAAAACCTACCGAAAAATTATTGGCATGTTTCAAAAGTGGCATCGAACATTGTGGTACAACGCTTGTTTTGGTAGGTGCAGGCGGAGCTTTCGGTGCAATTTTGAAAGAAACTGCTCTAAAAGAAATGATTAGTAATTGGCTTTTGGCCAATCAAACGTCGGGCGTGATGTTTTTGGTGATTGCATTTTTGGTGGCGGCATTTTTCAAAACTGCACAAGGCTCAACCACAACTTCGATGGTGCTTACTTCGGGTATTTTAGCACCACTTACAAGCACCGTAGGTTTTATCGAACCGCTCGACCTTACACTTTTAGTAATGGCAGTTGGTAGCGGAGCAATGACCGTTTCGCACGCCAATGATGCTTGGTTTTGGGTTGTTTCACAGTTTACTGGCCTCAACCAACGAGATGCCTACCGAACCCACACATTACTTTCGGGATTGCAAGGAATTGTGAGTTTGATTGTGGTTTGTTTGATTTATTTGGTGTTCTGATTGTTTACAGATTAAAAAGTATTTTTAAAAATAAACCACGAAGTGGTTCGTCATGAATAGCTTTCGGTGAAACATGCGGATTAGTGAAGAAATAAGTTTAACCTTGAAAGGGTTGAACTTAAAAGAAACCTCTCAGTTTTCCATAGGTTTCACCTAAGGCTATTAAAGTTTAGTCTCTTCGGGAATACAAAAAATCACCTAAGAGAGCTTTTAAAATGTCAAATTAAAATCTTTTTTCTACACATTCAACCAATAAGTCATCTTCAAAATTAACGTTCGATTTTTAGGAGTCCACGCTTTAATATAATAATTTGGAATATTTTCGGCAAAATAATTATCCGTATACACCAAGAAAATATCTGAAACAGGACGGAAACGCCACTGCAAACGAGAATTGATATTCGTGTTGTTTGTTTGGGTATTATATTGAAAAAACGTACTGAAAAATACACTTTTCGAGAATGACAACTCAGCACGAGGGCCAATTAACCAATATTCTACACTATTATAGGGCAGTGGCATTCCAATTTTCGTGTATTCACAATCCACTGAAAATACGCCGTAAGGTTGATAACGATAACCTATACTACCACTAAAATTGGTAGATTTACCATTAATTTTTTCTGCCTTGTTGGAGAAATATGTGCCTTTCGAGAAGTCAAATTTTCCGTTGATATTATTTCTGCGACTACTCTCAAAACCAATATTGAATGTTCGTGAACGATAATCGCCAACTGGCAATTCCACCACATTTTTGTAGGTATCCGGGTTTGGATTATCGCTGGCATTAGTTGGGTCGAAAGGATTAAACAAGTGTGTAAAACTTAAGCCATAAGCAATGTAAGCCTCTGACCCCCTTGGACTATTGGCAAAAACAAATAGATTGGTTTCGCTGTCAAGCCTTTTGCCTTTTAAATCATAAACATCGCTGCCCTCCGAGCCTAAACCATAGGCATTGATGTATTTTGCAATAGTTTTTGATTTTGGATTCAAAACAATGGTAAAAGGTCGGTATATCTGCCAAATACCAGTGCGTGGTACAAAACCCACATCAGCACGGTAGTTTTCACCGATTCGTTGCACACCCAAATTCAATTCAAGATTTGGGTGATTGTACCCCATAAAATGAGCTGCACTTCCTGCATCTTTCTTGTTTTCGGGTGAAAAAGACTGGTGATAATAACTTTCCGATTGGAATCTGCTATCTTTTGAATAAAAATTAAATTCTAAACCTCCAACTCGATTAAATTTTCGATAACCTGAGGTTTGTTCGGCTGTTAAGTTACTGAAATCATTTTCTTTATTCACAAAAATCCCTCCTAAAGTTGACCGATTTAAAAGTTTTCGTTGCACAACCGCCACCGAATAATTTGCTGCTGGCAAATACTTGTCTTCGCCGAAATTTACCTTACGGGTTTGCATATTCATTACTCCAATTCGCCAATCTTCATTGAGTTTTCCGCTAAGTCTTGCACCAGCCAGAATCGGTACTCTTTGTGTGTTCCCAGTGTTGGGATTTCGAGTAATACCGATACGGCGTGAGAAAAACGGACGAGTATCAGGAAAGCCAAAAGTACCAAAAAGGTCATTGTTTTCGAGAAAAAACTGTCTTCTTTCAGGAAAAAACAACTCAAAACGGCTGAGATTAGTCACCTGTTTATCAACTTCAACTTGTGAGAAATCAGGGTTTATAGTCAAGTCTAAATTCAGCGAAGGAGTAACGGCAATTTTGGCATCCATACCCACACCCGCAGGAAAATTAGAGCTTGTTGGTAGGGCTTTTAAATCGCTTTCATTGCGTGGAAAATCCTTTTCAGTAGCTACCGAAACAAACGGAATCAATGAAATATTTGCACCAGGTTTTGGTGGATTTTCATCCCAAATCATGTTTCCTGCAAAAGCTAAGTTAGCTGGACGAAAATTACGAGGAACTGGTCGCCAAGTTGATACTTCGTTTCTTTTTAGAACATTTCTGCCAAAATTCACACGCCAAGTATTTTGACCATCCGTCACTTTATAGCGTAAAGTTTTAAACGGAATCGCCATTTCAACAACCCAGTAGTCGTCGTAGGTTTTTACCTGTGAATACCATTTATTATCCCAAAAATTAGACGATTCTTCGCCATTGAAAATCAAACCTTCACGTTGCACACCGTATGGATTAATTGCAAACTGAAAGGCATTAAGTTTATCTTTGAATGTATCGAAGTTTACCGTAAACACATCGCTCGAGCCACCTTCAAAATCACGTTTTAGTGATGCAACTGTGTAAAGGCTACGAGGTTCATAACATATAGCACCCACATAAATGAAATTATCATCGAAAAGTACTTTTACTTCTGTTTGTAGCTCAGCAAAAGACGAATCATACGGACGGTTGAGAAAGAAATTTTTAGCAACTTCGGCAGCTTTCCAAGAGTCTTCGTCGAGCAATCCATCCAATTTGATGGGTGTTTTTGATTTTTTTATGTGAATATTATATTTGTCATCGTCTTGATTTTTTGAGTCTTGAGCAAATAATAAGTTAATTCCCAATAGGACTACTCCTAAGGTAAAGCAAAGTTTTTTCATAAAGGAAAGACCCTAATCTCCGATGGGGATTTTATAAAGTTAATTTATAAGTTTAGTTTGTTGTATTCTTTGACAAAGGTACTGGAATTTGTATTAAATCATTCCTTTTGGAGGTTTTCCCTGCTGAAATGAGGCGATATTTTCTACCACACCTTTCATTAATTCTTTACGTGCATTTACACCAGCCCATGCGATGTGTGGCGTAATGATGGTATTATTTGCCGTCAATAAGGGGTTTTTGGCAGTAGGTGGCTCAATTGAAAGTACATCAAGTCCTGCACCCGCAATAATACCCGAATTGAGAGCATCGGCTAAGTCTTGTTCATGAATGAGACCGCCTCGTGAAGTATTTATCAAAATCGCAGATGATTTCATCAAATTCAATCTATCTTTATTGATAAATTCTTGATTATCAGTCGTTAACGGGCAATGTAAAGTAATAAAGTCACTTTCTTGAAATATTTGTTCTTGACTACAAAGCTGCACATTGGCCATGCCACCAAAAGTTAAATCACGCTTATTTGCCAACACTTTCATGCCAAATCCTAAGCCGATATTTGCTACCTTTTTACCAATATCGCCCAAGCCAATAATTCCCAAAGTTTTACCTTCTAGTTCGACCAAAGGAGAGCGATAAAAACAAAAGTCAGGACAAGAAGTCCATGTATTTTTAATATTTTGGGCGTGTTCGGCTACTCGGTTGGTGAAGCTTAAAATCAATGAAAATACTAATTGAGCTACTGATGCCGAGCTGTAACCTCGCACATTTGCTACTACGATTCCCTGTGCTTTAGCGGCTTCGATATCAATGATATTAAAACCAGTTGCCGTAACACCAATGTATTTTAGTTTTGGTAATTGACTGATAGTCTGTGCATTAAGTGTACATTTATTAGTCAATATTATTTCAGCATCTTTTACTCTCTCAATAATTTGTTCAGGAGAAGTTCGGTCGTAGAGCGTCACGTTACCAAGGTTATTAAGAATAGAAATGTCTAAATCATTGAGTGGATTTAGGGTATAGGCATCAAGAAAAACGATATTCATAAGGCTTAGAATCAGAAATTATTTGACGAAATTATCACCTAAAACTTTCTTGTCAAAACACTTTATGGATAAACGGAAATTTATCTTCTCAATAAGAAAATTTTATAAAACTTGTACTTTTATATTATCTTTACTTACGTTTATTAAACCTATCGTTCTAAAATTTAAGCTTATAAGTGTGAGTGTATTTCAAAGTAAAATTCTAAAAATATGAAAACTACTTTTTTTTCTATCTTTATTGTGCTAATTATGGCTGTTAAAAGTTTTGCAGGAACGCTTCTTGGTTCATGGGAAATGCAGCCCGATGGCAATTCAAGCGAAAGAGCTGTAATGATAGCCACCGAAAACTACTTTTCAATTTCGGTTTTTGAGAAAAATGTTTTTATACGAACTTACGGCGGTATTTACGAAATCAATGATGCTGGATTGACATTAAAAGTCGAATTTAATGACAAAAACCCTGAAAATATAGGTACGAAAATCACCTATAAGTTTACAAGAAAAAACAATGAGTTTATGATTGAAAACCAAGCTAAAACAACTTGGAAACGCATTGATGAAGGAAAAGATGCCCTTTCGGGAAATTGGCGAATCTCTGCTCGTGCTAGTCAAGATGGACAAATGACTGAAATGAAACGCACGGCCCGTAAGACTTTGAAAATATGCTCCGAAACAAGATTTCAATGGTTTGCGATTAATCCAGAGACAAAAGAGTTTTTCGGTACAGGTGGCGGAACTTACGAGTTTAAAGATGGAAAATATACGGAAACCCTTGAGTTTTTCTCAAGAGATAATAGTCGAGTAGGGGCATCGTTGACTTTTGATGCAAAAGTAGAAGGAGACAAATGGCATCATTCGGGAAAAAGCTCAAAAGGCGACCCTGTCAACGAAATTTGGGGAAAAGAAAAATAAATTTTAGTTTGTGTTGTACTATTGGCGACTGTAAAAATATTAAAAATAAAAGTCACCACTGCAATTGCTTAATCGAAAAAACAAATTTTTGTATATGGTTTAGGCTGAAAAACGTAATCAAATCAACACGATATCATTGGCATTTGCTACTTCGTAGTTGATTGTTTTTAAATTATTAGCTAATTCGATTGAAGAAACCTTTGTGCGTGCAACAGCCAGCATTTCGCCTTGATTATTAATAATCTCCACAACTTCACCCATTTCAAAATCGCCTTTTACTTTTTTGATACCCACTGCCAATAAACTGCTGCGTTTTTGGATAGCTTTTACTGCTCCAGTATCAATTTGTAAGGTTCCTACCGCAACGCTTCCACTTGCCAACCATTTGTTTCTTGATGAAAGATTGACTTCCTGTGCCGAAAACTCGCTTCCTGCCTCACCTTTGATGGCTTTCAAGATGCCGTCAGTTTCTTTCATCCCGAAAATAATTACTTTGATTCCCATGCGAGTGGCGAGTTTCGTAAAGGTTAATTTAGAAGCCATTCCGCCCGAACCGAGTGCAGATTTTGAATTATCAACCAAGCCAAGTATTTGATTATCAATGTTTTCTATTTTTCGAATGATGTTTTTTTCTTTGTCCAAAAGTCCACCAACTGAAGTGCAAATCATCAGCGTTTCTGCACCGAAACCCGTAGCGATTAATGTAGCCAGTTCGTCATTGTCCGAAAATTTTAATTCACGATTACTCACAACGTCGTTTTCGTTAGCAATCGGAATAATATCATTTTTCCAAAGTTCTTGGTAGGTTTCTTTGAGTTGCAAAAACTGTTCACGATTACCAAAATGTTGGCGTTCGCACAAACTTTGGGCAATCTGAATGCCGTATTGGGAGAAATATTTTGAGTAAATATTTAACAAAAGTGGATTTCCGATGGCAGCGGCAGCTTTTCTCTCTGCAATTTCGCCCGAATAGTTTTTGATAAAATGTTTTCCAGCACCAACGGCACCTGAAGATACCATAACTATTTGATAATCAGCATGAAGAATGGCTACCTGGCGAGCAATATCGGCAATGATGGTTTCGTCTGGCTCACCATTTTTTTGTGTGATAGAGGCAGTTCCAAATTTTAAGATAAGGATAGGTTTTTGAATCATAATTGCAAAGATACGATTTTCAAACTACACAAAAAAAGCCTTGATAATCTTCCGACTATCAAGGCTTTTATATATTTCTCAGAAATTAAGCTCCTGCAAAAGCATTTTTGCTTTCTGCACGTTTACGCTCGTTTTCGTCAAGGTAAATCTTACGCATACGAATTGATTTTGGAGTGATTTCCAAATATTCGTCTTTTTGGATATATTCCATTGCATCTTCCAAAGAGAAGTTGATTTTTGGAGCAATCTTCACGTTATTGTCAGTACCTGATGCACGCATATTCGTTAATTGCTTGGCAGTCTGAACGTTCACAACGATATCATTCTGACGGTTATGCTCGCCAATTACCATACCCATGTAAATTTCTTCGTTCGGGTCAATAAAGAATACACCTCTATCTTGTAATTTGTCAATCGAATAAGGAGTTGCAGGGCCGTTACCACTTGCAATCAATGAACCGTTTACACGTCCAGGAATTGCACCTTTGAATGGCTCATAAGATTTGAAACGGTGGTTCATAATTGCTTCACCATAAGTTGCTGTCAATACGCTTGAACGTAAGCCAATCAAACCACGTGAAGGAATATTAAACTCAAGGTGTTGTAAATCTCCTTTTGGTTCCATAATCAACAACTCGCCCTTACGTTGGGTTGCCAATTCGATTACTTTTCCAGCAGTTTCTTCTGGTACGTCAACAACCAATGTTTCGATTGGCTCGAGACGACGGCCATTTTCGTCTTCTTTGTATAAAACTTGTGGTTGTCCAACTTGGATTTCATAACCTTCACGACGCATCGTTTCGATAAGAACAGACAAGTGAAGAATACCACGACCAAATACTAAGAATTTATCTTCGGTATCACCAGTTTGAACTCTTAATGCAAGATTTTTTTCAATTTCTTTCATTAAACGGTCACGTAAGTGACGTGATGTTACGAATTTACCTTCTTTTCCGAAGAAAGGAGAGTTATTAATCGTAAACAACATATTCATCGTTGGCTCATCAATCGAAATACGTGGTAGTGGCTCTGGATTTTCAATATCAGCGATTGTATCACCAATTTCAAAATCTTCGATACCTGTTACTGCACAAATTTCGCCAGAACTTACTTCAGCAACTTTTACTTTACCAAGTCCTTCAAATACTTGAAGTTCTTTGATTTTGTTTCTCTTGATTGTTCCGTCAGCTTTACAAAGTGCAATTTGCATACCTTCTTTCAGCGTTCCTCTCGCTACACGACCAATGGCTATTCGACCAACGAATGATGAATAATCGAGTGAAGTGATTTGCATTTGAGGTGTTCCATCAACTACTGGAGAAGCAGGAATATGCTCAATAACTGCATCAAGCAAAGGAACGATGTCAGTCGTTGGAGTTTTCCAATCTGTGCTCATCCAACCTTGTTTTGATGAACCATAAAGACAAGGGAAGTCAAGTTGATCTTCGGTTGCTTCTAGATTAAACATCAAATCGAAAACTTGTTCGTGAACTTCGTCAGGGCGACAATTTTCTTTATCAACTTTATTTACAACTACGATTGGTTTCAAACCCAATGCAAGGGCTTTACCTAAAACGAAACGTGTTTGTGGCATTGGTCCTTCAAAAGCATCAACTAATAAAATTACGCCATCGGCTAATTTCAATACACGCTCCACTTCTCCACCAAAGTCAGAGTGACCTGGGGTATCAATGATGTTAATTTTTACGCCATTGTATCTTACTGATACGTTCTTAGAAACGATAGTAATTCCACGCTCACGCTCAAGGTCGTTGTTGTCAAGAATTAAATCACCAAATTCTTGGTTGTCTCTAAACAATTTAGACGCATGAATGATTTTATCAACCAGTGTAGTTTTACCGTGGTCAACGTGGGCAATAATGGCGATGTTTCTGATATTATTCATTAAATGTATTTGTTAATTCGTTGTGCATCAACATTTACCATATTCACAACTGATAAACAAAGACGAACAACACCTTTCTTAAATAAACCGCAAAATTATGGAATATAAATGACAAAACCTCGACTATTTAATACAATCCCCTGATTATCAAATTGTTAATAAGAATAGTACAATTATTTTCAAGAAAAGGAATGTTTCTTGGTGTTTTGAATGTCAAAAGAAGTTCCTAATCTCAGACTACTTTGGTAGATTTAGTGGTATTTTAATCTCGTCTTTATTTTTTTGTTATAATTTTGTAGCTTAGATTTTTAGCACTTTGTAAATCAGACAATTAGATTAGGTGAGATACGTACAACATACCATCAAAATACATAAGCAAGTTAATCAAACCATTGGCTTATGCATTATGCTATTTTTTTCTTCTATTTCGGGTCATGCCCAAGCTTATAATCATACTTCTGTTTGGTCGAGGTTTTTACTAAGTAAGCAAGTTGGTAAATTTATCTTCACGGGTGATATTGCCTATCGCCGACAAAATAATTTTCACTATTCAAAACTTAATTTTTTACAAAATCCTTTTCTTGATGCCCAAAGGCTAACGGTTGGTTATCGGCATAATAAATGGCTATTTAGTTTTGCGGCCTCACGCTGGCACGCCTACCAAGTTTTGGGAAAAGAAGCTGATTTTGAACGACTTCCAACCGTTGAGTGGCGACTAACGCCGGGTATCGAATATTTTCAGAAAATAAATAAAGGAACCTTACAGTGGAGAACTCAGTATGAATATCGCTATTTTGTTGATCGTACTGCTGGGCGTTTTCGTCAACGTTTACAGTTTCGTCAGCCTATTTCCAAAACAAATAGTTTGGTTTTTTTGGAAGAATTTTTAGTTGGTTCTCCACCAAATTCTACTAAAAAACACGAGCAAAATCAACTTGGAGTTACATTTAACCACAATTTTACTGATAAGTTAGAATCAGAGATTGGCTATCGCTATATTTTTCGCCGCCGACGCACAAGCGATGAAATTGATAACGAAAATGCACTCATAGTGGGTTTGATGCTGCGTTTGTAGAACACTAATTTAAAAAACGCAGCAACGTCCAATTTGGACGTTCCTACGAAACTGTTGAAAAACTAAAATAAAGTCAAAAAAATATTAGAAAAAAGCAAAAATTTGGGTTTTATGCTTGAAAAAGAGTGCTTACTTTGTTATATTATTTTACTCTATCCAATCCAATAATCATGAAAAAAATATTTTTGCTCTTTTCACTCCTGCCTGCCGTACTTTTCGGACAAACAAAACCTGTGAAAATCGTACGTGACGATGCCAATAAAAAAGTGGATGTACTCGTCGATGGCAAGGCTTTTACCTCATATATCTACCCAGGCCCAGATGTATTGAAAAAAGCAGTTTTGTATCCAGTGCGTACATCTGCGGGAACGCTTATTACTCGTGGCTGGCCAATGGATCCTCGTCCGGGTGAGCGTATCGACCACCCTCACCACGTAGGCGTATGGTTTAATTATGAAGATGTAAACGGACACGATTTTTGGAATAACTCCAATACTCCGCCAAACCCTAAGGGAGTTTACGGTACCATTGTGCATACGGGAATTAAATCTATTAAATCTGGTAAAAACAAAGGTTCGTTAGTCGTAACTGCCGATTGGCTCGATAAAGATGGTAAGTTGATGTTAAAAGAAACAACAACGTATATTTTCCAAGGGACTGATAAACAACGTATTACGGATAGAATCACTACACTTACTGCTGCCGACAAAGAGGTTTTGTTTAAAGATGTAAAAGATGGCACATTTGCCATACGTTTGGCTCGACAGTTGGAGCATCCATCTACAAAAGCAGAAATCTTTACTGATGCAAGTGGCGTGGCAACGAAAGTTCCTTCGCTTGATAATGCAGGAATTACAGGAAGCTACCGTAACAAAGAAGGAATCGAAGGTGAAGACACTTGGGCAAAACGCTCAGATTGGGTAAATCTTCGAGGCAAAATTGGTGAAGAAAAGATTTCGGTAGCGATTATTGACCATCCGAAAAATGTGGGTTATCCAACTTATTGGCATTCACGTGGTTATGGTCTTTTTTCAGCAAATCCACTTGGACAAAAAGCATTTTCAAATGGTAAAGATGTCTTGAATTTTAAACTTGCCCCTAATCAATCAACTACTTTTCGTTTTAGATTAGTGGTAACTTCGGGTGAAGTTTCGGATACCGAAATGAATAAATTAACTGCTGATTTTGCGAAAGTGCAGTAAGAATGTGAATTTTTAGAACGGAAAAACGTGGCATATTTTAAAAATGTGCCACGTTTTGTATTTGAAATGATTATTCGCAACGTAGAGAAAGGACATTGTCCTGTCTCTACCCTGTACATCAATAATCTGGCACGTTTCTAATTAGAATTAATGCACCAATTATTAAAAATACAACTCCACCATAGATATTCAACAACTTATTGTTTTTTGGAATAATACCTTTTCTCCAAGCAATTAAAATATGTGCAGGTATTACAACAAAACAATATTTATTACTTGTAAAAAAGTGTAGTATATAAGCATAAAAGACCCCAAACTGTTAATAATATGCCATGAATCATTGAATTTTCTTTTGCACCATTCGTAATTCTACATTCGTAAATCGTATTTCTTTTCACGCAATACTCATTTCCAAAATCTTGGCAACATCGGCAGGTGTAATATCGGCTTTTTCGCCAAAACTAACACCTCGTGCTTCAAAACGCTTTACTATTTTAACAATTGTTTCTTGATTTACGCCATAATCGCTGGCTTTGATAGGTAATCCTAAAGACTCATAAAATTCCCCAGTTTTCTGAATTGCACCCGCAACCAATTCATCATCGGTTCCGTTCAAATTCCAAACTCTTTTGGCATATTGAATGAGTTTTTCTCGCTTACTTTCTTGCTTAATTTTTAATAAATAAGGCAAAACAACTGCTAAACTTCGTGCATGGTCAATGCCATGAAAAGCCGTTAGTTCATGTCCAATTTGGTGCGTTGCCCAATCTTGCGGAACCCCCAAACTTATAAAACCATTGAGAGCCACCGTTGCAGCCCACATAAAATTGGCACGAGCTTCATAGTCAGTGGGATTTTCGAGCGTTTTCGGTGCAACTTCAATCAAAGTTTGAATGATAGACTCCGAAAAACGGTCTTGAATCTGAGCATCAACTGGGTAAGTCAAATACTGCTCCATCACGTGCGTAAAAGCATCGGCAATGCCATTGGCAATTTGGCGATGAGGTAACGAATAAGTAGTTTCGGGGTCAAGAATTGAGAAGGTCGGATAGACCAACGGATTTCCCATTCCTTTCTTTTCTTGCGTAGATTTCTTGCTGATTACAGCAAAATAATTCATTTCTGAGCCAGTTGCTGGCAAAGTAAGCACCGAACCAATTGGAATCGCTTTTTTGAATTTGGCTTGCCCTGTTACAATCTGCCAAGCGTCGTCGCCATCAAATGGAATAGCGGCAGCAATAAATTTCGTACCATCAAGAACCGAGCCGCCACCAACGGCAAGCAAGAAAGTAATTTCTTCTTTACGCCCCAACTCAACGGCTTCCATGAGCGTTTCGTAAGTCGGATTTGCCTCGATTCCGCCAAATTCTATGATATTTCTTCCTTCGAGGGCTTTTTTAACTTGCTCAAAAACACCTTTTGGAAAAATACTTCCACCGCCATAAGTGAGCAAAATCTTTGCATCA
>JAFEIL010000247.1 GCA_017495105.1 Emticicia sp. | reverse complement strand
ATATATATAAGATACAAGACAAAAGAATATTTTGTTCTATTAATCTAAAATATCTTGTCTTTTGTCTAAATTCTTAAATCTTTTCTGCAAAATCCACGCAATTCCAATCACCAAAAAACAACCAATTGGATTAAACCAAAGGTAAGCAATCCACTCAGTTTTTAAAATCACTTGTGGAATTCCGATGCCGAGAATGATGGCTTGACTGATAACTGCAGCCCAGAAAGTGGCAGTTCCACCAATATTTTTTAAATAAAATGCTACTAAAAATACACCAAGAATGATTCCATAAAACAATGACCCGAGCACATTGACCACCTCAATCATATTGCCAAGTTGATTGGCGTATTGTGCTACAAATATACAAAAAAGCCCCCATATTACGGTCGAAACTTTCGATGCGTTGAGTTCTGCTCTTTCGGTTGGAGTATTTTTTGAAAATTTTCGGTAAACATCAACCACTGAAGTTGCTGCCAACGAATTATATGCTGATGCAATCGAACCCATCGACGCCGCAAAGATTACTGCAATCAGAAGCCCTATAAGTCCATGCGGTAAATGGTCGAGTACAAATCTCAGGAATACAAAATCTCGGTCGTTGGTACTAGCCGAAGGATTGTTTTTTTTGATAAGTTCAATTACTTGTCCTTTCAGACTTTTTGCTACTGAGTCGGATTCGTGTAAGTTGCTTTTATAAATTTCAAGTTGTTGATTATCAAGGTTATCAGACGAAATTAAAAGTTGTTTTCTTTTCTCCGAAACTTCATTGTACTGTTTTTCAATCGTTACAAATTCGGGAGCATACTGGCTCGTACGAAGTTTATCTGTTTCTACTTTATTGAAGAAAACGGGTGAAGAGTTGAATTGATAAAAGACAAAAACCAAAACCCCAACTAACAAAATCAAAAACTGCATTGGTATTTTCAGTAAGCCATTCATCACTAAACCCAAACGACTTTGAGTAATAGATTCGCCCGTCAGATAACGCCCAACTTGCGATTGGTCTGTACCAAAATAAGAGAGTTGCAAAAAGAAACCACCAATCAAGCCCGACCAAAGATTATAACGGTCTTTGGGGTTGAAATCAAAACTTACAACATCAGTATGATTAGCTTTTCCTGCAATTTTGAGGGCTTTTACAAGTCCGATATTTTCGGGAAGCATCATTACTACGATTACACCCGCTAGCACCATTGCCACCGTAATGACAATCATTTGTTGGAGATGTGTATAAGAAATAGCTTTTGTGCCGCCAACAACTGTGTAAGTTAGAACCATTCCTCCCATCAGAATATTTGTCCAAAAAATATCCCAGCCAAAAATTGTTGAGAGAATGATTGAAGGTGCATAAATCGAAATTCCAGTCGAAAGTCCACGTTGAATTAAGAACAGAAATGCCGTGAAAACTCGCACCTTCCCATCAAAACGTTTTTCGAGATATTCGTAAGCTGTATAAACTTTTAGTCGGTGAAAAATCGGTATGAAAGTAACGCATAAAACTATCATTGCCAAAGGCAATCCAAAGTAGAATTGCACAAAACGCATACCGTCGTCAAAGCCTTGTCCAGTTGTTGAAAGAAAGGTAATTGCACTAGCTTGGGTAGCCATTACTGAAAGTCCAACGTGATACCACGGAAGTGACTGATTACCAAGTAAATAGCCGTCGATATTTTGGTCTTTATGGTTTTTGTAAACACCATAAACTATAATAAAAAGTAAGGTAAATGTAAGTAGGGTCCAGTCGAGGTTTGTCATGCAAAATATAGGGTGAAAGCGTAGAAAAGTACAATTAATAAGAGTAAAGTTCCTGCTACCAAAATATAAACATTTTTCCAGGTTTTCAAGAATGGTGGGAGGTCGGATTCTCCATTTACTTCGATATCTTTCATTTTTTTTAGGGTTGTAGTTTTAATCTGAGATTGTATTTTATAATTTATTTTTCTCCAAAACAGCCATTAATTCTTTTGCTCTATAAAGTAGGCTACTTGATGGATAACCTTGAATAAATTCGTTAAGGGCTTGTTTATAAGCATCTTTCTGCTCTGTTTTGGCAAAAAGAAAAATACGCAACATTGCAAATTTATCCTCGATACTCGTTCCTGTATAAGTAATCAAGCCATCTTCGGCCAATTTTATTGCTGAATCATAACTTTCATTAACATATAAATTAAACGCTTGAGAATAAACCACATTTGCTTTTGATTCGGTATCACTCGTAATTTGCACATTTCCTCGCAAAAGCTGTCGAGCGTACGTTGAAGCAGGGAATTTCTCGATTAAAGTTTTGCGATACGGACTTGCTGCTTGATTTTCAGACAATAAGGTTAATAAATAAAGTACTTCTACTTCATGAACACTATTGGGAAATTTATTGAGCAATGTCAAGAAAGTTTCGGTAGCATTTTGTGGTTCGTTGAACTGAAACTTATAAATTTTGCCTAGTTGATAAAGGGCTTCTTCTTGCTTACGTTTCGAGCCAACGAGTTTCTCTGGTGTAGTTGGAATTTTCTCAAAAAATTCTTTTTTCTTACCGTCAAGAGCCAATGCTTCTTTTTCTTCTTTCTGTTTTTTCAAGTCTTCGGCTGAAACTTTGGGAGCTTGTTTGATTGGTTCCTGACCAACTACTCCTCGCTCAACTTTGAAGCTAATCGAACCAGCTTCTTTGTCTTTTCTACGCCAGTTATCGTCTAAAGGTCGGCTTCCCCATAATTGTTGAAAATCACTTTTATTAGAAGCCATTACCAAAGGGTCGTATAAAGCCCAACGTTTAAAATCAGGGTCTTTGTCTGAAAGTCGGTCAACAGGGAGGCTATTTTGTGAGATAATTTTTTGTGCCATTTCCTGCATTTTTTTATCATCATCTTCTTTCTGTTTGACAATTCTCTCGAGAGCCTTATCAAGTGCCGCAGGATTCATGGCCGCCAAAAGTTGGAGACTATCTTCAACAATTAAAACCTTTTGGTATTTTACAAAATCGCCTAAAGAAATGGCTCTTTTGGCAATTCGTTCGTAATCTGTTGAGGTTTTAGGGAGGGCAGTAAGCGTACTGTCGTAATACATACTGGCCACATCGTATTTGTTCAAATGATTATAATAAAGCTCCGCTAATTCGAGATATGTATAGGCATTTTGTGTGCTATTCCCTTTTGAATTTCTGAGCGAAGAATTAAAATATTCAATGGCCTTCGGGTAGTTTTGTTTTTTCATTTCCAGACTTCCCATCGTAAAGAAAATTTTGTCTTTGAGGTCAGAATTCTTTCTATCGACCAACATTTTCTTAAAATTCTCTTGTACACCTGCTGTACTTCCTCTCTGAGAAGCGGCAGCATCGAGTAAGGTATTCATGCGAGCATAAAACTCCATGTCGTAGTTAGGCCGGTTTTTGGCTACTGCTGCAAAATGAGGCATGGCTTTCTCAGGTTGCCCAATCATATCAAACATTTGTCCGACTGCAAAATGCACTCGAGCGGTTTGCTCACCTTTTGACATTAATTTTAGAGCTTCCTCACCAATAGCAGCCGAAATAGCAAATTCTTCAAGACGTTGGTGCAAATAAGCCTTTACCAAATAAAAATCTTTGGTATTTTCTTTATTTAAATCAAGCGTACGAAGTACTTCAGATACTTTGAGAGCAGTATCAAAATCTCTATCTTCGGTATAGGCACGCATTAACCAAACCAATGCGGCGTGTTTATCTTCTTCGTTGCTTTCAGTTGAGTTAATATATTTGAAAATTTCAATTGAGTTCAGAAAATCTTCTTTCAAAAGACGAGCTTTTCCAAGTAAAATATAGGCTTCTCCTAAGTATTTTGAGTTAGAATGGCGTTCAGCAATCAAAGAGGTTTTTTCGATTACTTCTTTTAAGTTTGTAGCAACATCCTGACTTTTAGTAGAATCAATCGGTACGAAGATGGTCATCAACGAACTATAATTTTCTACTCGCTTATCAAATAGGTCTTTTTCTGCCTGTTTCATGTTGTCACGGGCAATAATAAGCGAGTTGAAACGAGCATTGGTGTTATGCCATGCCTTACTTGTGGGAGAGTTGCTAAACTGCGAACAAGAGGCAGTTAGCAACGAAAATGCTATTAGTATATATAGTTTTTGCACCTTAGATATTCAAGTTGATGATAGATACCTCTGATTTTAACGGTTTTCAGATTAAAAAATTATCTAATTTTATGCCAAAATTAGATTTGAGACATTAAATTAAAAATGTGAGAATATTTTTTAATAAAATATTTCAAATTTTACATCTAGTTTCATAAAATATGTTCTAGTTTTCCCTCGGCGGCACGTATTGTATTTTCGTAGCCAAGTTGATAAATTTCTTTAGATTTTGATAAACTAAGTCCATTATAATTATATATTTCAGTTGGTTCGATGGCAATATCACAACGTTTTAGTTTTTCGCCTGAATTATTTCTTATGGCTAAATAAAGACTCTTGGTCAGAATGTCTTTTGCCGAATTGATAGGCATTTCATTGCTTACAGGCGTTACGTTCACTCCAATAATGAAATCGCAAATGCCTTCAAGTTGCTCAATTGGAAAGTTATTTGTAACTCCTCCATCAACTAAAATTCGGTCTAGAAACTTAATGGGCTCAAAAATTCCTGGAATACTGCACGATGCCATTACGGGTTTTATTAATTCACCTTTACTAAAATATACGGCTTCACCTTTTTCAATGTCGGTGGCACATACAATGAGGGAAGTTTTAAGTTTTTCAAACGAATTATGTGGAATATATTTCAAGAAAATATCCTCTAATTTATCCATTTTGAACAAACCAAAGCGATTAAAAGCAAATTTAATAGAATTTAGAATTCCCAAGGATTGTATAGCCTCAAAGATAAAATCAGGCGAATAACCTGCGGCAGTAAATGCCCCAACAAGTGAGCCAGCACTTGAACCTGCAATCATGGTTGGTTTTATTCCAAGTTCTTCGAGTGCTTTTAATGCTCCCAAATGAGCCAATCCTCGACTGCCTCCTCCTGATAATGCTATGCCTATTTTCATATAATACCTTTACCGAATCGTCGGATTGTCCCCAAAGGAGAGTTTAAACTTTTTGTGAATTTTTTATATTTTCTGTGTGTTGAACTTAGATTATCTCTGAAACTCAGTGCCTTTGCAACTTTGAACCTATTTGCCTCCAAAAACTAAACTTTCTCAAAATCGCCGACTCGGTAGCCTTTTTCGGTTAACTGAATGGTGGCGGCTTCATGCGTAGGGTCATGGTCGAATATGATTGTCCATTTTTCCTCAAAAGCTTGTTTTAGTAAGGTTTCTTTTTCACTCATTGTTTGAAGTGGTCGCACATCGTAGCCCATTACATAAGGCACAGGTATGTGTGCGTGCGATGGAATCGTGTCTGCAATGAATAAATATGTTTTATTGGCAATTTTTATTTTCGGCATAATCATTTTTTCGGTGTGGCCATCGGCATAAAGTAACTCAATGTTTTCTTCGAAAGGTTTCTCAACTTTATCCGTAAATTTCAAAGCACCTGTTTCTTGCATTGGCATAATGTTTTCTCTCAAAAAAGTGGCTTTTTCACGTTGATTTGGCTTTGTTGCTGTTGCCCAATGCTCTGAGTGTGTCCAATAATTTGCATTTTGAAAAACCAATTCAAGTTTATCTTTCGCAGAATTCCATTTTACACTTCCGCCACAATGGTCGAAATGCAAGTGAGTGCTGAGTACATCTGTAATTTCGTTGGGCGAATAACCCGCTTTTTTGATAGAATTTATTAAATCGCCTTCACCATGACGGAAATAAAAACCTTGCCAACGAGCATCCTGTTTATTGCCCATGCCACTATCGACCAAAATCAATTGTTTGCCAGTATCAATCAGCAGGCAACGCATCGCCCAACTGCAAAGATTATTTTCGTCGGCGGGCATCTGTTTGTTCCAAATTGATTTTGGTACAACTCCAAACATAGCTCCACCGTCCAATTTAAAATGTCCAGCATCAATTATATGAATTTGCATATTTTTTGCTAATTGTTTCTTAAATTTGAATTTCTAAGGTTTTTCAAAGTTGCTAAATTTTAGGTTTTACCAAAAGTGTGTTACAAATATATTGAATATTCCTTCAATTCTATTGAAGCATTCAATCATTCATAACGGGCGGCGTTCCGCTTCAACATTAGATTCTAAATGCAAATACGTACCAAAATAGCTATTCAGTTTACGATAATCATTGCCGCAATTTTGATTATCTTTTCTTTGGCTATATATTATACCTCAGAAAATTTTCGGAAACAGGAATTTTACAACCGCCTAACTGACCGTGCAGTTTTGACAGCTGGACTTTTAAAAGAATTAAAAATTACCGAAAAAGATAAAAAGAAACTTCGTGAAGCAAATAAGACATTTTTAACTAAACTAAATGCTGAAAAAGTTTTGATGTTTAATGAAAACAATGAACTGATTTATGCAAGTTATGAAGCCGATTCCATTTTATTTAGTCCAGATTTTTTGAATCAAGTACGTAAACAAAGTTACGTTGAAAACATTGACTGGGAAAACCAAGTGATTGGTAAAATGTATGAAGATGAAGAGAAAAAATCGTATGTCGTGGTGGCATCTGCCAGTGATAAATATGGAAAAGATAAACTCAAAAACATCAGAGATACGCTCGTGATTAGTTTTATTATTGGTATTTTATTAACGATTTTTTTGGGTGTAATTTTTGCAGGTCAATCGCTCAAGCCGATTGCTGAGATTAATGAAGAAATTACGAATATTACGGCCTATAACCTCAAACAAAAACTCAATACGGGCAATAATAAAGATGAAATTGCTCAATTGGCCATTAATTTTAATCAGATGTTGGAGCGTTTGGAGCGGTCGTTTGAGCTGCAAAAAAGTTTTGTTTCGAATGCTTCACACGAGTTACGAACCCCATTGGCGGCAATCAAATCTGAAATACAAATTGCTCTTGAAAATAACCGAACAACAGACGAATATAAATCTATTTTACGTTCTTTATTAACCGATAATCAGCGACTTATTCAGCTAACAAATGGGCTTTTGCAACTAGCAAAATCTGAGAATCGAGATAATACTTTGGTGATGAAACCGACTCGTTTGGATGAGCTTTTGTTTAAAGCCCAAGAAGAAGTTTTGAATCAGAACAGTGATTATAAAATTTTAATTGATTTTGATGATATTCCTGACGATGATGAGTGGGTGAGTGCTAATGGTAATGAAGCTTTATTGTTGACTGTTTTTACAAATTTGCTTGAAAATGCTTGCAAATACTCACCCGACCATCAAGCTGAGGCAAAGATAAAATTTAATGATAAGTATTGCATTGTGGCGGTGAAAGACAATGGTATTGGTATTGCCACCAGCGAGTTGGGCAAGATTTTTGAGCCTTTTTACCGCACACCAAACGCCTCAAAATACCGTGGACACGGCATCGGCTTATCCGTTTGCCGAAGAATCATAGATATGCACCAAGGTAAAATTGATGTAACCAGTGAGGAAGGAAAAGGTAGTACTTTTGTATTGACTCTTCCGCATTTATAGTTTATAGAGTAAGTCTCTGACTTATTTTGTTTTAAATCTAAAAGTGAACAATATGAAAAGATTGCTGATAAAATTGTGAATTAAGAATTAAATGAAATATATATACCTTATAATTTTTGCTGTTTTCTCGATAGTATCTTTAGCTGCTCCCAATCCTTCGGTGAAATTTATCCGAAATGAAGGACAGTGGGAGTCATCCATTCGTTTTCGAGCTGATATTCCTGGTGGATATTTATTAGTAAAAAACACCGGTGTTCAATATGTTTTCTACGATACGCAAGCATTGGTGGCAATTCATGCAGGCAACTTAGACCCCAAATCTGGTCGAAAATCAATTGGAGCAATCAAGGCACATGCTTACGAAATGACATTTGAAGATGCTAACCCAACACCAAAAATCGAAGCAATTTTCCCAACATCTGCCACTTACAATTATTTTATTGGCAATGATCCCACCAAATGGAAATCGAATGTAGTGGCTTATGATGAGGTTTATCTTAGAGATATTTACCCAGATATTGATTTTAAATTATATAGTTTCGACCAATCGCTTAAATACGAATACATTGCAAAACCCAAAGCCGATGTCTCAAAAATAAAGATGAAATATGAAGGACTGGAGGAAATTACAGTTGAAAATGGACAACTTCATTATAAAACATCCGTCAATGTCGTAAAAGAATTTGAGCCATATTCATTTCAGACACGTAATGGCAAAACAATTGAGGTGAAATCAAATTTTCGAGTAAATAATAATGAGGTTCGTTTTGAATTCCCCAAAAACTACGATGCCTCTCAACCACTCATTATCGACCCAGAACTAGTTTTTTCTACTTATTCGGGCTCTAAATCAGACAATTGGGCTCAAACTGCCACTTACGATGCCGATGGAAATTTATTTGCAGGAGGTTCGGTTTTTGGCCTTGATTTTCCGGTAACCAACGGTGCTTTTCAAATAAAAGGTAGTACAACAAATGCTTCTAGTGCCGAGAGTGTAGCGGGCTATGGCATAACAGATATTGTAATCATGAAATTCAGTGCTGATGGCTCAAACTTACTTTATTCAACATATTTGGGTGGAAATGCTTCAGATGTACCGCATAGTTTAGTTGCTAATTCTAAAGGTGAATTGGTGATATTTGGTACAACTTCTTCCACAAATTTTCCGACAAATAGTTTATCTTATCAAAAAAGCTTTGCCGGCGGGAGCTTAATTGGCATTTATTCATCCTTTTCTACTCCCGACCAAGATCCAAATTTTACTGGAATTGGCTTTGAACGAGGAACTGATATTTTCGTTACAGTTCTGAGTGTTGATGGCAAAAGTTTGGTTGGAAGCTCATACATCGGTGGTAAAGCCAATGATGGTTTTAATGATACTCGTGCCTTAAATATCAAAAATTATGGCGATGAATTTAGAGGAGAAGTGGTTGTTGATAATGATGATAATATTTATTTTGCCTCGGTTACTGCCTCAATTGACTTTCCTCTCGTAAAGCAATCGCAAGGAGTGAAAGGAGCTGGTTTTGATGGTGTAGTTTGTAAACTCAATCGTACTTGTTCCCAACTTCTTTGGAGCACTTATTTAGGAGGAAATAATTTTGATGCTGCTTATGGAATAAAAGTAACAGATGCAGGGAAAATATATGTTTCGGGACAAACTTTTAGTGCTAATATGGCCGTAAAAGATGAAGCGTATAGCAAAACTTACGGCGGAAGCGGCGATGGCTTCATAGCAAAGTTTAGTGCTGATGGAACGATAGAACAAATAACTTATGTAGGCACTCCCGAAGCTGATGTTAATTTTTTTCTAGAAACTGATAAAGAAGAAAATGTTTATGTATTTGGCTTAACAAAAGGCGATTATCCGGTGTCGAATGATGTTTATCGCAATGAAAAAAGTGGTCAGTTTATTCATTGTTTTGATAAAAACTTGAGTAAAAGTATCTTTTCAACAACAGTAGGAACTGGTCGAGGAATTGGTAAAATCGATATCGTTCCGACGGCTTTTTTGGTAAATGATTGCGGAAATATATATCTGTCAGGTTGGGGAGGAAAAGTAAATGCTTCAGTTGGGCGAAACCTTAATCGAAATAGTACAACTACGGGTTTGCCAGTAACTTCCGATGCTTTTCAAGCTACAACAACAGGTAGTAATTATTATTTTATGATTCTCGAAAAAGGAGCAAAATCGTTGCTTTATGCTACGTTTTTTGGTGCATCTGCTCCACCAACGCCCGAAGGAGAAGTCGGGGACCACCTCGATGGCGGCACTTGCCGATTTGATAAAAATGGTATAATTTATCATACAGCATGCTCGTGTTTGCCACGTCAAGGCCAATTAGTTGCAACTTTTCCAACTAAGAATGCTTATCAGCCACGTCATCAAAGTACTAATTGTAATATGGCGGCCTTTAAGTTTAGCATTGATGCTCTAAAAGCAGATTTTGAAATCAAAAGTGAAGCAAACAAGGTGATTACAGAAGTTTGCAGTCCAGCTAGAGTTAATTTCAATAATTTGAGTGTCGGAGCAAAAACTTATGAGTGGGAATTTAACGGAAATGTGGTTTCCCGTTTGAAAGATGTGGTTTTTAACTTTACAAGCCCTGGGGAATATGTAGTAAAACTTCGAATTTTCAACAAAATTACTTGCCGAACGACTGATTCGACGGTCAAGAAGATTTTTGTAAAAGGTTTCATCGCCAAAGCTGGTCGAGATACTCTGGTTTGTCCTGATTCAGCAGTGCAACTTTTTGCTGAAGGTGGGGATAAATTTACCTGGTCGCCCGTAACTGACTTGAGTAGCTCGACTATTTTCAATCCAATTGCCAAACCAAAAGCTACCACAAAATATACGGTTTTAATTGAAAAAGATGGTTGCTCCGTATCAAAAGATGTAATGATAAAAGTTGAAGATAATAAAATTGATTTTCAGGTAAGCGGCGGTAAAGAAATTTGTGCTGGACAAAGTGTGGTACTCACTGCCGTTGGCAAAGCTACAAAATTTACTTGGTCTGGCATCGGTATGAAAGATACAGTTGCGAACCAAATTGTTGTAAAACCCTCACAGACAAGTACTTATTCGGTCAAAGGGGAATATCCTGACGGTTGTAAACCCACTCGAGCCATAACGGTTGTGGTTGATAATTCTTTCAAGCCTGATTTTGATTATGCCATCAAACAAGATTGTGACAAGCCTTATCAGCTTGCATTCACCAATAAATCGACCAATGCAATAAGCTATGTTTGGGATTTTGGTAATCGAGACTCGTTAAAAGTGGCTGTTCCCGAAAACTACCGTTTTCAGCAAGGCGGAACTTATGCAGTTACCTTGAAAGCCTACAACGGGGTTGGTTGCGAACTTTCAACCACAAAAAATATCGACGTTCCAGAAAACGATGGAAAGGTTCCAAACGTAATTACACCAAATAATGATGGAAAAAATGATAACTTTGTAACAGGATTTAAAAATGCAACACTCGATATTTATAATCGTTATGGAAAATTGATTTTCAATTCAAAAAATTACCAAAACGATTGGGGGAACGGCATTGCATCTGGTACTTATTATTTTGTTCTAACAACTCCAAACGGCAACGAATGTAAAGGCTGGCTAACGGTGGTGGAATAGTAGGGAAAGTTTCAAACTTACTCATGTGTAATTTAGTAAATTGAGCTACAAAAGCAGTAAATTTTAAAACAATTATATAAAATCAACAATGAAAAAACTAATCACACTTTTCGCAATTATTTTCGTAGCAAACATATCATTCGGTCAAAAATATGATAGTTTTGGCGATAAAATCAAACCTAGTGGAGCAATTCCAACCGTAGAATTAGCCAAAAAGGCTGCAGAAAAAGGCACAATAGAAGCTAAAGTAACTGGCGTGGTAGAGTCAGTTTGCCAAGTTAAAGGCTGTTGGATGAAAGTAAAAATGGACAATGGCCAAACCATGCGTGTCACCTTCAAAGATTATGGATTCTTCGTTCCGAAAGATATTGCAGGAAAAACAATCGTTTTTGAAGGAAATGCTACAACCAAAACCACTTCAGTTGACGAACTTCGCCATTACGCCGAAGATGCTGGTAAAAGCAAAGATGAAATTGCAATAATCACTGAGGCTAAAACCGAATTGGCGTTTGAAGCAATTGGAGTTTTAGTACCGAAAAAGTAAATTTTTTAAAGTGAAAATATTTAAACACGAAGGTCTTCTTATCAAAGGAAGACCTTTTTTAGTGGACGTCTCCAAAAAATCTCTTTTTAGCTATTTTTGATAGTAAAGTTTTCAAAAAACACTTATTTTTAGACACGGAATAATAACTAAACATACTGCTAAACTAAAAAAACATCTAAATGAAAAAAACTTGCCTATTTGCCTTTTTTCTTGGCTTAACATTTTCCTCTATTGCTCAACGAACCCTCATTCATTGTGGTTCTTTGATTGATGGAGTGAGCAATTCTCCGAAGTCTCAGATGACAATTATCGTTGAGAAAAATCGAATAACCGAGGTACAAAGTGGCTATACCGTAGCTCAGCCAAGCGATAAAGTAGTGGATATGAAAACTAAGACCGTCACTCCAGGTTGGATTGATATGCACGTGCATATCGAAAGCGAAACCAGTAAAGACCAATACCTCAAACGCATGAGTTATAACATGGCTGATATTTCGTTTGAAGCTCAAAAACATGCCAATACTACATTAATGGCTGGTTTTACAACTGTTCGTGATTGTGGAGGAACGGGTGTAAATATTTCATTACGAAATGCCATCAGTAAAGGTTTAGTTATTGGTCCTAGAATTTTTACTTCAGGAAAAACCATAGCTACTACTGGTGGGCATGGTGACCCAACAAATGGTATCAATAATTCAAAATATTTGGTTCCTGATGATGTAACTGATGGTGTAGTTGATAGTCCAGAAGAGGGCCGTCAAGCTGTGCGTCAGCGTTATAAAGATGGAGCAGATTGTATTAAAATTACGGCAACAGGTGGAGTTTTGAGTGTTGCAAAAAATGGTAAAGGTCCGCAATTTACTGAAAGTGAAATTGAAGCAATTGTTTCGACTGCCAAAGATTACGGTTTTATTGTAGCCGCTCACGCACATGGAGCAGAAGGTATGAAGCGTGCGATTCGTGCTGGTGTAACAACGATTGAGCATGGTTCTTTTATGGACGATGAAGCCATTGAGTTATTTAAAAAATATGGTACATTTTACGTTCCAACAATTATTGCAGGAAAATCAGTTTTGGATTCAGTAAAAGTGCCAGGTTATTATCATCCATTGATTGTTCCAAAAATCTTAGAGACAGGAAAACAAACCGCTATTACTTTTGCAAAAGCTTATAAAGCAGGTGTAAAAGTTGCGTTTGGAACAGATGCGGGTGTTTTTCCACATGGATATAATGCTAAAGAATTTCAATACATGGTTGAGGGTGGAATGCCAATGATGGAAGTAATCAAATCGGCAACAATTGTAAATGCTGGAATTTTGGGAATGAAGGATGAGCTTGGTTCAATCGAAAAAGGCAAATTGGCTGATATTGTAGCGGTTGATGGAGATCCATTTCAAGATGCAAAGGCTATGATGAATGTGGTACTTGTGATGAAAGAAGGGAAAATTTATAAGCAGAAGTAAAATTAAGGAAGTCTTCGTTCACAGCGAAGACTTCATTAACTTTAATATTATTTTGGCATCGTAGGGCGAACCTCAATTTTGCTCGGTAAAGTACGAGCTGGCATTTTGATTAAGTCCGAAACGATTTGTCCAATATCTTCAGGTTGGATTTTCCACGCATCTTTATCGCTTGGTTCATGATTGTTAAAATGTGTAGCTACCGAACCTGGCATAATCGTTGAAACTTTGATACCTTCATTTCTCAAATCAAGCATGATGGCTTGAGTGAAACCAACCAAACCAAATTTACTGGCATTATAACCACTAGCACTCGCAAAAAAGTTTGTTCCTGCCAAACTTGAAATGCTAATAAAATAGCCTTTTGTAGTTTTTAACGCTTCTAAAGATGCTTTTATACTATAAAAAACACCAGTTAGGTTTATATCAATCATTTCGTGCCATTGCTCCGAAGAAAGCGTTTGAATAGGAGCAAAATGACCAACGCCTGCGTTGGCAATGAAATAATCGAGTCTTCCCCAAGCATTTATTACAGCATCAACGGCACTCTGTTGTGAGTCGAAATTTTTAACATCTGATTCGATTCCGAGTGCGTATCCTGTCTTTATTTTGTTCAATTCAGCGGCAGCTTCATCGGCGGCAGCTTTTGAGCGACTCGTGATTGCAACTTTTATTCCTTCTTTTATCAATACTTCTGCTACACCGTAGCCAATTCCTTTGGAGCCTCCCGTAATGAGAGCTGTTTTTATTTCTGACATGTTTTTCAATTAGTTTATATATCAAGAATAACAGTAAAATATGGAAGATAGTTTAGCTATCGAGTTTTAAAGATTTTGGCGTAGCGGTTTCAGAAGATATTCCAGTCCATTGACTTTAATTTCGTACATAGTAGCCAACATCATTCCGAGCTTTCCTTCAGGAAAACCTTTGTTTTGATACCAAATTAGGTAGTATTCGGGCAAATCGCAGATTAATCGCCCTTTATATTTGCCATAAGGCATCTGAAACTTTACTAAATCTTGGAGTATTTGTGAATTCATGTCTTAAATGTTTAGCAAAGAACCAAAGTCTCAAAAAGACTTTCAAGTGTTTTTAAAGCATCGCTAGAATAACCCGGATGCGTTTTTGAGGTCTGTACAATTGTGCTGCGAGTAGCAGTAAGCCAACGAAAACGAGAGGCAATTGGTAACATTCCGATTGGCCCACCATCTTTTCCTCCGATACAAATCTTTTCCCAAGTTTGAAGATATTTTTCTAAGTCTTCAAAGTCAAGTTCTGCACCGAAAACGTTGAGACGTTGTTGATTAAGAATGTATTTTGCCTGTAAAAAACCTTGTTTTTTGCAATAGAGAATTATACCAACATTCAGAAATTCTTCACGCTCAACCTTTGGCACGACCCTGATGACGGCATACTCATATAGTTGATTTTCTTGCATTTTCTATTTCTTTTATTACAGAATCTATCATTTTTACGCGTGTTTCGATAAACTGAGCATAAACTCGGCGGCGTTCATCGGGCGAATCTAGTACCGAATAATCGCTCAACCACTCATCAGGAATCAAGTTTACAATTTCATGGATGAGTCGGGGCGTAAGTGTTGCACAAAATTCTTCAACAACAGCCTCAATCTGGCTTGCTTGTGCCAAAAGTACATGGTCTTTGATAGCCGAAAATGCTCTTTTAGATTGCTCTTCCCAGTTTTCCCAAGAATGATGAAAATAGAGAGAAGCACCATGGTCAATTAACCATAATTCTTTGTGCCACATCAGCATATTTGTATTGCGTGGAGTGCGGTCAACGTTGGTCAAAATATAGTCGAGTAAAACTATTTTTGAGGCAATTGTTGGTTCAATCGTTTTTACAATTGGGTCATAAGTAATCGAACCAGAAAGGTAATGCACACCCAAATTTAGCCCAACACTTGCTTGTAGCAAATCTTGTATTTCTTCGTCGGGTTCGGTTTTGCTGAAAGAATCATCAAGCGTAGCAAAGACAACTTCGGGCATTTTTAAGCCCAAAGCACGAGCCAACTCTCCACCAATCAATTCGGCGATTAGTGCTTTTACGCCTTGTCCAGCCCCACGAAATTTGAGAACGTACAAAAAACCATCATCAGCCTCGACAATGGCAGGCAACGAACCACCTTCTCGCAAAGGCGTTACGTAGCGAGTAATATTTACTGTTCTGAGGTTTTGCATGGAAGTTTTGGTTTATCTCACAAAATAAACCCTTTTAATTTTATTATTTTCAATCTGATAAATGGCGATGGCCTCAAAAGGCTTGCCCGTACCCGTGATGTATTCTTTGTCAATAACTGTATTGCCTTGAATAATGCGGTTTTTGAGTTCACAATGAAGATTAGGCGTTTTTTGGAAATAAGCTTCATACGATTTTCGCATTTCATCTTTTCCTTTGGTGCGTAAGGTATTCGGAAATGTATAAATCTCAATATCATCAGCATAAGGCTCTAAAAAAGCCTCAATATCACGTGCATTATAGCCATTTAACTGCTTTTGAGCTAAAATTTCGGGAGTAATTTCTTGATTTTGTGCAAACGTTAGGTTTGTTAGCAGAAATAGAAAGAAGAAAAGGTTTTTCATGAGCATTAGTTTTTATTCTTTCCCAAAAATACTATTCCAAATCACATTATAGACATCGGTGGCTAAAATTTCATCAGAAGTAGTCTGATTACTTATCAAAACAGGATAATATTCTTTGCTAATATCAAGCGTTCCGTGTGAGCCTTTGATAAGTGTTGCATCTAGTGGAATGACATCCATCCTGTATCTGAAACCTAAGAGTTTTCGGGCTAATTTATACGCAGCACGCAGTTTGATAAACGGGTTTTTAGGATTCATAAACATTTCAACGGGGTCGTAGCCTGGTTTGTTATGAATATCTAC
>JAFEIL010000121.1 GCA_017495105.1 Emticicia sp. | reverse complement strand
ACCCCAAACCTTCTCATCCGTAGTGAGACGCTCTATTCAGTTGAGCTACGCAGCCATTTTCCTATTTCGGAATGCAAAATTACGACTTAAAAATGCCTTTGTCAAGGCTTTTGTTATTTTTTTAATGAATTTATTTCATCTAAATCAAGGTTCTTGAAATAGTCATATATTTTCAAGATAATTGCAAGTGCTACAGTTACTTCTGCTGCTGCTATAACCATTATAAAAAGTGCAAACATTTGTCCTTGCAAGCGATTTGGGTCATATTGACTGAAGGCAACCATATTAAGATTAACAGCATTAAGCATTAATTCAATACCCATTAAAATCAAGATTGCATTACGTTTTGTAACAGCTACTGCCAAACCTATCGAAAATAGTAAGGCACTTATGACGAGGTAATTTTGAATAGCTATCATCAAATTTATACTTTTTCTTTTTTTGCAATATACACCGCACCAATGAGAGCAGCCAATAGAAATACGCCAATAACTTCGAACACAAAAATATAATCAGTCATTAAATTGATTCCAATCTGCTGAATACTGCTGCCATTATGTGTTTGTTTGCCAATAATATGGAAGTTTGCTTTAAAAATTATTTTCAGAAAACCCAAAAATAAAAGTACGGCTATCAAAAAAGCCCAAAAACGATTATGGTTCTCAACTTCAATTTTATTTGGTTGTAAGTTAGTACGTTGAAAATTCTTATTGTTGGTGAGCATAATACCAAAAATCAATAAAATTAATATTCCGCCCACATAAATCATAATCTGACTAACTGCCAAAAAATCTGCTCCTGCAAAGACAAACAGCCCTGCAATACCCAAAAGAGTCAGAAGCAGACTAAATGCCGCATAAAGTACATTTTTGGTAAAAAGCAAATAGAATGCTCCAGCAACTGTTATGGCTGCAAAGACAAAAAAAGCAAGTTGCATCATGAGCAAATAATCAAGATTATTAATAATTTATCTAACAATTTAGTCTTTATTTTTAGGTGGGATTTTCATTGTTGGTTTAAAAACAGGTTTTGGTTTTTCTCCCTCTACTTCTTCTATTTTTACATCCTGCGTTTCTGTTATTGCTTCTGGTTTAGTCGCCGTCTTAAAACTGGGTTTAAAAACAGGTTTAGGTTTTGGGATTTCTATAGCTAATTCTTCAGATTTTATTTCTTGGGTTATAGTTTCTTCAACCGGTTTTGGCACAGATTTGAAACCTGGCTTGAAAACAGGCTTTGACTTCATAAGTTCCAAATTATGTGTTTCTGGTTCAATAGTTATTTCGTTATTTTCATCCTTTTTTTCTTCTGATTCGATTACAACTTGCTTGGCAGCAGGTTTGAATGCAGGTTTAAATGATGTTTTTGGTTTTGGAACTTCATTAATATTTTCACTTGCTGCATTAACCGCAGAAACCTTCTTTAAAGCCTCTTTTTCTTCAAGATATTGTTCGTATAATTTACGTTTTTCATCTGCTTGTTCAGAAGTAAGGTTAGAGAATTCAAAGTTTAATTGTGTAATATCAACTACACTAAAGTCATATTTATTGGTCATTGTCAAACATTCCGTTGGACAAACTGTTGTGCAAAGTCCGCAGAAACAGCATTTTGCCATGTCAATATCAAACTTTGCAGCATAAAGTCGCACAGGTGACCCATCAGAAGTATAACTAATGACCTCCGAAGATTTGATAGGCTCAATATCAATACAATCTACAGGGCAAACCTTCGCACATTTATCACACACAATGCAGTCATCAATCTCGCAGTCGAGTTGATAACGACCATTGTCGGGAACAGGCAAAGTTTGATGAGGATATTGAAGTGTCACGATACCCGTTTGCAAATCGAAGTAACTTGAATTTTCCATTGCAAAAGGCTGTCGGCTTTGGCGAGCCTGCCAGAAATGTCTGAGCGTAAGGCTCATACCTTTCACAGTTGTTTTTAATCCTAGACTGATATTTTTGAAATAAGTGGACATTCGCAATGTTTTTCGGGTCTCAGTTATTTGATTCCTGCAAAGATAAGCTCAAAATTGAAATTATAGTCTATCTTTTTAGTATGATAAACAATAAATTTCACATCAAGGTTTATGTATAATTTTAAGTTGGGTAAACTCGTTGAAGGAAATTAAGGTTAAATGCTTAACTTTGTGCTAAAATTAGAGGATAAAAACCTTTCAGCAATGCAACAAACCTTGAGTCTTACCTTAGAGCCTGAGATTGCTCTTGATGATGCAGTTCTGCGTCAGTATATCCAAACAAAATTTTTAAATACAAATGATAATGAATTTTCTATTCGGAGAGTTCGTCAATCAATTGATGCTCGAAAAGGTCAAGTAAAAATTAATCTTGATATAGAAGTTTATTCGGGAGAAATTCCTCCGCCCGAAATGGAGTTTCAAAAAGAATATCCTGATGTGAGTCATCGACTTCAGGCAATAATTGTAGGAGCAGGGCCAGCAGGAATGTTTGCGGCTTTACGTTTAATTGAATTAGGCATCAAACCGATTTTACTTGAAAGAGGAAAAGATGTCCGTGCCAGACGACGAGATTTGGCGGCTATCAATAAAGACCATATTGTAAACCCAGAATCGAATTATTGTTTTGGTGAAGGTGGAGCAGGAACGTATTCTGATGGCAAACTTTATACTCGTTCAAAAAAGCGTGGTGATGTTCGTCGAATTTTAGAAATTCTGGTGGCTCACGGCTCAACGAGCGAAATTTTATTTGATACCCATCCACACATCGGTACAAATAAATTGCCAAGTGTAGTTGCCGATTTGCGTGAAAGTATCTTTAAAGCGGGTGGAGAAGTGCATTTCGATACAAAAGTTGTTGATTTTATATTGGTCAACGGCGAAATGAAAGGTGTCGTTACGGCTGATGGAAAAGAAATTTCAGGACTTGGAGTTATTTTAGCAACTGGGCATTCTGCACGTGATATATTTGAATTACTGCACCAAAATGATATTCTGATTGAAGCCAAGCCTTTTGCAATGGGTGTAAGAATTGAGCATCAACAAAGTTTGATAGACACGCATCAATACCACCGTCAAGAGCGAGGCTTACTTCCTGCCGCAACATATAGTTTGGTTGCTCAGACTTATTATAAAAATATCCAACGTGGCGTTTTTAGTTTTTGTATGTGTCCAGGTGGATTTATCGTTCCTGCAGCCACCGCTGAAGGCGAATTGGTTGTCAATGGAATGTCACCTTCTCGTCGAGATTCAAAATATGCAAATTCGGGTGTTGTGGTGGCCATTAATGAAGTTGATTGGCAAAAACACAAGCATCTTGGTCCATTGGCAGGTTTGCAATTACAGAAAGATGTAGAGCAAAAAGCATGGAAATTGGCAGCTAATGCCAAGAATCTGTCGAAATCTCAATTTGTTCCTGCTCAACTATTAACTGATTTCTTGAATGGTAAAATTTCTCATGACCTTTTACCAACTTCGTATCAACCAGGTTTGGTTTCGATGGATATGGCAGAAGTTTTACCTGATATTATTGCTCGACCATTGCAGGAAGGAATAAAAGAATTTGGAAAAAAAATGAAAGGATATGTTACAAACGAAGCTCAGTTGATAGGTATTGAAAGTCGAACGTCTTCGCCGGTGCGTATTCCACGAGATAAAGAATCACTTGAACATTTACAGATAAAACGATTATTTCCATGTGGAGAAGGGGCTGGATTTGCAGGTGGAATTGTTTCGGCAGCGATGGACGGCGAACGTTGTGCGGAACAACTTGTTAGAATTTATGGATAAAAAATGGCATGTTGATTCAAAAGTAAGAAAGGAGTGAGAGAGAGTCTTTTTGTATTATTCCAAAACAACTTTGTTTATGCCTTAGTTTATTTATTATATTGCCATGATTATCTGATTTTTTAGCATTTGACCAACACCTAACACCGTGAATTTTGCTGATTTTGTATATTCTCTCAACAAACGACTTTCTGAGCAACCTTTGCCAGGGCATGAAACTATCATGCAAAAAATGGCACCATACCGACTTAAATTAAAAATTGAGACTAATGCAAGTACTCGGCGAAGTGCGGTGTTGATGATGTTCTATCCAAAAGGTGAGGATATTTTTCTGCCTTTGATTTTACGTCCGCAATATGATGGTGTGCATGGTGGACAAATGGCATTTCCAGGTGGTAGAGCAGAATTGAAAGATAAAGACATTCAAGCAACTGCCTTACGTGAAGCTCAAGAAGAAATTGGTATAAAAGCTACTGATGTAAAGATTATTAAAAATCTCACCGAATTATTCATTCCGCCTTCAAATATGTATTGTCAACCAGTGGTTGGATTTATGACTTCTCGCCCCGATTTCTACCCCGATGAACGTGAAGTTGCCGGAATTTTTGAAGTATCAATCTCCGAAATTCTTAACCCATCAATTGTGCAGGTAAGAACTGTTGAAACCCGAGGTGAAAAACTAGAAACGCCATGTTTTGTTATTCAAGAACAAATTGTTTGGGGAGCAACTGCTTTGATGATTGCAGAGTTGATTGAGATTTTAAGGTAAATTTAATCGAATACTTCACTACGGGTAGTTTTTTAGATTAGATTATCTTCAAAATCATTTGCAGTCAAAAAACTAGCAATTCCTTTAACCTTAATTAACTTTATATCAAGCAAATTTAACCTTTCACAAAGTCATGAAACTATAATTTTGAGCAAATAAAATGCACAAAATTATGAGAAAGATTTTACTGATGACTTATTTGCTGTTGCTAAATCTGGGCGTTTTTGCCCAAAATCCTATAAAGTTTTCGCTAAAAGCCACCGTTTTAGATGCCGAACAAAAGCCTTTAGAAAACGCTACTGTACTTCTCCTTTCTGCCAAAGACTCTTCACTCGTTACTTTTGCCCGAACAACTGTAAGAGGTACTTTTGAATTGAAAAACTTGATTTTTAATGATTATTTTATCAAAATCACTTTCGTAGGCTACAAAAACTACGTAAAAGTTATTGAGAAACCCTCGACTGAAATTGTAGATTTAGGTGAAGTAAAAATGCAGTTATTTAGTAACGAACTTGATGCTGTAACCGTAAAAGCTGAAGCTTTACCAGTTCAAATCAAAGGTGATACGGTTGAGTTTAATGCGGGTTCATTTCGTACACAACCTAATGCCGCAGTCGAAGATTTACTAAAAAAACTGCCAGGTGTACAGGTAGATAGAGATGGAAATATTACGGCACAGGGCGAGAAAGTACGAAGTATTACGGTTGATGGAAAAGAGTTTTTTGGAAAAGACCCAAAAGTTGCATCGCAAAATTTGCCCGCCGATGCCGTAGATAAAGTACAATTATTCAATAAAAAATCAGACCAAACAGCATTTACGGGGATTGATGATGGTAGCCGAGAAAAAACGATTAACCTTAAACTGAAAGAAGACCGTAAGAAAATGACTTTCGGTAAAACAATAGCAGGAGTTGGCGATAACGGGCGATTTGAGGTTAAATCGAACCTTAATCGATTTAATAAAGCTCGCCAAAGGACATTATTATTGTTGGGAAATAACGTGAATAAGCAAGGTTTTTCGATGGAAGATTACCTCAATTTCTCGGGTGATATGCAGCGAATGATGGCGGGCGGAGGTGGCTCTTTACGATTAGAAATTAACGCTGTCGATGGGGCAATTCCGCTCAATATTGGTGGCCGAAATAATGGTTTTATTCGCTCATGGGCAGGAGGGGTGAATTTCAATGAACCTTTTTCACCAAATACCGAATTGAATGGTAGCTATTTTTTAAATTCAATGAATAATATTATTGAAACTGACTTGATTCGACAAAACTTTTTGCAGAACAGCAACTTTTCAACATCCCAAAAGACTATTCAAAACAACCTCAATACCAATCATCGACTCAATTTTACACTTGACCATAAGATTGATTCGCTCAATTCGATGAGGTTGATTTCTAATTTTGCTTTAAACGAAGCCAAACTCCGAACCGAAGGCGAAAGCCAAAATATAGATGATAAAGGAGTGCTTCAAAACGAAGGAAATAGGACGGCTGTGGTAGCAGGAACGGGGCTAAATTATAATTCAAATCTACTATTTAGGCATAAATTTCGTAAAAAAGGGCGAAATATGACGGCAAACCTTACATTTGGAATAAAACAAAATAATAATAATGGTACTTTAACAGCGATTAATTCATACCGAGAAGAAGCGGTTCGGGATACGATTGACCAGCAAAGTTCGCAGCAAAATGATAGTCAAAACTGGGGGCTAAGTTTGTCATATTCGGAGCCAATTGCTCGCAAGAAATACATAGAACTAAATTATAGTCTTCGAGAAAATAACAATCGAATCGACCGCCAAGTATATGATTTGGGTGAAGGTAAATCAAGCTTAAATGAAGGATTGAGCAATAAATTTATCAACGAATATTTGTATAATCGATTTGGTATGAGTTACCGAATGGTACAAAAAAAATATAATTTTTCGACGGGAATTGCCTTGCAATCGTCGGTTTTGGATGGACAAATACCCAATAAAAACTTTGTGGTTAATCGCCGATTTAATAATTTTTTGCCAAATGTCCACTTAGTAATTACTACCGAAACAAGGCAAAATATAAATATCGACTACGAAACTTCAGTGCGTGAGCCATCGCTGAATGAGCTAAACCCAATTCCTGAAAATACCGACCCATTGAGAATACAAATCGGTAATCCTGACCTAATTCCTGAATATGCTCACCGTATAAGTTTGAATTCTACTCGTTTCAATCAATCTAATTTTAGTAGTTTGTTTTTATTCTTATCAATGACTTACACAAACAATAAAATTGCTACTGCTCAAACTACCGATGATGCCTTTCGTCAGCAGATAAAGCTTATCAATGTTGCCAAAGATTTTGCTTTAAATGGTAATTTTTCACTCGGATTTTCCATTAAAGAATTGAGTAGTAAACTTAATGTCAATACTAAACTTACCTATAACAGAGGCATAAATTTTATTAATAATCTCGAAAATACTACCACCATTTATTTGGGTTCTTCGGAGTTGCGTTGGCAGTATGATTTTAAGGATTTTGTGAGTGTTGCTTTTGGTGGAGAAATCGCTTTTAATAAAACGCAATATGCTATTAGTCAAGATTTTAATCAAAGTTTTGCTAACCAAACTTACTTTGTAGAGTCAAATGTAAACTTACCTAAAAATTGGACGCTTAGCACTAATTTCGACTATTTACTTTATGCCAGTTTTAATCAAAAAATACCACTTTGGAATGCTTCAGTTGTCAAACTTTTCCTGAAAAATAACCGTGCAGAAATGAAATTTTCGGTTGTTGACGCCCTCAATAAAAATGTAGGAATTAATCGTCAAGCAAATCTGAATTTTGTGGAAGATAGTCGTGTACGCTCTTTGGGACGTTACTTTTTGGTAAGTTTTACTTACTCACTCAATAAACCTTTGGGCGGAAAGTCAAAGGGTGTTATGAGAATCATTCAGCAGTGAAATATCTAAATAGTCATATCATTAAAATAAATTTATTAAAACTGATTAAATCTATGAAAACTACTATCTCTTGTCTAATTTTTATGGCTTCTGCTCAATTTTGTCAAGCCCAAATTCCAACCATTCAGTAAATAAAGATGTAACACATACTGTTACTCATCATCATACTGATAATGTTTCGGTGCAATTGAATCCGAATGGCACATACACTGTTATTCATCACAATGGTAATAGTTCAACTAGGATTAATCCTGATGGTATGCATAGTACAATTCAGAAGAATGCAAAAACATCAATTTAAGTAAATCCCGATGGTACGTATACTGTGATTTATCGTAATAAAAAAACATTAGTTCATATAAATCCAGATGGTACACATACTATTATTCATAATAATGGTCATACTTCAACAAAAATAAATCCTGATGGCACACATGCTTTAATAAGTCATTAAAATGCTAAGTTTTAAAAGAAAAAAGGCATAATCTGCTGATTTTAGTAGATTATGCCTTTTTTATGATTCATCTTTTTAGTTTCTCATAATTTTTATTCCATTTCCGTTGTTAGCTCTAAACTCATCAATCATTTTTTTGAACGCTTCGGGGCTCGTGGGTTTACCTTCTGTTGGTTGCTTTAGGTCGTTTGGTTTGAGTTTCGCAAATGTTATGTTGTTGGCAGTATATACAATCTCGCCATCGTTTACATTTACTTCCAAAATCATTCCTGGCAGCGTACCGTAGATTTCAGGGCCGCTCGGACAACTAATCTCGGGGGTAAACCATGCTGCAATATTTTTTTTGGTTTCAGCATTGACCATTGTAGCTTTCATACACTCAAAACCTTTGATTTTTTTACTTTCTGTACCGAGTTTCCAAGCCATTGTTTGGAGTGTGTCGTTTATCAGATATTTTTTACCAAGCATTTCTTTGAGGTCAATTTTTTTCTGGGTAGTAAAGTTGCGATATAGTTCGTTTTTTGGCATTGTCAACTTTATTGTTACACCACTACCTCCCATATCTTCGTCATCGTCGTCGTCTTTTTCGAGTAATTTATAAACCGATTCGTTAGCATTGAAAAACAATTGGTGTTGTGTGCTTCTAAACTCTGGAATCATGGCTTTCATCGACTCGTCAGTCATACGTTTGTGCATATTGATTTTTTGCTCAAAATCTATTATTCCTTCTTGTTTTTGGGCTTTTAAAGTACCAAAGCTACCCAGAATGGCGGCAATTACTACTATTTTTTTCATTTTGTTTATTATTTTAGTTTAAGGCAAAATTGATGTTCTTTTGCCTTATTTAGAGTTAAAGTAGGTTGATTTAAGGTTAATTTAGGTTAAACACTATGGTGTTATTTATGAAAAACCTTACATTTGTTTGATGCAAAATGATTTAAAAAATAAGCTCCCAATAATATTGATAGTTAGCAGTATTTTATTGCTACTATTTTTTCAATTCTTTTGGATTAGGCAAAACTATTTTGAGCAAAAAACACTACTGAAAAACAACATCAGTCAGATTTTTGATGCTACAATTTCTGAACTGCAAGACTCAATGATTGTCAATCAAATGCAGTTGCCGATGGCAAAAGCAATTTCAAAAAAAACTTTTAAGGTCAAAGAAATGCCCGAAAATCCAAAAGCTTGGATAAGTATGCGTTCAACTAATGGACTGACTGATAGCTCTTTAAGTGTGGCTGATACGTCACTTAAAATGATAAAGTTTACATTTCCTCGCAATCAGATGAATGACTCAGTAAAGAGGGTTTTTACGAGAATGATTTCTGTTGTGCAACAAAAAGAAGGTGCGAGTCGATTGACAATCAATGTAAATCGCGATTCGAGTAAAAGTTTTGGTTTGTCAGCAAAACAGTCTGATACAAATATGATTTTGCCGAGTATTCATATTCAGCTCAAAAAAATGAGTTCAAAATCTAAGTCTGATTTTATATTAAAGAAAAGTGGCGAAGATACATTAATAACGCTTCGCATCACTCAGGATTCGCTGCGGAGGCTCGATGTGGCGAAGGCTTTTCAAAGAAAATTGATTAAATCGGCAATTGATTTACCTTTTGAAGTATTTGTTTCACCCAAAGCGAAATCTCAATTTACTTTGTCGGGAATAACCGTTGAAAGCCCATCTCATTCTAAATCGTTCTTGGCAAATTTTAGTACTTACGAAAGCTTTTTACTCAAAAAAATCATACCTCAAATTCTGTTTTCACTCTTTTTGATTACCGTAACTTCCTGTGCTTTTTGGTTCATTTTCAGGAGTTTACAACAACAAAAACGCTTAACTTTGCTCAGAAACGACTTAATAAGTAACATCACCCACGAATTGAAAACGCCTATTTCGACAGTCAGTGTTGCCATTGAAGCATTGAGTAGTTTTGGGGGCTTGCAAAATCCCAAACTTGCCAAAGAATATCTCGAAATCTCAAAAAAGGAACTTAATCGATTATCGGTTTTGGTGGATAGTGTGTTAAAAATGGCGGTTTTTGAGCAACAAAAGCTTGATTTGAATTTATCAGAAATCAATTTGAAACAATTAATTGAGCAAGTGCTGAACACCATGAAGTTGCAGTTTGAAAAATGCCAAGCTCAGGTGAAATTTGACACGCATGGGCAATGCTTTATTTTTAGAGGCGACGAGATTCACCTGACCAATGTTATTTACAATTTGTTGGATAATTCTTTAAAATATACAGCCAATACGCCCCAAATCTTAATTGTCTTAACCGAAAAAAACAATCAATTTACTTTGACTTTTACTGATAACGGCATCGGCATTCCGAAGGAATTTCATAATAAAATCTTTGAGAAATTTTTCCGAGTTCCAACTGGCAATACTCATAATACGAAAGGCTATGGGCTTGGTCTGAGTTATGTTAAAAGTATCGTAGAACAACATAAAGGAACAATCAGTTTGTTAAATAAGCGAGGTGAAGGATGTGAGTTTAAGATAGTTCTTTTGAAAACTGTATGAAAACAAAGATATTATATGCCGAAGATGAGCCATTTTTAGGCAAAATAGTGAAAGAAAGTCTCGAAAGTAGAGGTTTTGAGGTAATAATGGTTACAGACGGCAAAGATGGACTTGTGGCTTATGGTCAGCACAAGCCTGATATTTGTGTGCTTGATGTGATGCTGCCTAATAAAGATGGTTTCAAACTGGCAACAGAGATTAGGCAGTTAAATCCTGCAATTCCGATAGTTTTTTTAACTGCTAAAACTCAAACTGATGATTTGGTAAAGGGTTTTCAGTCAGGTGGAAATGATTATATTCGAAAGCCTTTTAGTATGGAAGAACTCATAATTCGTATCAATAATTTGCTCAATTTAACGCAACAAAAAAATACAAATGTAGCCAATGTTATCAATATTGGAAAGTACGAAGTATTCTTAAATAAATATGAGTTGACCAATCAGAATAAAACAAAAAAACTTAGCCATAGAGAAGCTGAATTAATAAAGATTTTGTCTGAAAATCGGAATAGTATTGTGAGTCGCAAAGATATTTTAATGCAGATTTGGGGCGATGATTCGTACTTTAATTCCCGTAATCTTGATGTTTATATGACTAAACTTCGAGAGTATTTCAAAGACGACCCAAGCCTCGAAATCATGACAATCAAAGGTGTTGGTTACTTTTTTAGAGTGTAATTCATTGCGGATTCTCGCTACAAAGTTATACTTTATCTCCTAAAAATACTTTTTAGTGTCTATACGACATTTAAAGACTGCATTTTTATATATCTTTGTTTTTGGACGAAGAAATTTATTGATTTTTTCATCTCCAACTACTATTATTGGTTTTTGAATTTTAAACCCCAACCTATATTTTTCAAATGAAAAAAATTATTTTGCTTTATGCACTCTTGCTGAGTGTTTTGGGAGCACAAGCCCAAAAAAGAGTATTAGTATTTTCTTTAACAAGAGGCTTTCACCATAATTCAATCAAAGAAGGAAATCAATATTTCCTTGAACTCGGTAAAAAACAGGGTATTGCGATTGATACTACTACTAATGCTTCCAAATTTACCGAAGAAAACCTTAAAAAATACAACGCTGTTGTGTGGTTAAGCACCACAGGCGATGTTTTGAATCCTGCTCAACAAGCTGATTTTGAGCGTTATATTCAAGCGGGTGGAGGTTATGTAGGTATTCATGCAGCTTCTGACACAGAATATAACTGGCCTTGGTACAATGATTTGATGGGCGGATATTTTGCAAGCCACCCTGGTGGAAAAGTATCAAATGTTCAAAATGGTAAGATGGTAACGCTTGATAAGACTTTTCCTGCATCGGCACATTTTCCTGAGACTTTTGAGCGTAAAGATGAATTTTATGATTTCAAATCTTTGAAAAAAGATATTTTGAAGTTTATTGTGAAAGTTGATGAATCAAGCTATCAAATGGGTAAAATGGGCGATTTTCACCCTATGGCTTGGTACCATGAGTTTGATGGTGGAAAATCTTTTTACTCTAATTATGGTCATACACCCGAAACTTTCACAGAACCATTAATGACCGAACACTTTTGGCAAGGTTTGAAATGGGCATTAGCTGAAAAACTAGATTATTCAAAAGTCAAAACGCAAAGAGCTCCCGAAGAAAATCGTTTTGAACGTACCATTTTGGCTACAAATCTTAATGAACCAACCGAATTGGCTGTTTTACCAAATGGGAAAGTGATTTTCACCGAAAGAAAAGGTTTAGTAAAAGTTTGGAATCCTGCTACGAATAAAGTCAAAATAGCTGCTCAAATGCCCGCCTATACAAAATTTGAATACGGTTTGATGGGCGTCGGCATTGACCCAAATTATGCAAAAAACAACTGGATTTATTTATACTATACTCCAAATGATACACGTGAAGTAACGAAAGATAATTTCTTGTCAAGATTCGTCTACGATGATCAAAAAGATACTGTTGTATTTGCTTCCGAAAAAGTGGTTTTGCGTGTTGGTGTGAAGCGTGATGAATGTTGTCACACAGGTGGTTCAATCGACTGGGATGGTAAAGGAAATCTTTTCCTTTCTACAGGTGATGATACTAATCCTTTTGCTTCTGAAGGCTATGCTCCGATTGATTTTCAAGAAGGCCGCTCAGGTTGGGATGCTCTTCGTTCTTCAGGAAATACCAATGATTTACGTGGAAAAGTCCTAAGAATTACACCTCAAATTGATGGTTCATATAAAATTCCAGAAGGAAATTTATTTCCAGTAGGTACCGAGCGAAGTCGACCAGAAATCTATGCGATGGGAATGCGTAATCCTTACAGAATTGCGGTTGATAAGCGTACAAGTTATTTATACTGGGGCGATGTTGGTCCTGATGCAGGAAAAGGTAACGATAAGCGTGGCCCTGAAGGTATCGTAGAATTTAACCAAGCACGTAAACCAGGCTTCTTTGGTTGGCCAATTTTTACAGGTCCAAACTTTGCTTATAATCACTATGATTTTGCTAAAAAAGAATCTGGCGATAAATATGATGCTTTGAAACCTATCAACGATTCTCCAAATAATACAGGTTTGAGAGAACTTCCAGCTGCACAAAAAGCATGGATATATTATGGTTATGGAGATTCGAAACTTTATCCTGAGTTTGGTAAAGGTGGTTGTAATCCAATGGCTGGGCCTGTTTATTATTCTGAAGATTATGATAAAAACCCAAAGAAATTACCAAGCTATTTTGATGGAAAATTCTTTGCCTATGAGTGGATGCGTGACTGGATTTATTTAGTAAGCATGGATAAAGATGGCAATTATACAGGAATGGAGCGTTTTATGCCAAGCACAAAATTTGCTCACCCAATGGATATGGCTTTCTCGAAAGATGGACGTCTGTTTGTTTTGGATTATGGTATGAATTGGTTTACGCAAAACGAAGACGCAACGCTTTCGGTAATCGAATACAACGCAGGAAATCGTAAGCCAGTTGTGTTTGCAAAAGCTGACAAAAAAGCGGGTGCAGCTCCGTTGACAGTTGCTTTTTCATCAGAAGGAACGATGGATTATGATAAGGATGCCTTGAAATATGCTTGGAATTTTGGAAAAGGAATGCCAATAAGTACACAACCAAATCCGAAAATTACTTTTGCGAAAGCAGGCGAATATGATGTTGTTTTAACCGTAACGGACGGTGCTGGAAACAAAGTAAATCAAATTGTAAAAGTGAAAGTCGGTAATGCTGAACCAAAAGTAAATATTGCTGTGAAAAGCAATAAAACTTTTTTCTTCGATGACCAAAAAATTGATTATGAAATAAGTGTAGCCGATAAAGAAGATGGTACAACTGCCAAAGGCATTGATGCCGCTGATGTGGTTGTGAATATCAATTATTTGGAAGGTTATGACAAAACAATGATTGAGCAAGGACACAAAGAAAACATGAACTTTGCAGCGGGAAAACGTCTGATTGACTTAAGTGATTGTAAGGCTTGCCATGCAATTGACAAAAAATCTATCGGGCCTGCATATATTGATGTAGCTAAAAAATACCGTCGTGGACAAACATCTATCAATCAGTTGGCTGAGAAGGTAATCAAAGGTGGTGGAGGTGTTTGGGGAGAACAAGCAATGGCTGCTCACCCGCAAGTTTCGCTTTCAGACGCTCGTGACATGGTTGATTATATTCTATCCTTAAACGATGCAAAGAAAGCTTCTCAACCAATCAAAGCAGCTTATGAGACTGCTGCACACAAAGGTAAGAAAGATGGGGCTTATATCATTCAGGCAACCTATACAGATAAAGGTGGTAAACTAATTGGGCCTTTGTCAAACTCAGAATCATTTGCATTACGTAGCTCGAAAGTGAAAGCGGTTTCGTTTGATGATAGCAAATCTACCTCAAAATTTAATGTTGAAGCATTGGGGGGAGAAATTGTGATTGCTACCGAAGATGGTGCTTACTTTGGATTTAAAAACATTGATTTAACGGGCATAAAAGGACTCACAATTGGAGCATTTTCGCAGAAAGGTCAGAGTGTAGGTGGTAAATTTGAAGTGCGTTCGGGTTCACCAAACGGAGCTTTATTGGCAGAAGCTGAGGTTTCGGAATCTAATATGATGCCGTTGAAAGTAAGTGTGAATACTACGGGTCAGCAGAATCTTTATTTTGTATTCAAAAACCCAAAAGCGGAAGGAAAACCATTGTTTGGTGTGAGTTCAATTGATTTCTTGAATAAGTAATTTAGATTTTAGCTCATAAAAAATCCTTGCTATTAATAATCAGCAAGGATTTTTTATGTTTTTTACTTAATAATTTTCTTCCAACCAAAATAAATCAAAATAAATAGGATTGCGAAAATACCAAGTAAATATTGAAAAGGTAAATAAGAGAAAACAACAAAACGAACTTTTTCAAGCATCCACATTAAAAACATCGTGGCAAAAAGAAAGAACCAAAGTCCAGAAATTTTATCAAAACCTGGTATGAGCGATAAATCAACATTTCTACGAATCACGAAAATTGTTACGATCATAACGATTATAGGTAAAACTTGTATATAAATATCGGTTTGCATAATATTGCCTCTTTGAAACAAAAAGAAGTACGCATTGAGTGCAACTGCAAAAATTCCAGGAATACTCACCAAAAAAATCAAACTTGCATATAGATATTTCCATGGCGAAAGATGTCCTTCTCCTTTACCTAAAACGCCTGCAATAATTGCCGCAATCGGAATAATCAGAAAATAAAAAAGTATAAAATTGGGGTTTTCTCCGATATGCTGAAAAAGTTGTTGTAATGTCATTTTTGACTTTGATTAGGCAGAGTGATGCGATTGATTTTAACAAATGTATAAATATTTATGAATTTCCGAAAATACTTAGCCTTAAAACAGAAAAATCTCCCCAATGGAGAGATTCTGCACTATAAAAAAAACTTAACTATTTAAATAATCTTGAAGCCAACTGTAAACTGCCAGCCTTTGTCTTTAAATTGATTATTGCTCATGTTTAAAGCCGAAATCTCCGATAAACTTCCAACTTTTCTCAAATCAAGATTGATGCCCAAGATTTTCACACCCACACCCAACTGATAGCCAAACGAAGCATTTTTGATAGCATTGTCGTTTGAAGTAAGGTCTTTCAAGGCATCTTTTAGTTTTTGGTCTTCCGAAATTTTAAATGTAGCAACCGGGCCAGCATTTACTCTAAAAATTTTCAAAAAACGAAAGCCAACCAAAATCGGTACATCGAGATTACTGTAAGAAAACTTCACTTTTCCTACATTCTGAATATCAATCGTACCGCCCTTTTGTGCTAATAATAATTCAGGCTGTATGAATAATTTATCACCAAAACGCCCCCAAACACCTGCTACGTAGCCAGTTTTTGAATCGTAGCTTTGAGAAATATTTTTACTAATTGAACCTGCATCGGTATAAACTTGGTTGAATGTAACACCACCTTTGATACCCAATTGAAATCCTTTTTGAGCAAAAGCATTAGTTAATAGGCCAAAGAATAAGAAAAGAGTAAAAACCGTGATTTTTTTCATGTTAGTTTTTGTTAAGTTATTAATAAACGTAGAAAAAAATAGAGATAGGTGCATAATTGAATAAAATCTAATGTTTTTAAATAAATTAGGCTAAAAATAATCTTGCCACCAATGAG
>JAFEIL010000229.1 GCA_017495105.1 Emticicia sp. | reverse complement strand
CTTTGGCAGCAATATTTATTACAGTTTGGGTAATGAATGGATTCAGAATAAATCATTAAAAGGCAGCTTAATGGTAAGACCCGTAATGGGCTTCAAAATTAATTCGAGCAACCCCACAACTGGCCCATTGGCAAGCGAAGGACCAAATGATAAACAATTTGCGGTTTACCCAAATCCAACGACGGGCTTGATTGGATGGACTTCTAAAAACATCAAATCAGTAAACATTTTTGATTTATCAGGAAAAGAAATTTTTTATAAAGAAATACTTGATAGTCAAGAACTTGATTTAAAAAATTTACCAGAAAGTATTTATTTTCTTAGTTTTTCGGACGGGAAAAAGAATTTTATTCGAAAGATTGTCGTTGTGCATTAAGAGATAAAAACAATAAAAATATATTATCATGGACAAAAACTTTGACATAACAGTTGAGCAACTAAAAGAATTAATCGAAGGAGAAAATACAATTAACCTCTTTGATGTACGTGAAGAATACGAATACGAAGATGATAATTTAGGAGCAAAACTCGTGCCTTTGGGCGAAATTCCAGACAGATTAGAAGAGTTTGAATCAATAAAAGGACAGGATATTTATATTCATTGCCGAAGTGGTGCAAGAAGCGGAAAGGCTAAACAATTCTTGATTGCACAAGGTTTTGAAAATGTTCACAATGTTTTGGGAGGCATAATGGCTTACCGTGACATGGATTAATCGAAAGTTTTCTAAAATCAATTATTAATTTTCAATTCCCTTCGATGTTATCAGATTTTGGCATAATACTTTTAGCAATCATTTTGGCGGCAGTTGCAGTGCTTGCTGTATTGGGCATTGCTTGGATGTTGCGTCCGGCCAAGCCGAATGATGAAAAACTAACAACATACGAATCAGGTGAAGACCCAATTGGTAATGCAAACGTTCAGTTTAATGTGAAATTTTATACTGTTGCTCTGATTTTTATTCTTTTCGATGTTGAATTAGTTTTCTTATTTCCTTGGGCTACAGTTTTTGGCAGTAAACAATTTATCGAAGATACAAACGGACTTTGGGGCTGGTTCACGCTGGCCGAAATGTGTATTTTTATTTCTATTTTGGCTCTAGGATTAGCCTATGTTTGGGCTAAAGGTTATCTAGATTGGGTAAAACCTGAATACCGAACACCGAAATTTAAGAGCAAAATACCAATGAATATGTATGACCAAGTGAATGAAAAATACGCTGATAAATAAAAGTTCGCAGACAATAGTTGATTGTCAGCAGTAAGGAGTATTTAGTAACAAAAAAGATAAATCTTTCATAATCTCAAATATTACATCTGTTTTAAAGCATCTAATTGAATGAATTTTGAAACCCTCGAAAAAGAGGCACATATAAAAACAGGCGAAAGTGAAGTAATATTGACTTCAATTGACGAGCTAACCAATTGGGCAAGAGCTAATTCACTTTGGCCAATGGGTTTTGGTTTAGCTTGTTGTGCCATCGAAATGATGGCAACTTACGCATCAAGTTATGACCTAGAGCGTTTCGGTGTATTTCCTCGAAACTCGCCTCGTCAATCAGATGTGATTATAATTTCGGGCACAGTTACATTTAAAATGGCTGACCGTATTCGACGTTTGTATGAACAAATGCCTGAACCTCGATACGTGATTTCGATGGGAAGCTGCTCAAACTGCGGTGGCCCATATTGGGAACATGGTTATCACGTTGTCAAAGGCGTTGACCGAATCATACCTGTAGATATTTATGTGCCAGGCTGTCCACCTCGTCCAGAGGCATTGATTGGTGGCATTTTGAAATTACAAGAAAAAATCAAAACACAAAGTCTTTCTAAACTAAAAAACGAAGCCTAATAGACTGATAACAAATCATTTAAGAAACGTAAAGTAAGTGGTAAACTCCTAAGGTTTATCACTTTTTTTATTAGTTATTTGCTAATAAATTGTTAATCTGTGCTGTAGACAAAGCAAAAAATAAGTAAAAACTATTATATTGCAAAAGATTTACTATTAAACTAAAAATTAAAATTCCATGAGAACTCCTCTAAAATATTTAGCCTTGGCATCAATAATTTTTATTATCTCTTGTTCAAAAAGCGGAACAAAAGCACTCGAAAAAGGAAATTACTACGAAGCTGTTTTACAGTCTGTTGACAAACTTAAGAAAGATTCGGATAATAGTAAAGCTTTGGAGGTTTTACCTACTGCGTATCGCAACGCACAGGAGGATTTTATGAGAGATATTGCCCGTGCCAGAAATGCAAATCAACAATTTCGGTGGGAAACAATTCTTGATTACTATAATAAACTCAATAAAATGCAGGAATCAATTGAGCGTTGTACAGCTTGTCGACGAATTGTGAGTCCGCAAACTTACTTTCAAGAAACCGAAGAAGCCCGTGACAATGCCGCAGCTGAGCGTTATGTTTTAGGTGATGATATTTTAAGAAGAAATAAATTAAGTAAACTTGATGCTCGTGTAGCATTCAATCATTTTGAACAAATTTCGATTTTCGCCCCAAACTACAAAGATGCTCGCAACCGCATGGAAGAAGCACTTGATTTAGGCTCGGTTCATGTTGTGGTAGAACAGCCAAAAGTTAATTCAAGATTATATCAATACAGCAACGAATATTTTCAAGGAAAAGTAGAAGAGTTTTTACGTACAAATCGACGAATCAATAAATTTATAAGATTTTACTCGCCAGAGGAAGCCAAAACTGTAAGAGTAAAACCTGACCAAGTAGTACGACTCGAAATTATTGACTTTGTGGTTGGCGAAACTAATGTAGCTACCGACCGTCAAAATGTAACAAGCCGGGACAGTGTAAAAACTGGAGAAGCTACTGTCAATGGAAAAAAAGTTTCAGTCTATGGAAAAGTAGCTGCTACAATAATCAAATCACGTAAAGCAGTACGTTCGAGAGGCTTACTTTCGATGGAAATATTTGATTATCAAACAAATAAAACACTTTCACGAGAAGAGATTCCAGGAGAATTTACATGGGTAAATGAGTGGGCGAGTTTCAACGGTGACGAAAGAGCCTTAACTACTTCCGAACTAAATATGACTCGTAATCGTGAGCAACTACCACCACCACCTCAACAATTATTTATTGAATTTACGAAACCAATTTACGACCAAGTAACTTCAAGAATTAGACGTTTTTACGATAAATATTAAGTTTTTGCCAGTCAGAACACCTAAAATTAGACTTTCTAACAGAATTTAT
>JAFEIL010000369.1 GCA_017495105.1 Emticicia sp. | reverse complement strand
TAACGTTACTAATGTGAACAGGAGCTGCAAACTCACGAATTTCCCCTTGAGGAGATTGAGCAGAAGGTTTTACGTGCTTTTTCATGATATTTACACCACTAACAACCACACGTTGTTTAGCTGCAATAACCTCACTTATAACGCCACGCTTTCCTTTAGCATTGCCTGCAATAACCTCAACTGTATCGCCAGTGCGAACATGTTGTTTCTGCTGCTTATTGAATTTTCTTTCCATTACTTTGAATTTGAAAATTTGGAAATTTTAAAATTTGAACTGAGATTTTGGATAAACTCCTAAAGTAGAAATTACCAAGCCTGCCTTCAAATTAAAGAACCTCTGGAGCCAAAGAAACGATTTTCATGAATTGTTTCTCACGCAATTCGCGAGCAACAGGTCCAAAAATACGAGTGCCACGTGGCTCATCTTGATTGTTTAATAATACGACTGCGTTGTCCTCAAAACGAATGTAAGTACCATCTTTGCGACGAACTTCTTTAGTAGTTCTCACAACAACAGCCTTTGATACAGTTCCTTTCTTCATGTTTGAAGATGAAAGGGCTGATTTCACCGTTACGACAACTTTATCACCGATTGATGCATAACGTTTACGCGTGCCACCCAATACTCGGATAACAAGCACTTCTTTTGCACCACTGTTGTCGGCAACACCTGCTCTTGATTCTTGCTGTAACATTGTCTTATGAATTTTTAAGACCCTTAAGTCGATACGACGCCAGCGAGGTGCCGTTCAGCTCAAGAGATAATTAAGTTAATAGCATTCTCCATCTGGGGAGAATAAAATTGGGGCTATTATTTCGCTTTTTCTACGATTTCTACTAATCTCCAATTTTTGTTTTTGCTCAATGGACGAGTTTCCTGAATCTTAACGGTATCACCGATACCTACTTCATTGTTCTCGTCATGGAACATAAACTTCTTGGTTTTGAGCATAAACTTTCCGTATTTCGGATGCTTCAATTTACGAACTACAGTTACAACACCTGATTTATCCATCTTGTTGCTTACTACCGTCCCGATACGCTCTTTTCTGAGATTTCTTTCTTCCATTGTTCAGATACTTGATATCCTGTTATTTACAGGGATTGCTATAATTTATCTTGCGTTGAATTCGGTCATCAATTGAGCTATCAATCTACGAGACTGACGAATACGCATCGGATTTTCGATGGGTGTAATGGCGTGAGCAAACTGTAATTTCAAGATTCTATCTTTTTCAACAGCAATATTTTGCTCTAACTGCTCAAGTGACAATGCTTTAATTTCTGACTGTTTCATTTTATTATTTGAACTTAACTGAGTTAGGAATTAAGAATTAAGTTTTTGGAATTCATACCGTCAACCGATGTTCGTAACACAGCACTCAGAACTATTGTTATTATTCAGCTCCTTCTTGGTAGTCTTTACGTACTACAAACTTTGTTTGAACCGGAAGTTTTTGAGCAGCTAGGCGTAAAGCCTCTGTTGCTACTTCTACTGGAACTCCAGTTGCTTCGAATAAAATGGTGCCCGGTTTAACACTGGCAACCCAATATTCAGGTGCTCCTTTACCCTTACCCATACGTACCTCTAAAGGTTTCTTAGTGATTGGTTTGTCTGGAAAAATACGAATCCACACTTGACCTTCACGTTTCATTGCACGGGTAACACCGATACGTGCTGCCTCAATCTGACGAGAGGTAATAAAACCTGGCTCTAAGGATTTAATAGCGAATGTTCCGAAAGCTATCTCGTGTCCACGAGTGGCAAGACCTTTAATTCTGCCTTTTTGTTGCTTACGAAATTTAGTTCTTCTTGGTTGTAACATGACGATGTTATATTTTCAGCACTAAGTGCTTAGTTTCAAGTTAAATTTTCCTAAAGTTCCAATGAATACATCAAAAGTTTTTAAGAAGTAAACTTGAAACTAAGTTAGGTGCTTATCTCTTATTTGGACCAGTACCTCTATTATTATTGTTATTGCGACTTCCGCCAGCAGCACCTCCACGGTTATTGTTGTTGTTGCTATTATTACGACCACCGCCGCCACCGCTTCTGTTATCGTCACGACCACCACCTCTGCGGTCATCACGACCTCCACCTCTACGATCATCACGACCACCACGTCCACCAGCCTGAGCATCTGCACCACCTCTCTCGTTGTTCGATTGAGCAGTACCACCACCTGCTGGAGTTAAATCACGCTTTCCATAAACCTCTCCTTTAAAAATCCATACTTTAATACCGATTTTTCCATATACAGTTAAGGCTTCAGAGATTGCATAATCGATGTCTGCACGAAGCGTATGCAAAGGAATTCGTCCCTCTTTATACATTTCATTACGTGCCATCTCAGCTCCTGCTAGACGACCACCGAGCTTCACTTTAATACCTTGAGCACCAACACGAACTGCAGCCTGAATAGCCTGCTTCATGGCACGACGGTAAGAGATACGAGCCTCAAGCTGTTGGGCGATTGACTCTCCTACTAATTTAGCATCTAACTCTGGACGCTTTATTTCATAGATATTAATCTGAACATCTTTACTCGTTAATTTTTTTAGCTCTTCCTTGATTTTATCAACTTCATTTCCACCTTTTCCAATTACAACACCCGGACGGGCTGTATGAATTGTAAGTGTTATGCGTTTTAAGGTACGCTCGATAACTACTTTCGAAATAGCACCTTTTGGAATACGAGCTGAAACATATTTACGGATTTCTTGATCCTCAACTAATTTCTCAGCGAATGTTTTCCCACCATACCAGTTAGAATCCCATCCTCTAATATAACCAAGTCTTAAACCTACCGGATTTACTTTTTGTCCCATTGGTAATTTACTTTATTAAGCAAAGCGAGTAGTGTATCGTTTGCTATTTGATTGAATTAATTTGCACTATCAACTACGATTGTAAGATGATGAGAACGTTTACGGATACGGTGTCCACGTCCTTGCGGAGCAGGTCTCATACGTTTCAACATACGTCCACCATCAATAAAAATTGTTTTTACATACAATTCTGCATCTTCGATCTTCAAGTCCTCGTTCTTCTGTTGCCAGTTAGCAACAGCTGATAATAAGACCTTCTTTACCACTGGTGCGGCATGTTGTGGCTGAAAGCTCAAAATGCCTAAAGCCTGACTTACCTTCATCCCTCTAATAAGGTCAATCACTAATCTTGCCTTACGAGGCGTAGTAGGGTAATCATTAAGTTTTGCTACTGCTTCCATTATTCTTGAAATGTAGAATTATGAATTAAGAATTAAGAATTTTGAACGATTCGCTATAGCGATAAAGAATTATGTTTACTTTTCAGTTTACACTTTTCATTTTACATTCTTCACTCTTCATTCTTCATTCTTCATTGTAATTATTATCTTTTACCTTTATCTTTTTTTGCTACGTGACCACGGAAGTTACGAGTTGGTGAAAATTCACCAAGTTTGTGTCCTACCATGTTATCAGTTACATAAACAGGAATAAATTTATTTCCATTATGTACTGCGAAGGTGTGGCCGATGAAATCTGGTGAAATCATTGAACGACGTGACCAAGTCTTGATAACTGACTTTTTGCCTGAATTATTCATATCGACAATTTTCTTATCGAGACGAAAATCAATGTATGGTCCTTTTTTAAGTGAACGTGCCATTATTTATTATTCTGAGCGATTTATCGCTACGGTTAAGTTTTGAACCTTTTGTCTATTTCTAAATCAAAAAGCCATTAAACTGCTTGATTATTATTTTTTTCTTCTTGATATTATAAGCTTCGACGAAGGCTTGGTTGTATCGCGAGTTTTCTTACCTTTTGCTAATAAACCGTTACGTGAACGTGGATGACCACCTGACGAACGACCTTCACCACCACCCATCGGGTGATCAACTGGATTCATTGCAACCCCTCTAACTCTTGGACGAACTCCTAACCAACGCTTACGCCCCGCTTTTCCAAGGGTTACATTCATGTGGTCTGCGTTCGAAACCGCACCTACTGTGGCAAGACAGGTAGCTAATACCATCCTCATCTCGCCTGATGGCATTTTTAGCGTAACATATTTACTATCCTTTGCTAATACCTGAGCATAAGATCCAGCACTACGTGCCATTTGAGCACCTTTACCAGGTTGTAATTCAATATTATGTATAATCGTACCAAGTGGCATGTTTCCTACTGGGAGTGTATTACCAACCTCTGGTGCAACATTTGAACCTGAGATGATAGATTGTCCAACTTTCAATCCGTTAGGAGCAATTATATATGCTTTCTCACCATCAGTATATTGAACTAAGGCAATACGTGCTGTACGATTTGGATCATACTCAATAGTTTTTACTTCAGCAGAAACATCTACTTTATTTCTTTTGAAGTCAATCAAACGATATCTACGTTTGTGTCCACCACCAATATAACGTGCAGTACGATGACCTTCGCTATTTCGACCACCAGTTCTTTTGATGGTAGCGGTTAGACTTTTCTCTGGCTTACTTGCTGTAATGTCTGAAAAATCAGGAGCAATTCTATGACGTTGGCCAGGTGTGTTTGGTTTTAATTTTTTGATACCCATTGTTACTTAATCTTTTGCAGCCAAAGGCTATACTTTAATTTAGTAAATTGTGTAATGTCGCTGTTTAAGCCCTTATTACAAATTTTCGTAGAAATCGATTAAATCACCATCTTTTAATGTAACTACTGCTTTCTTAAAGGTAGAAGTCATACCAGATGATGCTCTGCTCCGAGTCATTCTCGATTTCTTTTTGCCGATTTGGCGAACAGTGTTAACATCAGTTACAGTAACACCGTACATTTTTTCGACAGCTTTTGCGATTTCGATTTTATTCGCAGTTAACTCAACCTCAAACACAAATTTACCTGTTGAAGTAAGTTTTTGTGATTTTTCGGTAACGATTGGTCTTTTGAGTACACTCATTTTCGTATTATTTATAAGTTGCAACGCAACTATAAGTCTTAATTCAATATTGTTTCAATTTTCGACAATGCACTTTCACTAATTAAAACTTTATCAGCGTTAATCAAATCGTAAGTACTTACTTCATCAACACTTATAACCTTGGCTTTTGGAATATTACGTGCTGACAAATAAACATTACTGTCATAATCACCTATGATAAATAAAGTTTTGGTACCAGTCAAAGAAAGTGCGTTGAGGAATGACAAATATGACTTTGTCTTTGGTGCTTCGAAAGTAAAATTTTCAATAATCGAAATATTGCTTTCTGCTGCTCTAGATGAAAGTACTGATTTACGAGCCAATACTTTAATTTTCTTGTTGAGTTTGAAATCATAATCACGTGGAACTGGCCCGAATACACGACCTCCACCTACAAAAATCGGAGCTTTAGTAGAACCGTGACGAGCCCCGCCTGAACCCTTCTGACGAACGATTTTCTTCGTAGAACGATTAACCTCTGCTCTTTGCTTTGCTTTGTGAGTTCCCTGACGTTGATTAGCCAAATAATGTTTTACATCTAAGTAAACCACATGTTGATTCGGCTCGATTCCGAAAACACTGTCAGCTAATATAACTGTGCGACCTGTGTCTTTTCCGTCTTTACTTAATACTGATAAATTCATTTGATTATTTCTGTATTTTTTCGATGTCGTTCAGTTTCGACCTAAATACCCCCCGCCCAAAAGGGGGCTATTTCTATAACACCCCTTAAAGGGCTGGGGGTTATCTTATTTATGTAATGTTATGTAGGAATTTTTCGCTCCTGGGATTGAACCATTCACTACAATAAGGTTTTGTTCTGTAAGCACTTTTAATACTTTCAAGTTTTGGATTGTAGTACGAGTATTTCCCATACGACCACCCATTCGAACACCCTTAAATACACGCGATGGAAACGAACATGCACCAATTGAACCAGGGTGACGACCTCTATTATGCTGACCGTGTGTTTGACCACCTACTCCAGCAAAACCGTGACGCTTAACAACACCTTGAAAACCGCGTCCTTTCGAGTTACCACTTACATCTATGAAATCTCCTTCCACAAAAACATCTTCAATACGAATTGTTTCGCCGAGACTATATTCTTTTTCGAATTCTTTGAATTCTACTAATTTACGCTTAGGTGTTGTACCCGCTTTCTTAAAATGACCTACAAGTGATCTACTTGTATTTTTTTCTTTCTTTTCGCCGTATCCTAATTGAATGGCTTTGTAGCCATCCTTATCTTCGGTACGAACTTGAGTAACAACGCATGGGCCTGCTTCTATCAAAGTACATGGTACTGCTTGACCTTCCGCGTTGAAGATAGTTGTCATTCCAACCTTCTTTCCAATAATTCCAGACATGGTATTTTACGCTTTATTTGCTAATTTAACCTAAACTTTCATCTTCTCACCAGTTCAACGTAAACCGGGGTGCAAATTTCGTGATAATTTTACACGATTACAAGTTTAAACTAATAATTTATTTACTTTTTTCAGAGGTTGACCATTGTCAACTTAAACTTTGCATTGCAAACCACGTGTGGTAAGGACCAAATAGGTGCAGGACAATCCCTTGTTACCTTGCAATGATTCCTGTAAATGTTCAAAAGCTTTCGGAGACCGTTTCAAATGAGTGAAGTGAATAAATTCAGACGACTCAACAGGTCAATAGTCAAATTGGTTTCCCGCATGAGCTGGGACTTCATTTGACCAGAGAAGAATACTCCGTTTCTTAATGAGAGTGCAAATATAGAATCTTTATTTTTTAAATGCAAATGATTAGTAAAAATATTTATTATTTATTTCAACTTCACCGTCCATACCTCAAACTTGGTTTTGTTTGGGTTATAAATAAATAGCTTATTGTAAGCTTCAGCGTAAGAAAGTGCGGGTAATGCACTGGCTGGTAATGGTTTATCACCGATTGTTTTGCCTTTTAGGTCAAAGAATGTATTGTTTTTTCCATCGAAAATTGAAATAACTCGCAAATCATTTCCTAAATCAAAATACTTTAGTTGCGATTTCATGAAATTTGTGCTTTCAATTTTTATTACTGAAGTTCCTTGTTTATTGAAAATTACCATCGAAGTAGATGTCCGACGCACCACCAACCAATCTTTACGGTTTTGATCGAATAATAATTCAAACACTGCTCCTTTATCAGGACGTTCTAACTGAATGTTAGCATTTGTTATGTTGTTGCCAAGCATATCGACTTTCTTAATTTCTCCAATTTCGGAAAGCAAAGTGATGACTGAGTTTTTGCTGCCATCTTCCTCTACAATCATCCCTATTGGTCGAGCCGTAAGCGGTACTTTTGGAAAACCACTCAAAGTTGGACCTTGTTCGTAGAAAACATTAAGCGTTCCATCTTTTTGTAATACGGCCAAATAGGCATTGTTTTTATACTTGACTGGCTGAATCTGAACGATGCTGCCGAGTTGAGTTGGTGTTTTTATTTTACTTACTTTTTGAGTTTCCTCATTAATTATATATATCGTTGCCGATGCATCAACGATATAGATTTTTGTTTCGTTAGCAGCTAAGACTTTCACTCCTTCGTCTAATGACAATTCTGGCGAACTAGCAATTATTCCCTGCATATTATCTCGACTCAAAACCACCAAATTACTTGGATTGGTGGTCAGATAATGAAGAAGTCCATCTTGGAAATAATCAGTTGGTAATAAATAATCAGTATTTATTATCTGTCCGAGAGGAATGGTATTTATTACTTTGGCAGTATTTGACAATAATTTCAGTTGGCTATCTGCTTGTTGAACAATAATTTCGTCGGCTGCATTTACTGAATTTCTTATGATATTTGGAATACCAACTAAAGGGCTTTTTACAATCAAACTATCTTGCAAAAATAATTTATTGATAACTGCTGCTTTTTGCGTTTGTGGGACTTTTTCTATCAAAAACTTAGTTCCAAATGTACTATTAATTACAAAGTTTTCGAGAGCCATAAACCGTATGTCTTTTACTCTAACTTCGTGTTTGAGCGTTGAAGTTTGCCACTTTTTGGGTAACGAATAAAAAATATTATTCCAAACTCGCTGTGGGCTAATAATGGCAGTTACTTGCGATTGTGGACTAAGTTTATCAATAAAACTGCGATAAATGCTTGAATTTGCCCAAGTTTGTGCTGTATTTATGCTATTGAGGTATTCACGCATGGCATCATCATCGCTAGCCAAAATAATGTAATCGTCTTTTTGGGTATAATAACAATCGGAAAAACCTTTGAAAACCGAACCAAACAGCATAGCCGGTAATTGGCTAACATCAATTTTTCTAACAAAATTATTAAGATAGGTAAACGGTTGTGCTTTAAAATAGCTGGAAATCTTTTCGGCATTGGTGGCCAAATCATCAAATAAATTAAGAGCATCGGCCGAGTCTTCGGTTTTGATGAGTAAGATTTTCTTCGATGGCTCATCAGATGACGTTTCCATTTCACACAAAACAATTTCATCTTTCAGGATCGAATAAAAACTATTGAGATTGACGTTTAGCAAACGATTAACGCTATCTTTTTCAGCAACGAGTTCTGGTTCTTCGTTTTTCATGTAAGTATTAAAATCTTGGGCCAATAAGAGTTTATTCTTAAAACTCAAACGAATTGTAATTGCCGTATTTTCGGTAATCAAGTCAGTACAAGTAAAAGGCTGAGGTTTTTGACGAGCGAAAATTCCTAAGAATGGAATTACATTTGTACCTTTAGAGTAAATGTAAGCAGAAATAATATTAGGGAGTTTTTGTTTTTCGAAAACAATATCAGGGTTACGTGGCGTAATATTCCCAAAAAACTCAATCAGATTTGGTGATAACTGCGAGGGAAGAATATCAGCCACATCTTGTAAACTCTTGCTCTTAAAATAAATGTGTGCTGTTCCTTTTCTACTTTCTTTGAATGGCACTCTTTCAATGGCGACCCCTGATTTGATTCGATTGGCAACTTCTTCAAGTAATACTTTCGAGCCGCTACAAATCAAAAAATCATCATGCACAAAGAAATTGAAAAGTGGGCGACTATTAATATCATATAATTCATTGATGCGAAGCCCCTTATAATTACGCCCATAAACTTTACGTTTTGTAGCATCTGGCACTAAGAGCCTATTCAGAAAAGAATCATCCCCAAAAGTGCCAGCTGGAATATAGATAATATATTCGAGATTTTTCTTATTTTCCCGGTGGAGCGAATAAGTGATGAGTTTCTTTTCAAAAAACTTTTTAGCAATATTTTCGTTATCAATACTTTCGCCAATTTTTTTTAGTTGTGCCAACGCATCATAAAAAAACGGAATGTCGGCAAGCTGAGTTGGGTCAGTTTTAGAATGAAGCGATTGTTGAATTTCGGAACTTTCTACGACCAAGAAGGCATTGTCGGGTACAAAATTCCAAGCATCTTTACGCGGAGCAAACCAGATTTGATAAGCAATAAATAGAGCAATCAACAATAAGATTGCATTGAGATACCATAAAGTTTTTGCTTTTAACATATTTCAAAAGTCGAAAGTACAGAGCTGAAAGCCGATAGTTTCAAATAAATTATCGGCTGGTTATCTACAATCACTGATTTTAAGATTTTAGTTGGTAGATTTGCAAAAATAAGTAATTTAAACCATGATTGAAAGATTTACAAGATTTGTAAAGTTGATTAATCGAATATTAGAAAAGATTTCTTTTACTATAATAAATGACTCAATTAGAAACAATTTGTGCGTTATCTACGCCACAGGGTATCGGAGCGATTGGAGTAATTCGTATTTCGGGCGAACATACATTTACGATTGTCAATAAAATTTTCAAAGGCAAAGACTTAACTAAGGTTGATTCGCACACGATACATTTTGGCACAATTCGAGATAGCGGATTGATTGTAGATGAAGTTTTAATTGCTGTTTTTAAAACACCCAAAAGTTTCACAAAAGAAGATGTTGTAGAAATTTCTTGTCATGGTAGCGACTACATTATAAGGTATATTCTGAAACTTTTGCTTCAGAATGGGTGTCGCATGGCACAAGCGGGTGAGTTTACGCAACGTGCATTTTTGAATGGACAGTTTGACTTAGTTCAAGCCGAAGCCGTAGCAGATTTGATTGCGGCCGACTCGGAAGCCGCCCACAAAACGGCTATGAATTTGATGAGAGGTGGTTTCTCGAATCAATTGAAAGTTTTGCGTGAAGAATTGATTCAATTTGCAAGCTTAGTAGAATTAGAACTAGATTTTGGTGAAGAAGATGTGGAGTTTGCAGAAAGAGATGACTTAAAATCTTTAATATCAAAAATTCAGGATTTTCTTAGAAACCTTATTGATTCATTCGACGCAGGAAATGTGATTAAAGAAGGCTTACCTGTAGCGATAATTGGACCGCCCAACGCTGGAAAGTCAACACTTTTGAACATACTACTGAATGAAGAAAGAGCCATCGTAACAGAAATTGCGGGCACAACCCGTGATGTGATTGAGGATGTACTTTTTATTGAAGGAATTAAGTTTAGATTTATAGATACAGCAGGAATTCGGGCAACAAAAGATGTAGTTGAGTCTATAGGAATCGAACGATCGAAAGACGCTATGCGTCGTGCTGAAATAGTTTTATTATTGACTGATAATCAAATTATTAACGACGATTTTAAATTAGATCTTGAGGAAGACAAGATTATTAAAGTTAGAAATAAGATTGATTTGGTAGAACAAAAAGAAAACTTTGAAGGCTTAAACATCTCAGCCAAAAACAACATTGGCATTGATGCACTCAAAACAGCAATCGTTGCAAAAGCCAAAGTTAAAAAACAAGCCGATACGATGTTGACGAATCTACGTCATTATGAACATTTAGTAAAAGCCAATGATGCCCTAACAGAGGTTTTGAATGGTTTAGATATAGGTATTACTGGGGATTTTCTAGCTCAAGATATTAGACTTTCGTTGCACCATCTTGGTGAGATTACAGGAGCAATTTCTTCCGATGATTTATTAGCAAATATTTTTAGTAAGTTTTGTATAGGAAAGTAAAAACAATTGTAAAATACCCAAAATATCAATGCAGTAAGTAAAATGCTGTCATGTTGGTAAAGGACTATCAAAATCTTGATTGGCTTAGCAATGCCATCCAAGCCTCCTTTATTTTACCGTGTGTTAAATATTCTTTGCCCATTTCTTTAAAATTGGCATTCGGATTATGAAGGATAAAGTCGTCGATTTCGTCCTTAGAAGGTAAGTTTTCAATATTCCCTAATCTGCCTAAGTCATTACCAGAAAATGATGAATCGTTTTTGATAAAATCAGGAATGGCCTCAACCCCTATTCCTTTATGAATACTGGGTTTGGCCACTTCAAATAGGGCATCGCCCGAAGCTCTAACATACCAATCGCCGCCTAAACGTGCCACCCAATCTGTTTTGGTTTGATCGATTTTGCCATTTTCGTCTAAAATATCCGCAGAAAAATGTGCCAAAACGATTTCACAAATGACTAAATTTGGCGAACCGCCTTCCTCACTCATTTGAATGACCTGCTTTACTTTACACTCAAAGGCCGCTTTCGATTCTTTTACACGAGGTGGTTTCACCATAATCGAAGGCTCTTCAGTCAAGCCCCCTTTTACGAATTCGTTGATTCCCTTTTCATATTCGCAACTCGCTAAAGACATTTGTTCTACCATAGCAAAATCAACCATATTAATGACCACCTCATCGTGTTCCAATACATTTTCGAGCGTATGCTTTTGACTCCCGTCTCTTACACGTCTATTTGGCGAAAAAATAAGCGTAGGCGGATTGGTACCAAACACATTGAAAAAACTAAATGGACTTAAATTCACATTTCCATCTTTATCGATAGTTGATGCAAATGCAATCGGCCGTGGGGCAATAGAGCCTTGTAAATAGCCATGCAACACTGAAACGGATACTTCTTTGGGGTTGATAGTTAGCATAATAAATATTTACTTAGAGGGTAAAATGGTTGTTCTTACTTCGCCAAAGTCAACACTATAATTGTCGTTTACGGAATGTCCTTTTATGACAATGGTGTCACCATCTTCTAAAAATGTCCGAGTACTTCCATCTGGCAATATAATAGGATTTTTACCACCCCAACTGAGCTCCAATAATGAACCATAACTATTGGGTGTTTTTCCAGAAATAGTACCCGAACCCATTACATCACCTACATTTAGATTACATCCATTTACCGTATGATGAGCTATCTGCTGAGCCACTGTCCAATACATATTTTTGAAATTGGACTTGCACAATAATACTTCTGTTTGTGTTTCATCAGAATACGGAATAAGATAAACTTCTAATGTAACGTCGAAGTTTTTACGATTTTTCTCTTGTAAATAAGGCAGTACTTCTGGGTTTTGAACCTCGGCATCTACCTTGAATGGTGCTAATTCTTCAATAGGTACTACCCAAGCGGCTATGGAAGAGAAAAAGTTTTTCGCTAAGAATGGCCCAAGTGGAACGTATTCCCAACGCTGAATATCTCGTGCAGACCAATCGTTAAATAAGCAAAATCCAAACACATAATCTTCTGCTTGATTAACATCTATGGCGTTTCCAATTCCATTATTTTTACCAATAACGGTAGCCATTTCTAGTTCTATATCAAGCCTTTTACTTTCAGAAAAACCGGGAAGGGTTGTATCGCTAGCATTTACTTGACCTTTTGGTCTATGAAAATTTTGACCCGAAACAAAAATAGAACTCGAACGCCCATGATAGGCCACTGGTAAGTGCTTCCAATTAGGTAAAAGTGCATTATTTGGGTCTCTAAACATGACGCCTACATTGTAAGCATGCTGCTCAGACGAATAAAAATCAGTGTAATCGCCTATTCTAATTGGTAAATGTAAGGCAGCCTGTTCTTTAGAAACTATACAAGATGGGTATTCTTCAAGATTTATGTTTTTTAAAATTTGAGTTACAAAATTTGTTTTTTCTTTACCAAGACTGATATAGTCATTGAGAAAATCATTTTCAAATACAGAATTGTCAATTTTTAATGCTTCAAAAACATTCTTTTCAGCTAAAAGAAATAGGTCAACAATCTGCCCTTGAATTTTGGCTGCCAATCTTTTCGGTTTTTCTTTAATATTATATATTCCAAAAGCGATTCCTTGTTTCATTTTCTTGTTTTTAATCGTTTTTTTCTACTCCAACCAACTCTTGTAATACTTTCCATCATCAATTTTCAAAGCATCTTCAGTTACACACAAGGGTCTGAAAGTATCTATCATTACCGCTAACTCTTCTGTGCCAGTATGCCCAATGCTACGCTCATAAGCACCTGGTGCAGGGCCATGAGGAATTCCCGCTGGATGTAATGTGATATGTCCTTTCTCAATATTGTTTCGGCTCATAAAGTCACCATCCACATAATACAACATTTCGTCACTATCGATATTTGAATGATTATACGGTGCAGGAATGCTCAATGGATGATAATCATATAAGCGAGGAACGAATGAGCAAATTACAAACGCTTTGGTTTCAAAGGTCTGATGCACCGGTGGTGGCTGATGTACTCGGCCAGTAATAGGTTCAAAATTGTGAATTGAAAATCCATAGGGGAAATTATAACCGTCCCATCCTATCACATCAAAAGGGTGTGTTGGATACAACATTTCGTATAAAACACCTTGTTTTTTGATTTTTATAATGAAATCCCCTTTTTCGTCATGCGTTTCAAGGTCTTGGGGTAATTTTAAATCTCTTTCACAAAAAGGCGAATGTTCCAATAATTGCCCAAAATGATTTCTGTATCGTTTAGGAGTATAAATTGGGTGAAAACTTTCTGCATATAAGATCCGGTTTTGTTCTGAATCAAAATCTATTTGGTAAATCATACCTCTAGGAATGATGAGATAGTCACCATACTCAAAAGAGATATTGCCCAGCATAGTTCTCAAAGTACCACTGCCTTGGTGTATAAACAGCATTTCGTCGGCATCTACATTTTTATAGAAGTATTCACGCAATGATTTTTTTGGTGCTGCCAAGCCAATATGAATATCTGAATTCACCAGAAGAGGGGTACGACTTTCCAAAAAATCATCTTTAGGTTTAACCTCAAAACCTTTCAAAAGGCGTGCTTTCATGCCTTTTTCAATGGCTATTTTGGGAGAAACGTCTTTTTCGGACAAAATCTCTTTGACCATTGTTGGTCGATGAATCTCATACATCAGCGATGACATACCGTCGAAACCGATTGTTCCAAACAATTGCTCATAGTAAAGCCCACCATCAGTTTTTTTAAACTGGGTGTGACGCTTTTGGGGCATTTTTCCTAATTTATGATAAATGGGCATAATTTTAATTTATAACATTTAAACTATGAACGTTTCTAAGGGTTTCTGCAATCTCTTCATCTATGATTTCCTGTTCAGTTTTGATTAGACTGTTTTGTTCAAAGAGATTTCCAGACATATATGAATTGATTAAATCTAAAACTGTACTTAATCTAAAATTTCGCCATTTACCCAAAATGTATTGGTCTGGGGTAAATAAGTAGGCACCTCCATCCACTAAATCATAAAGTTTTGAAAGTTTATCACTTTTGAAAACATCAATTTCAATAATATCTATTTCGGCATCGGTTATTCGTTTCTTTTCATCCTCCGAAAGCTTAGTTTTATCAATTAGCAAGGTAAAATGATAGCCTAATTTATCTATTAAATAGCCATTATCAAAACTACAATCTTTTACAGCTCTTCCAGGCTCTAAGTCCTGACTTTGCCAGCTACCTTCTTCTGAATTTTGATATTTGCCATATACACAAGGAATGCTTAGTCGTCCGCAATTTATTTGCTTTTTATAAAATACATCTAGCTTTGCTTTTTCCAAAATAGCATTTCTTATGGCTGTTGCTTCCTCTCCTTGCGGAGCAATAAAAGTATTTGACTGACCCGTGCAAGCAATATTTTGGTCTGCTGCAGCTACTCTTTCGGCATTGTAGGTTTCTAAAAGTTCCTTGATATTACCTTTTAAAATTGTGGCAAGTTTCCAACTCAGATTATCAGCATCCTCAATGCCACTATTGGCTCCTCTTGCTCCGAATGGACTCACTACATGAGCCGCATCACCTATGAAGATGACGTTTTTATGAACAAATCTATTTAATTTTTTACTGCTAAAACTATAAATACTTGTCCAATCCAATTCGAAAGGTCGGTCTTGTATTACGCTTTTAATTTTTTCACAAATAAATTCTTTGTCTTGGCCAATGGTACTATCTGCATTTTTTCCCAATTTAAAATCCAATCGCCATAAATTATCTGGTTGTTTATGCAACAAAATACTTTGCCCTGGAGCAAATGGAGGATCAAACCAAAACCATCTTTCTGAAGGAAAGTCTGCTTCCATTTTAAAATCAGCAATGAGGAAACGTTCTTCAAACCGCTCTCCTTGCATCTCCAAATTCATCAAACTGCGAATGGTGCTGCGACTACCATCACAAGCTACTAAATATTTTGTTTTTATAAAATAATTACCTTCAGGAGTTTCAATATCTACCTTAACAATTTCGTCATTTATCTGTTCAATGTTTACCACCTTGTTTAACCACCTTATGTCAATTTTGGGTTCATTCAATGCGGCTTCTATCAAAAAATGCTCGACATAATATTGTTGTAAATTAATAAAAGCAGGGTATTTCGACAATTTCTCGGGAGAAAGGTCAAAACGGTCAATTTCTTGATCTTTGAAAAAAATGCGGCCTACATTCCATTGTACACCTTTTTCTATCATTGGTTTTGCTACTCCTAATTTATCAAAAATTTCTAAACTTCTTTTAGCAAAACATATAGCACGACTGCCCACACTCACCTGATTGCTATCATCTAAAAGCAAAACTTGGACGCCTTGTTTTGCCAATGACAGAGCCAATGTTAAACCCACTGGTCCACCGCCTACAATACTTACATCGTAAATTTTAGAATTACCATTATTTAATTCTGGCGGCTTTACGAAAGGATAAGTTTGGTATTTAAACATGGTTATTTTATCAAAAACGTACTAAAAGTGTTAGGTTTTAAAGTGGGGTTTATGGTTTTACCACCAATTTTCAAAAAAGACATCAATATTCATATTTGTAATTTTAGTAAAAATCATCGTCATTTACTTTTTCTCTGGTATCCAATAGTCATAAATAAGGTATTCGTTGATATGAGGACCTATAATAC